>JAFKKS010000142.1 GCA_017304555.1 Hyphomicrobiales bacterium
GGTGGACGATTGGATCGTCACCGAGAACCCCGCGATCATGCGCTTCATTGCGCACGCCTACCCCGACGCGAAGCTGTGGCCGCAGGATCTGCGCGCGGAAGCACGCTGCGCCGAGTGGCTCGCCTTCATGTCGTGCACCGTCCATCCGGCCTATGCGCATATCCGCCGTGCGGAACGCTACGCCACCGGCGACACGGCGATCGAGAACGTGAAGGAAAAGGGCCGCGAGACCTGCCGCGAGATTTGGACGATGATCGATCAGAAACTCGCCAAGGACCCGTGGGCGGCAGGCGATCAGTTCTCGGTCGCGGACGGCTACCTGCAGGTGTTCTGGAACTGGGGCAAGGGCCAGGTGCTCGGCTACGACATGGGACAAGAGTTTCCGAACTGGACGGCGCACGCCAAGCGCGTGACCGCACGCCCGGCGGTGCAGCGCGCCTTCGCCCGCGAGGAACTGCCGCTGCCGACGTGAGAGTCATCCCTTCCCGCAGGGGAGGGTGGACGCCGCGTAGCCGCGGCCGGGTGGGGATAGGTCGCAAAGTTTTGACCCCACCCGACTCCTCACTCGCTTTGCTCGTTCGGAGCCACCCTCCCCTGCGGGGAGGGATGAAGAGCGCCGATCAGAGACTTCGTCATTGCCGGGCTTGACCCGGCAATCCATCTTCTGTTCGAAACAGATGGATGCGCGGGTCAAGGCCGCGCGTGACCAAGGCATCAAGAAGCTCCCTCTCGCATGCAATTCAAAGTCACGACCTGGAACATCAATTCCGTCCGCCTGCGCATCGATCTCGTCGCGCGCTTCCTGAAAGCGGCACGGCCGGACGTGCTCTGTCTGCAGGAGACCAAATGCCCGGACGATGCGTTTCCGCTGAAGCGCTTCAAGCGGCTCGGCTACGAGCACGCGGCGCTGAGCGGGCAGAAAGGCTACCACGGCGTCGCGGTGCTTTCGCGGCATCCGCTCGAGACGTTCTCAGTGGAGAACTTCTGCGGCAAGACCGACTGCCGTCATGTTGCGGTCGAGCTTGGCGAGCGCGCGGGCCTGCGCGACCCGATCGCGCTGCATAATTTCTATGTTCCGGCGGGCGGCGACATTCCCGATCCGGCGCTGAACGTGAAGTTCGCGCACAAGCTTTCGTTCCTCGACGAGATGCAGGCGCATATGAAGCTGCGGCCGGCGAACGGTACACGCGCCATTCTCGTCGGCGATCTCAATGTCGCACCGCTCGAGCATGACGTGTGGTCGCACAAGCAGATGCTCAAGATCGTCTCGCACACGCCGATCGAATGCGAGAAGCTCACCCTCGCTCGCGCCGCCGGTGGCTGGGTCGACGTGATGCGCGAACGAACGCCGGAGCCGACGAAGCTTTATACGTGGTGGAGCTACCGTTCGGCCGACTGGATGGTGTCGGATCGTGGCCGTCGGCTGGATCACGTCTGGACATCGCCGGCGCTCGCCGACCGCGTGAGCGACATCACCATCAGCAAGCAGGCGCGCGGCTGGGAGCGGCCGTCCGATCATGTGCCGGTGACGGCGACGTTCGAGGTGTGATCGGGCTTGTGCGCTTGTTGACAGCTCAGGCGTCATCCTGAGGTGCCCGCGCAAAGCGCGGGCCTCGAAGGATGGTCACGCACACGGGCCGTCGCCCTTCGAGGCTCGGCGCGGTTGCGCCTCGCACCTCAGGATGACGGAGAGAAGCAGACGCGCTCATCCTTCCGTTGGCGGCGCAGTTTCGGCCGTTGTGGCTTCGGCGGATTTCTGATCCTCGATCGCTGCGAGTTTGCGTCGCACCAGCGTCAGTTCCGCCATCATGCGTGTCGCGCGCTGCGCGACGGCGTCGCGCAGGCGAAACGCCAGCTCCGGATAGCCTTCGAGGATCTTGAGGAACAGCGGGCGCGGAATGCGGATGACGGACGACGGCTCGAGCGCGGTCACGGTCATGGAGCGGCGGCCTTCCGCGATCAACGCGAGTTCGCCGAGCAGGGTCGGCGCGGTGGCGATCACCGGCTCGGCGTTGTCCTGGCCGGGCTGCACGATGGCGAACGAGCCCTCCTGCACCACATAGCCCGCATCGGCCGCGTCGCCGGCGCGGAACAGAACCTCGCGTTCGTGCACGTAACGGTTCTCGGCGCCGATCGCGAGGATGCGCAGCGGTTCGCGTCCCAGCAGCGCCAACATCGGCACCGAGCGCAACAGCGCGATGTCGTCGTCGATGCTCATGCCGCGCGCGCCGCCATCCTCACGGCAGCAGCTTGTAGCCGCCAGCCTCGGTCACGAGGATCGCGGGGATGCCGGCGTCGCGTTCGACCTTCTGGCGCAGGCGGTAGATGTGTGTCTCCAGCGTGTGTGTGGTGACGCCGGAATTATAGCCCCACACTTCCTGCAGCAGGATTTCGCGCGAGACCGGCTTCTGTCCGGCGCGGTAGAGGTAGCGCAGGATCGCGGTCTCCTTCTCCGTCAGCCGTACCTTGCTGCCTTTCGGGCTGACCAGCAGCTTCGAGGCGGGCTGGAAGGTGTAGGGCCCGATCGCGAAGACCGCGTCCTCGCTCGCCTCGTGCTGGCGCAATTGCGAGCGGATGCGCGCCAGCAGCACCGCGAAGCGGAAGGGCTTGGTGACGTAGTCGTTGGCGCCGGATTCAAGCCCGAGGATGGTGTCCGAATCGGTGTCGTGGCCGGTGAGCATGATGATCGGGGCCTTGAAGCCATTCTTGCGCAGCATGCGCACGGCTTCGCGGCCGTCGATATCGGGCAGGCCGACGTCCATGATGACGAGGTCGATCATCCCGGCTTTCGCCGCCTCGACGCCTTTGGCGCCGGTATCGGCCGCGGATGCCTCGAACTCCTCATGCAGGGTGAGTTGCTCGACCAGCGTCATGCGCATGTCGGGGTCGTCGTCGACGATAAGGATTTTTCGCGTGGTGGCCATAAATGGGGGGCTCGCGGATGTCTCGGTTGGAGCGACTTTATGCGAAGTCGCCGGCGAAGTAGAGGTGGGGCAGGTATTGGCCTGCGCCCGCATTGGGGTTGTTCGGTGTCAGAACGCCTTTCTAGCCGAAAAGATCGTGGCCTTCGTGCGGCGAAAGCCGCCGAAGGGCGGCCATTCAACCGTATCGAGGTGCGAGCAAGGCCGGGGCGGCGTACCCAGGGCTGGTTGTTCGCTGGCGGTTTGGCCGTCCCGGTGGCGCTTGGCCGCGGTGGCATCCGGGCTGATAAGCGCGAAGGGGACGGCGCGACCCCGCGTGGGAGCTTCCACCCGATACGGGTCTGGTGGCGGCCGGATCGAGGCCCGCGGCCACGCACGACCTTGCCGATCCGGGTCTCCGGGCTGGACGACGGCTGGTGTGAGGACCCGGCCGATCGACGCTACAATCGGCCGGTCAAGCTCGCCGCCGCTTCGGACGCCGACCGGCTTTGGCGCGCTGACCACCTCTACGACCTGATCATCGAGATCGACCACAATGCCCGCCCACGCGTGGCGGGGCGCGGCAGCGCGGTCTTCATCCATTTGGTGCGAAAGGGTTTTTTGCCCACGGCAGGATGCGTCGCCTTGGAGGGGCGGGCGCTGCGGCGACTTCTGGAGCATCTCGACCGAAGAACGAGAATCGAGATTCAGTAAAGAGATCGCGCGCTCCACCTTATTCTCGGGCCAAATCGAGCCCATAAAGGAGCGTCTTTTCGGAACAAGCCATGGATCTTCGCGTCCTCTCAGATTCACTGCGCAACGCGGCCGCGGTCGTCGAGACGAACGTGAACCGGCGGCTGGGGCGGACCTTCGTCCCGCGGCGTCCCGGCATGCTGCACATCGAGACCTGCAGCATTTGCAATCTCGATTGCTGCTTCTGCGCCTACGGCAAGAAGCACAGCCCCAAGGTCGCGATGAGCGACGCGCTGTTTGCGAAGTGCATCGCCGAGGCGACGGCGATGGGCTTCTCACGGTTCGAACTGACCCCCTGCACCGGCGATGTGTTCATGGATCGGCGGTTGCTCGACCGGCTCGAGCAACTCGATAACCATCCGGGCGTGCGCTCCTACGAGTTCTTCACCAACTTCACCATTCCGCGCGAGCGCGACATCGAACGGCTGCTGCGCCTGGAAAAGCTGCGACGCCTCACAATCAGCATCTACGGCCATGACGCGGCGACGTTTTGTGCCATCACCGACGGTTCCGAGAAACTCTATCGCCGCCTCGTGCACAATCTCGACCAGCTGCATCGGCGGTTGGCGATGAAAAAGTTCGAGCTCGAATTCGGCTGGCGTTCGACGCGCGACGTGCGCTCCGCGCCGCCGAGTGAATTGACGGAAGCCCTCACGCGCTTCGAGCGCGCGGGGATTGATGTGCGCCGCTCGCACGGCACCTACAACAACTGGGGCGGATACGTCACCAATGCGGACGTGCGCGGCCTGCCGATCGATATTCGCGGTACGGAAGCAATCTACAAGAACGGTCCCTGCGCGCTTCTCTTCACCACCGTGCAGGTGATGGCGACGGGGATCGTCAACGGCTGCGCCTGCCGCGACGTCGATGCTACGTTGCGCATCGGCGACCTCAATACGCAGCCGCTCGACGCGATCATCACGCCGCGCAACCCCGCCTACATGATGCTGATCGAGGAGCAGGAACGCGGCGCGTTCCGTCCGGTATGCCGTAGCTGCGATTTCTACAAGAGCATCTACCGCATGCGCCGCAAATACGGCGATAGCGACTACGTCCTCGAGACGCTGGACGCGTTTCGCGCGCGCGGCGCGGTGTAGCTGCCGCAATTGCGGCGGACTTGTCGAAAGAACGCCACGTTCCGCACGCACGCTTCTCCCGCAGATCGAACCTTTGCCGCATACGGCCTCGCCCTGCGGCGTCGCGCCCGCGTCAAATGTGTCGGCGCGGCGCTTGAAGCCTCAAAGCCCTTGTGTCCATGCGGGAGGACGGATCGATTTCTGCTTTGTTGCCGCATGCCGCCGCCGCAACGCTGACGCGGTGGAGAAAGCAGCCGGTGCTGGACCTGCATCCCAACAGCGCCGACAACCGTTATCGCGCCGCGCGCTTTCGTCTGTTTCAGACACTTGTCTTGGATCAGGTTCTGGCGAGAAGGGCGCGATGCAGGATCCTCGATGTCGGCGGCACGGCCGCCTATTGGCTCGCCTTCGGCGCCAATCTCGACTGGCAGCGCATTTCGGTCGTGCTGCTCAATCTCTCGCCGGAGCCGTCGACGTGTCCGCAAATTCACTCGGTCGTGGCTGACGCCCGCGACATCCCGCTTGCGGACATGAGTTTCGACGTCGTGCACTCGAACTCGATGATCGAGCATGTCGGGCTGTGGAAGGACATGCTGAACGTTGCGACGGAGATCCGGCGTCTGGCGCCGCGCTATTTCGTGCAGACGCCTTATTATTGGTTTCCGATCGAGCCGCATGCGCAGACGCCGTTCCTGCACTGGCTGCCCGAGCCGCTGCGTGCGCGCATCGTCATGGCGCGCCGCTCAGGTTATTACGGAAGGGCGGAGAACATCGCCGTTGCGACCGAGCATGTTCAGAGCGCGTTTCTGCTCGACAGGACCCAGCTCCATTGGCTTTTCCCGGATGCGACGATTCTGACCGAACGTGCATTCGGTCTGCCCAAATCGATCATCGCCGTAAAAGATGCCGCTTGACGGCCTTTACCCGAAGGCCGGCGGATAGACGACATTGCCGTCGCCATCGCCAAGCGCATTGGGCGTGATTTCGAGCACCATGAACGCCTCGCCGGAAAACGGTGACTTGAGCTTCGCCGCGCGTGCGGCCGAGAAGCCAAAGCGCGGGTAGAACGCAGGGTGCCCGAGTACGACGATGACATCGGCTTGCGCGTTGCGTGCCGCTTCGATCGCCGCACGCATCAGCGCGGAGCCGATACCTTGGCGCTGCCACTCGGGTGACACCGCCATCGGCGCCAAGGCCAGCGCGTTCAGCTTTCGCTTGCCCGCGGTCACATCGAGACGGCTCAGCAGAATGTGTCCGATCATCCGGCCTTCGTCTTCTGCCACCAGCGAGGCGGCGACGAGGCCGTCCGAGCGCAGGCGGCCGATGAGTTCGGATTCGAATGTGCCGCCGAAGGCCCGGTCGTTAAGCTGCGCGATGGCTTTGCGATCGGACGGCGCTTCCGCGCGGATACGCATGCGCGCCGGATTGCCGGTCACGCCGGCTTATCGCGATGACCGAAGATAGCGCTGCCGACGCGCACATGCGTTGCGCCGAACGCGATCGCCGTCGCGAAGTCGGCGCTCATGCCCATGGAGAGGGTGGCGAGGCCGTTACGCTCCGCGATCTTGGCCAGCAGCGCGAAGTGCGGCGCGGGCGCTTCGTCGAACGGCGGGATGCACATCAGTCCCGAGATGGTGAGACCGTAAGTGTCGCGGCATTCCTTGACGAAAGCATCGGCCTGCTCCGGCAGTACGCCCGCCTTCTGCGGCTCGGCGCCGGTGTTGACTTGAACCAGCAGCGCCGGCGCGCGGCCTTGCTTGTCGATCTCCTTGGCAAGAGCCGTGCAGAGGCTCGCGCGGTCGACGGTGTGGATCACGTCGAAGAGTGCGACAGCCTCCTTCGCCTTGTTCGACTGCAGCGGGCCGATGAGGTGGAGCGTCGTGCCTGGATAGCGCTCGACCAGCGCGGGCCATTTGCCCGTCGCCTCCTGCACGCGGTTCTCGCCGAAGACGCGCTGCCCGGCTTCGAGCACGGGCACGATGGCATCGGCGTCGAACGTCTTGGAGACGGCGACGAGCGTCACCGTCTGTGGGTCGCGCTTGGCTTCGTGGGCGGCGCGGGTGATTTCGGTTTGAACGTCGTGGAGACGGGAGGCAATATCGGAGGTCATGCGGGGGTTATAGAGTCCGCGAGACCGGACCGAAACGCCTTTGTTGCCGCATGACGACGAAAACGCAGGGGCGTCGTGCGCCCCTGCGTGGAATCAACGGTCATGTATCCTGAACGATGATCTTTCCGACCATGTTGGGATGGAAGCGGCAATAATAATCGATCGCTCCAGCCTTGGTCATCGCCGTCGTCGCTGACTTACCTTTGGCGAGCATCACGTCCCAGGCCTTGTTCCGTGCCGTCGCCGTATGCGCGATGAAGTCGGCGTTCACCCACTCGATCGTGTCACCGACATGCACGGTCACCTGCTCGGGCGAAAACTTGAGCTTGTCGATCTTGATCTGGATCGTTTCAGCGCTTACCGGCGCGGCGTACGCCAAAACAAGTGCCGCGCCGGCAAGAACGAAATGGCTTTTCTTCATAGACATCACAGCCTCTCACTTCAGAGAGGCTGCAATGTGCTCAGCATGCTGCAGGTGACCTTCGAAAATCTTCAAGGCGACACCGAGAAGATCTTTCAATTCGGCGTTGCTGGCGGACGGGATCAACGTGTCCTTGAGCGCGGCGTTGACCGCCTTGTGATAGGCGACTTCGTTATCGATGTAAGCTTTGTCGAAGGCCTTACCCTCGAGCTTCGAGAGCCCCGCTTCCTTCTCCTTGGCGTTCTTCACGAGCGATTTCGAGATGTCGTTATCCTGCGGCGTGACATTGAGCTTCTTCACGAGAGCGAGTGCTTTCTCGTTCACAGCCTTGTGGTCACGGACCATATCTTTCGCGAATTCGAGCACCTCTTTCGATTTTGTTTTCTTCACCGCGAGCTCGCCGGCTTTCACATCGATGTTGCCGGCTGTGTAGGCGATATGCGCGATTTGCGGATCGGTCGGCTTCGCGCTCTGCGCGTCGGCGGCCACCGGCGTCAGCATCAACGCAAGCGCCGCCAGTGCGCCGCTCAATTTCAAGAACATGTTGTCATACTCCTGTTATCCGGGCCACGCCCGGCTTGTGCATCTTACGCATCGTTAGATGGCGCTGATGACAAAAGGTTCCCGCGCGTTCGGCGGAACCGACAACGCTTACGTTTGCAAACAGGCGAGCAGCGATTGCGCCCCAGCTCCTCTCCGCCGCACGTGAAAACGTGCGCGGAGAGGAGACAAGGAGGTCGTGCAAGATCAGAGAAAGGGGCGACTGCCGTTATAAACCAAGTTGCGCGACGACGGCGTCGGCCATGCGCTCGCAACGCTTGCCGTCGAACGGAAACGCTTCCGTCACCACGGGGCCGATCTGCTTCTCGAGCGCTTCCTTGAGCAAGGCGCGCGCACGGTGCAGACGAGTTTTGACGGTCTCAGGTCGCAGGTCGAAGAGCAGCGCCGTCTCTTCGACGCTCATCTCTTCGATAACGCGCGCGATCAGCACCGTGCGGAACCCGTCGGGCAGTTCGTCGATCGCGCTTTCCAGCAAAGCGAGGATCTGGCGTTGGGCCATGGTGCGCTCGGGGTCCGGTTGCTCAAGCATGAGCGGAAAGGGGATGACTTCGCCGGTGGCGCGGTCATGGTCCTCGGTCAGTTCCACCAACGGCAGATGCCGCTTGCGTAAGCGGCCGAGCGCCTCGTTGATGACGATGCGCGCGAGCCAGGTGCCGAAAGCAGACTCGCCACGGAAAGCGGCGAGATTGGTGAAGGCGCGCAGATAAGCCTCCTGCACTGCGTCTTCCGCCTCGGTGTCGCTGCGCAGGATGCCGCGTGCAAGCCTGTACAGGCGCCGGTTGTGCTGCCGGATGAGAGCGCGAATCGCTATTTCGTCGCGTGCGGCGGCACGAGCGAGAAGCTCGGCCTCACTGGGCGGATGGCCCGATTCGGCATGTTTCAGTAACATTGCGACGCTCCGCGGTCCGACTTTAGCTGTTTACCAAGGCCACAACCTTTAAATGGAGGGTGGTGGATCGGACTTTTAGATGCGGCGTGCGGGAAAAGGTTCCCGGCGGTGTGCGTCACTGTGCTGTGGCGAACATCTCGTTGAGCTTGTCGTAGCTCTCGGCCGCGCCGTGCTCCATACCCGACGCGATGACGGCGTCGCGCACCTCCTTCGAGGCGTAACGGACTGTCGCCTGCAGGGTGGTCTTTCCGTCCTTCTCCGTAAGCACGGTCGTCACCTGCGACTCGCCGGGGAAGTCGTCGAAGCTTTCGGTGTGCACCATGCGGTCGTAAGGCTGCAGTTCCCGCCATACGCCGGACATGCCCATTTCCTGACCTTCAGGGCTGCGCAGCACGAAACGCCATTTGCCGCCGACCCTGAGATCGACCTCACATTGCGACAGCGACCAGCCGCGCGGGCCGAACCAGCGCTTGAGCAGCTCCGGCTTGGTGAAGGCGTCGAATACCATCCGGCGCGGCGCGTCGAATACGCGGGTGAGCATGACTTCCTGGTCGTTCGGGGTCGTGACCTTAAGAGTACCGGTGTTCCGCATCGAAACGCTCCTTACGTGGTGCTTTCGGGGTTTGACGATTCGGCTTTCATCTCTTCCAGCAGTGCGTCGAGGCGCTGGAAGCGCGCCTCCCAGAACTGCCGGTAATTCTCGAGCCAGGCGTTCGCCTCGGCGAGACGCTCTGCCTCCAGCCGGCAGGGGCGGCGCTGCTTGTCGCGGCCGCGCGAAATGAGCCCAGCGCGCTCCAGCATCTTGAGGTGCTTGGAAATCGCCGGCTGTGAAATCTTGAACGGCTTGGCGAGCTCCAGCACCGAGGCTTCGCCCTGTGCCAGCCGCGCCAGGATCGCCCGCCGGGTGGGGTCAGCGAGGGCGACAAAAGTGGAGTCGAGGGTGGCGCTGGTATGCATGGATACCCTATCAGTTATATAACTTGTAAGTTATGATATGAGGCGATGTCAAGCGAATGCACGCAGAGCCCTGCGGCGGCGTGCTAACCATTGACCGACATTGCAGAAAATGGCCTAGTCCGGCCGCCTTGGCGGCGCAGGTGGCGCGGCCGAAAACTGTTTTGAAAGCCCGATGAGCACGGAACGTTACAACGCGCGCGAGGCCGAAGCGCGCTGGCAGAAGATTTGGGACGAGCGTGGGATTTTCGCGTCGAAGAACGACGATCCGCGCTCACGCTATTACGTGCTCGAGATGTTCCCGTACCCGTCGGGCCGCATCCATATGGGGCATGTGCGCAACTACACGATGGGCGACGTGGTCGCGCGCACTAAGCGCGCGATGGGCTTCAACGTGCTGCACCCGATGGGCTGGGACGCCTTCGGCATGCCGGCGGAGAACGCGGCGATGGAGCGCAAGGTCCACCCCAAGGCGTGGACCTATCAGAACATCGAAGCGATGAAGGCGCAGCTCAAGTCGATGGGCCTCTCCCTCGACTGGGCGCGCGAACTCGCGACCTGCGACCCGACCTACTACAAGCATCAGCAGAAAATGTTCCTCGATTTTCTGCGTGCCGGTCTCGTCGAGCGCAAGAGCTCGAAGGTGAACTGGGACCCGGTCGATAACACCGTGCTCGCCAACGAGCAGGTGATCGACGGGCGCGGCTGGCGCTCGGGCGCGCTGGTCGAGCAGCGCGAACTGACGCAGTGGTTCTTCAAGATCACAGCCTATGCGCAGGAGCTGCTCGACGCGATCGACACGCTTGAGCGCTGGCCGGACAAGGTGCGCACGATGCAGCGCAACTGGATCGGCCGCTCGGAAGGTCTGTTGATCCGCTTCGCGCTCGATCCGAAAACCGTGAAGAACGGCGAGAGCGAGCTGGAGATCTTCACGACGCGCCCCGACACGTTGTTCGGTGCGAAGTTCATGGCGGTGGCGCCCGATCATCCGCTGGCGGCGGCCGCCGCGAAGAAGGACGCAAAGCTCGCGACCTTCATCGAAGAGTGCAAGCGGCATGGCACTTCCGCCGAGGAGATCGAGACTGCGGAGAAGATGGGGTACGACACCGGCATTCGCGCCGTGCATCCCTTCGACCCGTCATGGACGCTGCCGGTCTACGTCGCGAACTTCATCCTGATGGATTACGGCACCGGCGCCATCTTCGGCTGCCCGGCGCACGATCAACGCGACCTCGATTTCGTCAATAAATACGGGCTGGGCAACACGCCGGTGGTGTGTCCGCCGGATGTCGATCCGGCGTCCTTTGTCGTCATCGACACGGCGTTTGTCGGTGACGGGCGGATGATCAATTCGCGCTTCCTCGACGGCATGACGATCGCGCAAGCGAAGGAAGAAGTCGCAAAGCGTCTCGAGAAGGAGACGCGCGGCAACATTCCCGTCGGCGAGCGCAAGGTGAACTTCCGCCTGCGCGACTGGGGCATTTCGCGCCAGCGCTATTGGGGCTGCCCCATCCCCATCATCCACTGCGAGGATTGCGGCGTGGTGCCGGTGCCGGATGCGGACTTGCCGGTGAAGCTGCCGGACGACGTCACTTTCGACAAGCCGGGCAATCCGCTCGACCGGCATTCGACCTGGAAACACGTGAAGTGTCCGCATTGCGGCAAGGATGCGCGGCGCGAGACCGACACGATGGACACGTTCGTCGATTCGTCCTGGTACTTCGCGCGCTTTACCGATCCGCAGCTCGCGACCGCGCCGACCGACAAGAAAATCGCCGACGCGTGGCTGCCCGTCGATCAGTATATATTCGCGCTTCTTCACCCGCGCGATGAAGAAGACCGGGCATCTCGGCCTCGACGAGCCGTTCGCCGGCCTGTTCACGCAAGGCATGGTGGTGCACGAGACCTACCGCAAGGCGGACGGCACGTTCGCGGCACCGGCGGAGGTCGAGATCGAGGGCGCGGAAGATAATCGCCACGCCAAGCTCGTTGCGACCGGCGAGCCGATCGAGATCGGCCCGATCGAGAAGATGTCGAAGTCGAAGCGCAACACGGTCGACCCCGACGATATCATCGCCGCCTACGGGGCCGACACCGCGCGCTGGTTCATGCTCTCCGATTCGCCGCCGGAGCGCGATGTGAACTGGACCGAGAAGGGCGTGCAAGGCGCCTGGCGGTTCACGCAGCGGCTGTGGCGGGTCATCGGCGAGGCGACGGAGATCGCGAAAGCGGCGCCCGCGGCGAAACCGGCAGCATTCGGGCCGCTTGCTCTTGCGGTGCGCAAAGCGGCCCACGGGGCGCTCGCCAAGGTGACGGACGCTGTCGACAAGCTGCATTTCAACGTCGCCGTCGCCCACATCTACGAGTTCACCAGCGCGCTGCAGAGCGCACTCAATGACGCGAAGGCCACAGCCGGGGGGAAAGCCGACGCCGCGGGCGATATCGCCTGGGCAGTCCGCGAGGCTGCGGATATACTCGTGATGCTGTTCAACCCGATGATGCCCCACCTCGCCGAGGAGTGCTGGGCGGCATTGGGCCACAAGACGCTGGTTGCGGAGGCGCCGTGGCCGGCGGTCGAAGGCGCGCTGCTGATCGAGGATGTGATCGTGCTGCCGGTGCAGGTGAACGGAAAGAAGCGGGCGGATGTGACGGTCCCGCGCGACGCCGCCGCCAACGCGGTGGAGGCGGCAGCGCTCGCGCTTGAGCCGGTGCAGCGCGCGCTCGGCGGCAAGCCGCCGAAGAAGGTGATCGTCGTGCCGCAAAGGATCGTGAATGTCGTTGCCTGAACGCCGCCAAGCCCCGCGCCTGCTGCGCGCCGCCGTTGCGATCGGACTGTCGGCGCTGCTCGCCGGCTGCTTTCAGCCGCTTTACGGCGAACGCTCGCTGACCGGCGGCCCCGGGGTGCGCGAAGCGCTGGCGCGCGTCGACGTGGCGCAGATCGATGCGGTGCCCGGCACGCAGCTTGCGCGTTCGGCGGTGGAACTGCGCAACGAGTTGCTGTTCGGCCTCACTGGCGGCTCCGGCTCGTTGCCGCCGACGCACAGTCTCAAGATCAATCTGCAAAGCACGGTCAGTTCGATCATCGTCGATCCGTCCACAGCGCGTCCGGAATATGAGATCGTCGGTCTCACCGCGTTCTATACGTTGACGGAAAAGTCGACCAATAAGGCCGTGTTCAACTCCGTCGCCCGCGCGACGGTTTCCTACAACATTCCCGGCCAGCAGCAGCGTCTTTCCACTCTTATCGGCCGACAGGAAAGCTTGGCGCGCGCGACGAAAGTGCTTGCCGACCAGATCAAGACGCGCGTCGCCTCATTCATGAGCGCCGGAACGTAAGTGAAGGCTGCGTCTCTTTGGCGCCACGCTCCCCCACGGGGAAGAGTGAATCATGACAGCGCTTAAAGCCAACGAAGTCGACGGTTTCATTGCGCGGCCCGATCCCGCGCGTCCCATCGTGCTCATCTTTGGCCCCGACGCCGGCGCGGTCAGCGAGCGCGTCGAGGTGCTGATCCGCGCCAGCGTCGACGATCCGAACGATCCCTTCGCGATGACGCGCATGGAGGGCGACGATCTCGCCGCCGACCCCGCCAAGCTTGCGGATGTTGCGCTCACCGTGCCGTTGTTCGGTGGTCGCCGCGCCGTGCATGTGCGCGCGAGTGCGCGCAGTATCACGGCCGCGGTCGAGCCGCTGCTCGATCTCGACCTGACGGACTGCCGCATCATCATTGAAGCGGGTGATCTCAAGCGCAACGCGCCGCTGCGCGCACTGGTCGAGCGTGCGAAAACGGCCGTGGCGTTGCCGTGCTACGCCGACGACGAGCGTTCGCTCGCGCGCCTGATCGACACGGAAATGAAGGCGGCGGGGCTGACGATCACATCCGATGCGCGTGCGGCGCTGATCCCGCTGCTCGGCGGCGACCGGCGGGCGTCGCGCGGCGAGATCGCGAAGCTTGCCACCTATGCGCAAGGCAAGCAGCGCGTTGAGATCGACGATGTGATGGCGGTGATTGCCGATGCTTCCGCCTTGGCGCTCGACGCGATCGTCGATGCGGCCTTCGCCGGCAAGCCGAAGGACCTGGAGACGCAGTTCGCGCGCGCGCTTTCGGGCGGCACGTCGCCCGGCACGATCGTATTCGCGGCGTTGCGCCACGCGGCCAATCTGCACAAGGCGAAGCTCGAAGGCGGCGGTAATGCGTCGGCGGAACTGCGCGCGATGCGTGCCCACTTCAAGCGCGAGAACGACATTGCGGCCGCGCTGAGGGCGTGGAGCGCGCCGCGCCTCGCCGGTGTGATCGAGACCCTCGGGACGCTGCAACTGCAATCGCGCGCGCAGGCGGCGCTTGCCGCGACGCTCACGCACCGCACGCTCCTTCAGTTCGCCATGCAGGCGAGGGGGCGATGAGGACGAACGGCGCCGAAGTCGTCGTCGTCGTCGCTACGTGCCCAATAGACTTATATTCCTTTCGACGGCTCCGGCTGCCGTAAAGTCTCTCGCGCTTTGCGCCTTGCCCGCGCTCGCCTATAACGCGGTGAAATTTCCTCCGCGAAAGCGGACATTCCCTCTTCTTTCAAAGATCGAACGGACGGAACGCGATGGCTCTCGGCGGCAAGAAGAAAGGTGACGTGAAGAAGGTGGTGCTTGCCTATTCCGGCGGGCTGGACACGTCGATCATCCTGAAATGGCTGCAGACGACCTACGGCTGCGAGGTCGTCACCTTCACCGCCGATCTCGGCCAGGGCGAAGAGCTTGGGCCGGCGCGCGACAAGGCGATCCTGCTCGGCATCAAGCCGGAGAACATCTTCATCGAGGATCTGCGCGAGGAATTCGTGCGCGACTACGTGTTCCCGATGTTCCGCGCCAACACGGTCTATGAAGGGCAGTATCTCCTCGGCACGTCGATCGCGCGACCGTTGATCGGCAAGAAGCAGATCGAGATCGCCGAGAAGGTCGGCGCCGACGCCGTGTGTCACGGCGCGACCGGCAAAGGCAACGACCAGGTGCGCTTCGAGCTCACTTATTACGCACTCAAGCCGGACGTGACGGTGATTGCGCCGTGGCGCGAATGGGATCTCACCTCGCGCACGCGGCTGATCGAATTCGCCGAGCAGCACCAGATTCCGATCGCGAAGGACAAGCGCGGCGAAGCGCCGTTCTCCGTTGACGCCAATCTTCTGCACGCCTCGTCGGAAGGAAAGGTGCTTGAGGATCCGTCGCAGGAAGTGCCGGACTACGTCTATTCGCGCACCGGCGATCCGGAAGCCGCGCCCGACAAGGCGCAAGTGATCACGGTCGAGTTCACGCGCGGCGACGCGACCGCGATCGACGGCAAGAAACCAACGAACTCGGCAAGCTGCACGGCATCGGCCGGCTCGATCTCGTCGAGAATCGCTATGTCGGCATGAAGTCGCGCGGCATGTATGAGACGCCGGGCGGCACGATCCTGCTTGCGGCGCATCGCGGCATCGAATCGATCACGCTCGATCGCGGCGCGGCGCATCTCAAGGACGAACTGATGCCGCGCTATGCGGAGATCATCTACAACGGCTTCTGGTTCTCGCCCGAGCGCGAGATGCTGCAGGCGGCGATCGACCAGTCACAGGAGTTCGTCACTGGCACGGTGCGGCTGAAGCTCTACAAGGGCAGCGTGCACGTCATCGGCCGCGAGAGCCCGTATTCGCTCTACGACCAGGAACTGGTGACGTTCGAAGAGGGCGCGGTCGCCTACGACCACCGCGACGCGGAAGGCTTCATCAAGCTCAACGCGTTGCGGCTGCGCACGCTCGGCCAGCGCAAGCGGCGGATGGCGAAGTAGGTCGCGGACCGCACTCGCTCGTCATGCGCGGGCTTGACCCACGCATTCTTCATTTCCTCCGTCGTCATGCCCGCACTAGTTGTGGGCATCAACGACTTTCTTCACTGTAGCAAGCAAGACGTGGATGGCCGGGACGAAAGGGCGTTCACGCCCGTCTTCGATGGGCTATGCCCGGCCATGACGCTTGTCGTGCCGTACTCGCGCTACTCAAAACAAAAAGGCGCGGCTTATAGGCCGCGCCTTTTCTATTTGATGTGAGGGAGCGGTTACTTCGCCTGCGCCTGTCCGCCGTTGAGGAGCGGCGTGATGCGGCGCACGGTGACGCGGCGGTTCTGGCGTTCAGGTCCGTCGGTGTTGACCTTGAGATACTGCTCGCCATAACCCTGCGTCGTCAGGTTCTCCGCCGGGATCTGGAAGCGCTCGGTGAGCGCAACCGCGACCGATTCCGCGCGGCGATCCGACAGCGACATGTTGTCGACGTCGTTGCCGACGGCGTCGGTGTGACCCTCGATCAGGAACATCTCCGCCGGGTTGGCGTCGAGCGCACGCTTCAGGCCGTCCGCGATCACCGACAGCTTGTCGATCTGGTCGGGCATGATCTCCCACGAACCGGTTTCGAAGTTCACGGTGTCGAGGTCGATCCGCGGCATCAGTTCGCGGACGTTCTGGTTGTAGCGGATCTGGTCGAGCGTATAGCGATGCTCGATGCGTTGCACCGGCGGCGCCATCAGCGTCTCGTAGATCACCGGCGGCGGCGCGGCCGCGGCTTCGACGATGTAACGCTCGCGCGGAATCGAGATCACCGGCTGCGGCATGTCGACATAATAGTCGTCGGTGTCCGAATCGTAGCGGTTATCGATCAGGATGATCTCGCGTCCGTCGGGGAAGCGGCGCGTCCGGCGCAGCAGCCGGCCGTCGTCGTCGAGCACGTTGATGATGCGCACGCCGCCGGGCCGTTCGATGATCGTTATATTGTCGCGGCCTCGGCGTTCGACGCGCACGTCGCGCGCATCGTAGCGGAAGCGATCGACTTCGTTATGGCGCACGATGAAGCGCCCGTCGGAGTCACGGATGATGGTGCGATCCGGCTCGCGGATGTAGGTGCGGCCGTCCTCCACCACTTCACGGCGATGGTCGCGTAGCGCGCCGATGGCGAGGACGGCGCCGGCGCCTGCCGCGAGGCCAACGACAGCCGGGGCGATGCCGCCATTGCGAGCGCGCGGCGGAGGCAGTGGCCGGCGTGCCGCTTCCGGAATCGGTTGGTTCGGCGCGAACGTTCCTGGCCGCGCCAGGTTCGGATTGACGCGCGAAGGCCGGCCGGCGCTGTCGGGGCTGCCCGGGCGTCCGGGCGTCGCCTGTCCGGGCACAGGTTGGCCTGGGCCTGCTTGACCCGGCCGCGGGGGCTGGCCCGGCGTTCCCGGTGCCGGCGCGATACCGGGCGTGACCGACGTCCCCGGCGCAGGGGCGCCTGGGCGGCGTGCGTCGGAGGGCGGTGCGCCTGGGCGCTGTCCAGGCGTTGTCGCGCCGGGAGGCGTTCCCCCAGCGGCAGGTGGTGGCGTCGTTGTGCCGGGGCGCGTTCCATTCGCCGCCGGAGGCGTACCGGGCTTCTGAGCCGCTGGTGGTGTCGTTGGCGTCGTGCCGGGACGGGCCGAATCAGGAGCGGAGGGAGTGGAGCCCGGCGTTCCGCGGGCGGCCGGAGGAGGCGTGCCAGGCCGTGTGGGCGGGGTTTGCGCATTCGGCGCGGGTGCGCCGGGACGTGCTGCGGACGGGGTTTGCGTGCTCGACGGGGGTGTTGTTCCAGGGCGCGCGGCAGGCGGGGTCTGTGGTGTTCTGCCCGGGTGCGCCGCTCCGCCAGGGGAAGTGGCGGCAGGCCGATCGCGCGACGGTGCGGTGGGCGGCGCAGGCCGCTGTGCTGCAGGGGGCGGCGGGGTGGAGGGCCGCTGCGCTGCCGGAGGTGCCGCGGGGCGAGACGGTGGAGGCGTGGAAGGCCGTGCGGCCGGCGGTGCGGCGGGACGCGCTGGAGCAGAGGGCGCCGGTCGCGCGGCTGGCGGTGCCGAAGGCGCGGGTCGTGCCGCCGGAGCATGTGGCTGTGGTGGGCGCGCCGCAGGGGCTTGCGGGCGTTGCGGTTGCGGTCGCGCCGGTGGTTTGGCGTCTCGCTTCTCGCGATCGGGGGTTGCCTGCGCGAACTTGGCGTTGCCGAAGTCGTTCGCCGGCGCCGTCATCGTAAAGGCAAGCAAGAAAGCAGGAATGAAAGTGCCAGCCAGCAAAAGACGTTTTTGGCGCTGCATTTAGTTTCCTCATCAAGACCGCATGCGTGAGCATCAGCCGACGGTATCGGAATGGCTGAACTATGGCGCTCATCATGAAATTTTGCTGATCGTGCGGCGCGCCCGGCGCTTCAGACATGTCGAATCAGCATTCGATTCGGAAGAGCGAACGGCCCCGGTGTGAACCGGGGCCGCCTGATGCCGCACCGTTGGGTGGCGGGACGAGGTGCGACATGAGTTCATGGTCAGTTGCGGTTGTGCGGGACCTCCTCTGTGAAAATCAATTGACGAGCACCGCGCCGTCGCAGCGGATGCCGAGCATCCAGACATCGGCCTGCCCGAGACCGACACCGAGCGTCGCAAGGATGTTGGCAAGAATGGTATCGATGGGCGCCGCGATGCTGCCGAGGGTCGTGCCGACGCTTTGCGTCAGCAGTTGCGGGAGGCCGAGATTGAGCGGGCCGAGCCGCACGTTCATCGAGAGGTCGCCGACAAGGCGGGATGTCAATGACGACGCGAAGCTTGTCGTGGTGACGGTCTTCTTCGTCTGCGCAATGATCTCGCCGTAAGTGAAGGAGACGCGCTGCGGCGACGTGTTGGCGATCGTCGCATGCGCCCGTCCGGTGATGCCAAGCGCCGGCGTATCGACGAGGGTCGCTACGCCGGGGTTCGGCGCGGTGCGAAAGTTCGTCATGTCGCTGGCGGAAACGTTGCCGATCCATGCGTCGACGACGCCCGGCGTCACCGCGAGCGTGGCGCTCGAATTGCGCGCGTCGACGGCGGCGCAGGCCAGCGTGTCGAGCTTCGCGGTGCCGGCGGCGACTTCGATGTAGATCGGCAGGTTGATCGCCACGATCGAGCCGCTGCCGGCGACATTGACGGTGAGGAGAATGCGTGTCTGCGCCGTATGCACGCTTGCGCCTTCGCTGCCGACTGTGACCCAACTGGTGCCGACGGGGCGCTCGCCCACGGTCAGCAACAGTTTGGCGCTGAGAATGCCGGGAACGCCGAGATTGAGGTCGGCGGCGATTTGATTTTGTCCATTCGCGATCTGCGCCGTAGCGGCGAGGAGATCGAGTGCGGAGAGCGCGACACTCGTGGCCGGCTTCTGCCCAAGGCCGAGCGCACTGTAAGGCCCGGCGTCGACGAGTGAACGGCCGCTGACCGTTTTGGAAGCGTCGCTCAGTGCGCGTGTGATCTCGCCGAGCGCGTTGATCGCGGTTGATCCCGCACCGGCAGTCCGCGCGGCGGCGGTCATTGCGGCGAACACGTCGCCGATCTTCAGATCGGACGAAAGCAATGAATCGTAAGTCGGGCCGGTGATCCGCGCGCGTGTCGCCAGTGCGTTCATGAAATCGAACATGTCGAGCTTCAGATCCGCGAGTGCGCGATAGTCCATGACCGATAACGACAAGCTGCCGCCGAGCATGCTGCCGAGGATTTGGTTGACGAGTCCGCCGTCGACGCTCGCGAGCCGCGAACCGATCGCGAAGCCGGCGAGTGCCGAGCGTGCGGCGGTCGCGACGGTGGTGATGGGATAGCTGTCGGCGCCGGTGAGAACGCGGCCGAAATAAAGGTTCGTCTGCGTGCGCAGCGTGACGCGGGCGGCGTTGGCTGTCGTGGCCGAGGTGACGCGAAAGCGGTCCGACGCACCGAGACTGGGGTCGGGCGTGTAGGTTCCGAGTTCGACGGTGAGAGGTGTGTCTGCCGGAAGGCGGTTCTGCGTGATCGTCGCCAGCGCGTTGGCGCGGGCGTGGGGAAGATCTGCGGCCGCCGACATCGCCGCGAGATCGGCGGCAGCCTGTGCGGCGCGGCGGTCGAGGTAGACCGAGCCGACATCGATCGCGAGAGCACCGGCGCCGATCACCACGGTCAGCGACAGTGCCGAGAGGATGGCGACGCTGCCGCGCTCGTCGTGCTTGAAAGCGCGCTGCATCAGAAGCCTCCGCGCTTGATCGATGCGGCGCGTACGATCTTGGCCGGCAGCACCGGCACCAAGCGCGTTAGATCGAGCAGGATCATGTTCGAGGCGTCGTAGCTTAGCGTGACCGCGAACACGTTGGTCGCCGGATCGGTCGCAGCCGATACCAGGGTCAGCCGCGCCGGTTCGAGAATCGGATAAGCTGCCGCATTGGCCGCGATGTTGTCGCGTGCCAGCGCCGCGCGCTCGCCATCGCTCAGCCCGGCGACGGAGGCGCGTGCCGCCTCGGCCGCGATCTGCTGGACGTCATGGACGAGTGCGAGGTAGGCGCCGAAGCTGATGATGCCGAACAGCATCGCCAGGAATACCGGGGCGATAATCGCGAATTCGACCGCGGAGGCCGCGCGGCGGCAGCGGAGGAGTGACGGTCCCGTGGTGCGTTCTGCACTCATGGGTTGCATGGTGCTCGCGTAAGTAGAAATAAAAGGTAAATGCTCCTCCTGGGCGGGAAAAAACCATATTCTGCGGATAGGGGCAGCTTGGCTCCGAAGGGGCCTACAATCATGGCGTGTGAAGACGGCGGCCTCGGAACGGTGCGTTTCGGGCGGGTGCCGGTGTTATGCCGTTCCGGCAGGTCACTGACCGATCTCAGTTGATTTTCGTGCCGCCAGGCGTTGCGCTAGCCCTAATTGCTGCGTTGCCGCAGATCGCGTCATCACTATATTGCGGGCGAATCAGATGAGGTGCCCGGCTTGGCCGGGCACTCGTGTTTTGGCGGTATCCCATGTCTCTTCGTAACGTCGCGATCATCGCGCATGTCGACCACGGTAAGACCACGCTGGTGGATCGGCTGCTGCAGCACGCGGGCTCGTTTCGCGAAAATCAGAAAGTCGCCGAGCGCGCGATGGACTCCAACGATCTGGAGCGCGAGCGCGGCATCACCATCCTCGCCAAGGCGACGTCGATCCTGTGGGGCGATACGCGCGTCAACATCGTCGACACCCCGGGCCACGCCGACTTCGGCGGCGAGGTCGAGCGAATCCTCGGCATGGTCGATGGCGCGCTGGTGCTGGTCGACGCCGCCGAAGGGCCATTGCCGCAAACGAAGTTCGTCGTATCGAAGGCGCTCAAGCTCGGGCTGCGCCCGATCGTTGTGATCAACAAGGTCGATCGTTCGGACGCGCGCGCAAACGAAGTCGCGGGCGAAGTGTTCGACCTTTTCGCCGCCCTTGACGCAACCGAGGAGCAGCTCGACTTTCCGCTGCTGTTCGGTTCCGCCAAGCAAGGCTGGATGTCCGACAGCGCGGAAGGCTCGCGCGAGCTTGGCATGGCGCCGTTGTTCGACCTCATCTTGCGCCATGTCCCTGAGCCGACTGTCGAGGAAGGGCCGTTCCGGCTGCTCGGCACCATTCTCGAAGCCAATCCGTATCTCGGCCGTATCGTCACCGGGCGCATCGCATCCGGCTCGGTGAAGCCGAACCAGAGCGCGAAAGTGCTGGACCGCGAAGGCAAGCTGATCGAGCAGGGCCGCGTCTCGAAGGTGCTGGCGTTCCGCGGCCTGGAGCGTCAGCCGATCGACGAAGCGTTCGCCGGTGATATCGTGTCGATCGCCGGTTTCCCGGAGGCGACGGTCGCGCACACGATCTGCGCGCCGGAAGTCGAAGCGCCCTTGCCGGCCCAGCCGATCGATCCGCCGACGCTTGCGATGACGTTCCGCGTCAACGATTCGCCGCTCGCCGGAACCGAAGGCAGCAAGGTGACGGGGCGCATGATTCGCGACCGGTTGCTGCGCGAAGCGGAAGGCAACGTCGCGTTGCGTGTCTCCGAGTCCAGCGAACGCGATTCCATGGAAGTTGCAGGCCGCGGCGAACTGCAGCTCGGCATCTTGATCGAGACGATGCGGCGCGAGGGCTTCGAGCTTTCGGTGTCGCGCCCGAAAGTGCTGATCCGGCGTAACGAAGCCGGCGAACTCGAAGAACCAATCGAAGAAGTGGTGATCGACGTCGACGAAGAACACTCCGGCGTCGTGGTGCAGAAGATGTCCGAACGCAAGGCCGATCTCATCGAGATGCGCCCGTCCGGCGGCAATCGCACGCGGCTCGTTTTCTTCGCGCCGACGCGCGGGCTGATCGGCTATCAGGGCGAACTGCTCACCGACACGCGCGGCACCGCGATCATGAACCGGCTGTTCCACGCTTATGCGTCGCACAAGGGCGAGATCGCGGGCCGCCGTAACGGCGTCCTCATCTCCAACGATCAGGGCGAGTCCGTCGCTTACGCGATGTGGAAGCTCGAAGACCGCGGCCCGATGATGATCGAGCCGGGCGCGCGGGTTTATCGCGGCATGATCGTCGGCGAGCACACGCGCGACAACGATCTCGTCGTGAACGTGCTCAAGGGCAAACAGCTCACCAACATCCGCACGACGTCGAAAGACGAGGCGGTGCGCCTGACGCCGCCGATCCGCATGAGCCTGGAAAAAGCGCTCGCCTACATCGAGGAGGACGAATTCGTCGAGGTGACGCCGAAGTCGATCCGGCTGCGCAAGAAATTCCTCGACGAAAACGACCGCAAACGCGCCGAGCGGGCGAAGGAAAGCGACGCCGCAGCCTAAGCGAGCTTGCGGCCTATGAAAGACGTGGATGCCCGGCATGCAGCCGGGCATGACGCGCCCTCCGCTACCGCGCGAATTGTCCCAATCCGACACTGACGTGACTTTTTCGCCACGGTCCCAAGATCGTTAAGGGAGCGTTACTGGAAGCACTTGAAGGCAAGGTGTCGGCTGCGCTTCAATCCGACTCATGAGCACAACCCTTATCGAGGTTCGGCGGGCCAAAGCGAACGACGCAGCGTCGGTCGCCGGTACCCATGATGAGGCTTGGCGGAACGCTTATCGCGGGATCATCCCGGGTTCCGAGCTCGAGAAATTGATCAGCCGGCGGGGGCCAGTCTGGTGGGAAAGCGCGATCCGCAAGGGGAGCCGGGTCTCGCTTCTGGTGTTCGGGGATCGGGTCGCGGGCTATGCCAATTATGGGCGCAACCGGGCCCGTAGCCTGCATTATGATGGCGAGGTCTACGAACTTTATCTGCGCCCCGAGTTCCAAGGGTTGGGTTTTGGCCGTCGCCTGTTCACGGCGGCGCGGCGCGACCTCGGGCAGAGCGGGCTCAAGAGCCTGGTCGTGTGGGCGCTCTCCGACAACGAGCCGGCGGTCGAGTTCTACCGGGCGCTCGGGGGCCGGGCGATTGCCCGCTCGTCGGAGAAGTTCGGAACTCGCGTGCTCGACAAGGTCGCGTTCGGCTGGCAGGGCTGATCGCTCACGAAATGCGAACGTCATGCGCGGGCCCGCCCGCGCATTTTTATTTAAGTAGGACCTTCCAGAAGATTGCCGGGGTAACCCGGCAATGGCGTCAGGCTATCTTCGGCGCCGGAAATCCCGCCTGGGCGCAGGCCGCCTGCAGCGTATTGAAC
>JAFKKS010000143.1 GCA_017304555.1 Hyphomicrobiales bacterium
CGCCGCGTGCTGGTCGACGACGACGATGCCGTCCTGCGTCTGCGCGACGATGTAAGTGTCGTGCACCTGCGCGCGCGCGGCGCCGAGCGGACGCGCAACGAGATCGGGCGCGTCTTCCTCGATTTTCGCGACGGCCGCACTCGGCCCTCCGACATCGAATGCGGCCTGCGCCGCTTCGGCGAAGCCAACGGACGGCGCGCCGGCGCGCGGCATCACCGGCGCCGACGGCGATGTGCGCCAATCCCAGTTCTGCGCCGGCCGCACGCCCTGCGGGCGGAACGCGGCGATCGTTGCGCCGCCGCCGGTCGAGGCGGCGCGGCGCGCATCGCGCGCGAGGCCGTCGAGCAATGCCCGCACGATCAGCGCGCGCACAAGGCCCGCATTGCGGAAGCGCACCTCCGTCTTCGCCGGGTGCACGTTGACGTCGACCTCGTGCGGATCGAGCGTGACGAAGAGCGCGACGAGCGGATGCCGGTCGCGCGGCAGATAGTCGGCATAGGCGCCGCGCACCGCGCCGAGCAGGAGCTTGTCGCGCACCGGGCGGCCATTGACGAAGAGATATTGCCCGAGCGCGTTCGCGCGCGTGAGCGTCGGCAGCGCGGCGTAGCCTTCGATCGTCACGCCCTCGCGCTCGCCTTCGACCGCGAAGGAATTCGTCTGGAACGCCGCGCCCAGAATGTCGGCGAGCCGCGTCAGCCGCCCGACCGCACCGGGCATCGCGGCGGGCCACGTCACCGGCGCGCGCTCCTCGCCGGCGAGCGTGAAGCCGACATCGGGGCGGCTCATGGCGAGGCGGCGCACCACCTCGCGGATCGCTTCGCCCTCGGCGCGATCGCTCTTCAAGAATTTCAGCCGCGCCGGCGTCGCGTAGAAAAGGTCGCGCACCTCGACGCGCGTGCCTTCGCCCAGCGCGCCCGGACGGATCTCCGCCTTCGCGCCGCCCGCAACCGTCCAGGCATGCGGCTCGCCGGCGTGGCGCGTGGTAATCGTGAGCCGCGCGACGGCGCCGATCGACGGCAGCGCCTCGCCGCGGAAGCCGAGCGTCGCGATATTGAGGAGATCGTCTTCCGGCAGTTTCGAGGTGGCATGGCGCTCGACCGCCAGCGCCAGGTCGGCGCGGGTCATGCCGGCGCCGTCGTCGCTGACGCGGATCAATCGGCGGCCGCCGCCGTCGGTGACGATCTCTATTCTGCGTGCGCCGGCGTCGAGCGCGTTCTCGACCAGTTCCTTGACGACGCTCGCCGGCCGTTCGACGACCTCGCCGGCGGCGATGCGGTTGACGACGTCTTCGGTGAGTTGGCGGACGGGCATCGCGATCCTGATTCGGCTGACCGCGAATTTAAGCGCCGCAGGCCGCCCCCGCGAGTGGCGCGGACGCTTCGCCCCCGCTATTCAGGAGCCGTCCCCGCAAGGAGCACCGCCATTTTCGTCGATCTGCCGATCTATGCCGGGCTTGCGCTCAGCGCCTTCCTCGCCGCGACCTTGCTGCCGCTGTCGTCGGAAGCGGTGCTGGCGGGGCTGCTCGCAAGCGGGCGCGGCCACCCACTCGGGCTGCTGATTGTGGCGATCATCGCCAATACGGCCGGCTCGGCGGTGAATTGGCTGATCGGCCGTGGCATCGACCATTTCCGCGACCGGCGCTGGTTTCCGGTGAGCCCGGAGCGCTACGAGGCGGCGACCCGGCACTTCAATCGTTGGGGCGTCTGGTCGCTTCTGTTCGCGTGGCTTCCTTTCGTCGGCGACCCGTTGACCGTCGTCGCCGGTGCGCTGGAGGTGCCGTTCTGGCGCTTCATCACGCTGGTCGCGATCGGCAAGGCGGCGCGCTATGTCGCGGTGTTCCTCGGCGCCGCTTGGCTGCTCGGGTGAAGCTGCCACCGCGCTCTTCCACCTTCCGCTCGTCCCCGCGAAAGCGGGGACCCAGGAGTCAAGAATTCTGGATTCCCGCTTTCGCGGGAATGAGCGGAGAAACCAAGCCCGCTCGCGTTAATCAAACGCCGGCTTGCGCTGGCGCATGCCCTTCACGGTCGAGCGGCGCTTCTTCGATTCCAGCCGGCGCTCCTTGGAGGCCAAGGTCGGGCGCGTCTTGCGGCGCGGCTTCGGCACATAGGTCGCCTCACGGACGAGTTCGACCAACCGTTCCAATGCGTCGGCGCGGTTGCGCTCCTGCGTGCGGTGGCGCTGCGCGGTGATGACGAGGACGCCGTCCTGCGTCACCCGCTTGCCCGCAAGCTTCATCAGCCGGATCGCGACGTCGTTCGGCAGCGAAGGCGAGCGGCGCACGTCGAAGCGCAACTGCACGGCGGTCGCGAGCTTGTTGACGTTCTGCCCGCCGGGGCCGGACGCACGCACGAAGCTCTCCTCAAGCTCGCGCTCGTCGATGGCGATTTGGTCGGTGACGCGGATCATCTCTGGCTCGTCATGGCCGGGCTCGTCCCGGCCATCCACGACTTCTCTAGCAGGATTGCTGCAAGACGTGGATGCCCGCAACAAGTGCGGGCATGACGCCCTACACGAGCCGCGAGGCCTTAGCCGCCCGCGAGATACTTCTTCGCCAGCACCTTGCCCTCTTCCACCGCCGGCTGATCGAAGGCGTCGACGCCCATCAGGTGCGCGGTGATGATCGTCTCCAGCATGAAGTGCATGAGAAGCGCGCCGAGCGAGCGCTCGTCGAGTGTCTCGATGTGGATGGTGCGCACCGGGCAGCCGTTCTTCGCCAAGGTCTCGGCGGTGGCGCGGCCCTCCGCGTCGACCATATCGCCGATGGTCTTGCCGCCGAACTCGGGCTCGCCCACGATCTTCGACAGCGCGACGTCAAGGCGCGGGCCATGCCCCTTGCTGCCGACGGTGACGACGGTGAACAGCTTGTCGCGCGGGCCGCCGATGAAGAGCTGCACCTGGCTGTGCTGATCGACGGGGCCGAGCGCGCCGTGCGGCATCGTGCCCTTGCCATCCTTGCCGAGGCTCTCCGCCCAAAGCTGCACGTACCAATGGCTGAAGCGCTGCAGCCGGTCGGCATAGGCCATGACGACGGAGATCGGCTTGGTCTTCGAGAGCGCGAAGCCAAGCGCGGCGCCGACCGCGGCGGCGACCTCCTGCGGCGCCTTGTTCGCGAGCACCGGGGCGAGCGCTTCCGCCGCGCCGGCGCGCACCTTGGCGATGTCGAGGCCGAGGATCGCGGCCGGGAGCAGGCCGACATTGGTGAGCACCGAATAGCGGCCGCCGACGCCGGGATCGTGATCCTCCATCGGCACCTTGAGGCCGCCGAGAAGTTCGCGCAGCCCGTTGCGCTTGCCGGCCTTCGCCGGCTCGGTGATGCCGAAGAAATTCGCGGCGATGTGGGATTCGAGGCCCGCCTTCTTCACCGCATCGAGCGCGGCGATCACCTGCATCAAGGTCTCGCCGGTGCCGCCCGACTTCGAGATCGCGACGAAGCGCGTCGTCTTCAGCGGCAGCGTCTTGAGCAGGATCGCGTAGGTGTCGGCATCGAGATTGTCGAGGAAGTGCACGCGCGGTCCATCGCGCAGCGCATCGACGCCGACGACGCCGTAGCCCGCGAGCTGCGCCAGGGTCTGGCCGCCGAGGCTCGAACCGCCGGTGCCGAGCAGCACGATGTCGGTCGCGCCCTGGCGCAGCCGCTCGGCGGCTTTCTGAATCGCGGCGAGATCACCGCGCTCCTCCGGCAGACGCAGCAGCGGCAATCCTTTGTCGGCATGCTGCGCACGCAGCCAGTCAAGCGCACCGCGCGTGCGCTCCAACGTCGCCGCGAACGCCGCCTTGCCGACGCCTTCGCGGCCGATCGTCTCCTCGCGCGCCTTGTCGATGGAATGGTCGAAGGGAAGGTTTTGCATGATGGCCTTCTCCGATTGCGCCGGTTGGCGAAGGTCATCCCCGCGAAGGCGGGGATCCAGTACGCCCGGCCTTTATGATTCTCGAATTATCCGCGCTGGCCGGTCGACATGCCCTTCGGGCGGCCGACGACCGTCGTGAGATAGCCGCCCTCGAACAGCGTGCGCGCAACGCGCTTGGCGTCATCGAGCGTCACCGCTTCGATCTGCGCGTTGCGGTGATTGATGTAGTCGATGCCGAGATCGTCGAGCTGAATCTGCACGAGCTGCTGCGCAATCTTCGACGAACTGTCGAAACGCAGCGCATAGGAGCCGACGAGATAGTCCTTCGCCTGCGCAAGCTCTTCCGCCGTCGGACCATCGGCGGCGAAACGCTTCGCTTCCTTCTGGATGATGTCGATCGCTTCCTTGGTCTTGTCGGAGCGCGTCGCCGTCCAGCCCATCACCAGCGCCGCCTCGTCCATCGGATAAAGGAACGTCGAGACGCCGTAAGCGAGGCCGCGCTTCTCGCGCACCTCCTGATAGAGCCGCGAGGTGAAGCTGCCGCCGCCGAGAATGTGGTTGACGACATAAGCGGTGACGAAATCCGGATGCTTGCGCGGCAACCCGACGCCGCCGAAGCTCACGGTCGCTTGCGGCACGTCGAGGTCGATGACGTTGATGTCGCCGACGCCATGCAGCGTCGCCTTCGGCACCGCCACAAGCTGCGCCTTTGCCGGCAGCGCGCCGAACACGCGATCGAGCATCTGCCCGACCGCCGCCGCGTCGATGTCGCCGACGACCGCGACCTTGAGATTGTCGCGCGCGAAGACATGCGCAACGTAGGTGCGCAAATCATCGACGTTCAGTTTCGCCAGCGATTCAAGCGTGCCTTTCGGCGGGCGGCCGTAAGGATGACCGGGAAACGCCGCCGCCCACCAGGCGTTGGAAGCGATCTGGTTCGGGTCGACGCTCTCGCGGCGAAGCTGCGCGGCCAGCTGCGTGCGCATGCGCTCGATCGCGTCGGCATCGAAGCGCGGAGAGGTGAGCGCGAGGCGCAGCAGATCGAACGCAGCATCCTTGCGATCGCTTAAGGTGCGCAACGAGCCGCGGAAGTCGTCGCGATCCGACGCCCAGCTCATCTTGATCGCTTTGTCTTCGAGCTTCTGCTGGAAGGCGGCCGACTTGAGATCGCCCGCACCCTCGTCGAGAAGCGTGGTGAGAAGGTGCGCGAGGCCGGGCTTGTCCGCCGGGTCCTGGCTGCTGCCGCCGCGGAAAGCATATTCGACGGCGATCATCGGCACCGTCTTGTCGTGCACGAGCCACGCCTCGATGCCGCCGGGGCTGACCACGCGCTCGACCGTCGTCGCGCGCGCCACCGGCAGCGCGGCGAAAAAGCATCCGGCCAGCAGGCCGACAAACGCCAGCGTGCGGGATCTCGTCATGCCGAAGGCGCTCACGATCGCTTCCCCTCTGCGCGCACGCTCTTTTCCTGCACCAGATAACCGGTCGCCGAACGCTGCTTTTCGAGATAGCGCTGCGCGACCTCGTGCACCTGCTCGGCCGTCACCTTGTTGATGCGATCGGTCCAGGAGAACACCTTGTCCACGGTGGAGCCGGTGGTGAGCGCGGCACCGTACATTTGCGCCAGCGTCGTCTGGCTATCGTGTGCATAGACCATGTCGGCGATCATGCGCTCCTTGGCGGTCTTGAGTTCGTCCTCGGTCACGCCCTTGTCGACGACACTGGCGAGCACCTTGTCGAAGGCCGCTTCCAGCGCCGGCAAGGTCACGCCCGCCGCCGGCGTCAGACCGAAGGTCATGCGCGTGTCGTCGAGCGCCGTGCTGAGGTACCAACCGTTGACGCTGGTCGCGATCTGCTGCTCGACCACGAGTTCGCGGTAGAGCCGGCTGACGGTGCCGCTGGCGATGATATGCGTCAGCAGATCAAGCGCCTCGGCTTCGCCGGGCTTCGCCGTCGTGTCGGAGGGAACGAGATAGCTGCGCTGCAGACTCGGCTGCCGCACCTGCGGATCGGCTAAGGTCACCTGCCGCTCCGCGATCGGCGGCGGCTCAAGCGGACGCGAGCGCGGCGCGATCTCCGCGCGCGGCGCGACCTTGCCGTACGTCTCTTCCGCGAGCTTGCGCACCTCGTCGGGCGTCACATCGCCGGCGACAACCAGCACCGCATTATTCGGCGTGTACCAGCGGCGATAGAAGGCGATGGCGTCGTCGCGGGTGAGCCGCTCGATCTCCGGCCGCCAGCCGATCACCGGCTTGCGGTAAGGGTGGTTGAGATAAAGGATCGCGGCGACCTGCTCACCGAGCTTCGCCGCCGGGCTGTTGGCGACGCGCTGGTTCTGCTCCTCGAGCACCACCTGCAGTTCCGGCTTGACCTGCTCCTCGGTCAAGGTGAGGCCGGTCATGCGATCCGACTCCAGCTCCATCACCGTGCGCAAATGCTTCTTCGCGACGCGCTGGTAGAAGCCGGTGTAGTCCTGGTTGGTGAAAGCGTTCTCCTGCCCGCCGAGCCGCGCCACGGTGCCGGAGAAAACGCCGGGGCCGTATTTCTTCGTCCCCTTGAACATCAGATGTTCGAGGAAGTGCGCGATGCCGGATTTGCCGGGCGGCTCGTCGGCCGCGCCGACCTTGTACCAGACCATCTGCGTGACCACCGGGCTGCGATGGTCTTCCACCACCACGACTTCGAGCCCGTTGGAGAGCTTGAAATAGGCGGGCTTACCGGCGTCATCCGCCGCGCTCGCCGTCGCCGCCCATGCACACGACAATGCGAAAGCAAGGGCGATCGCCACCGTTCGTTTGATCAAGGTCGAATCCCGGTCAGGTGAAAGCGGCGCCGGGAATTCGGCGCCGGGACGTTCGCAACTGCGGCCTGCCACGCAAGCTGCGTGGCAAAGAAATTAAATTTGGCTTCGCGGCGCACTTTGCGATTCACGTTCACGCGATCAGCCCGGCCACATCCGCCGGACAGCAACAATGAGCGCACCGGCCGGTCCCGCGCGTCAGTTCGGCGCCTCAGTTCGGCGCGTCAATTCGGCTCCTGGGTGCCGTGATCCCACAGGCTCGGCATCTTGAAGATCGGCTCCGACTTCGGCGGCTGGTAGGGCTGCGCCGGCGACGGCGTACGGTAGCCCGGCGGCGGCTCGGTCAGCACTTCGCGCACCGGCTCGCCGGTGAACGGCTCCGGCTTTTCCGTCGTCATCGACTTACCGAACAGCTGGAACAGCGAGTACTGCTTGCCGCCGATCTCATCCGGCCGCAGCACGCGGGCCGATTCGTTGTCGCTCAAGGTGACGGAGCGCTTGCGCTGGCTACGCGCCACTTTGCCGCGGCGGATCTCGTCCGGCGACAGCAGGGCGGACGATGCGCGGTCCTGCTCGTCGGCGCCGCGAATGGAGCGACCCGACTTCTTCTTCTGCGCCTTCAAGTCCGCGTCTTCGGGCCAGGCCGCGGTGCTCTGCACGGCCGCGCCGCCACCGGCGCCGGGCGCCGGCAGTTCGCCGCTCGGCGGGATCACCAGCGGCGAGCGCTCGCGGTAGTCGATCGCGGGTTTGTTGCGTCCCAGCAGCTTCTGAAAAAGCTCCTGCTCGAAGGTCGGCTCATCGTCGTCCTGCGCCATGACGCTGGCGCTCGACACCGCCAGGAAGCAGCAGGCCGCGGCCGCCATCACGAGGCCGCGCTTGACGGAAGTTGGCTTGAAGGAGGTTGGCTTGAAAAAGGGGTTTGAAATTGCGCTCATTCGTTCGCTCGGGCCTTCACATTCCGCAAGTGCATGATCTGCAGGTGCGACAGCCGCCGCCCAGGGCTACGCAACACAAATCCTGTCTCCGCATCAGGGCGCTTTTGCGGCGCGCGGCGGAAACAGCGCCTCGTAGAGAAGCAGGGCGACGCCGGCCACGATAGCAGCATCCGCGAGATTGAACACGTACCAGCGGAATTGCCAGGTCGCGGTCTCGATATGGAACAGGACGAAGTCGGCCACCGCGCCATAGGCCAAACGGTCGATGACGTTCCCCAGGGCGCCGCCGATGATGAGGCCGAGGGCAACCGCCGTCAGCCGTGACCCGACGCGGGCGAGCCAGACCCACAGCGCCACGACCGCCGCGACCTTGAACGCCACCAGCGCCCACTGGCCGAGATCGCTGTTCTGCTGGAACAGGCCGTAGCTGATGCCCTTGTTCCAGGTGAGCACGAAATCGATCGTCGGCAGGACCGGCACGAAACCGCGCCGGCCGAGCTCAAAGACGAAGATCAGCCACAGCTTCAGCGCCTGGTCGGCCAGACAAACCAAGAGGGCCACCACCAGCCCAAGAGGGGTCAGCGGCCCGAAAAGGTAGCTTTCGCTCCGGTCGGGGGCGCCTACGGGCTCCCCCTTCACGTTCGAAGCTGTCAAACCGCACTCCCGCCTTGCATCGGTAGAAGTGAATCTACGTTCACTTGTTACCGCAACGGCCGATCATCCCCGCATCGCGGCCTTGAGCTTCTCCAACGTCATGTCGGGGTCGCGCGCCGCCTGGATGATCTTGGCCTCCTTCTCGGTCAGGACCTCCATCGCCTTCATCATCTCCTCGATCTTGTCGGAGGGGACAACGATGGCGCCGTGGCGGTCGGCGTGGATCAACTCCCCGCTCTTCACCGCCATGCCGTGGACGTTCACCGGCACGCCGAACTCCACCATGTGAACGTAAGCGTGCGAGGGCGAGATCGACCCGGCGAGCATCTGGAAGCCCTCGGCGACCATCGGAATGTCGCGGACGCTGCCGTTGGTGATGACGCCGAGGATGCCAAGCGACTTGTGGACGTTGGACTGCACTTCGCCCCAGAAGGCGCCGTAGCCGACATGCTCGCCGTCCAGATCCTCGATGACGCTGATGCCCGGCTGCGGCTCCTCGGCGATATAATCGAGATAGTCGAGGCGCTTGGCGATGTAGGACTGGTCGCCGGCGCCGAATTCGTCCTTCGAGCGGATCGTCACCGTCTTGGCGAAGCCGACCATCGGCGGCAGGTCGGGGAAGGGACAGTGCAGATGCTTCACCGTGTAGCCGAAGCCGCGCCGATGCGGCACCACCATCTCGACCAGGTTGCAGACCGTGGGCGTATCGATGGAGCGCAGGAATTCAAGCTGCCGGGTGGTGAGGTTTTCGTGCATGGCGTGATCCCGATCTCCCGATTGCAAATTTGACGCGGCACCATGCACCAACGCGATGCACTTGTCAGGCGGGAACGATTCTGTAACAGCCTGATCTTTCCGCCGCTTTTGTGCACCCGCAATGAATGATCGCCCGGCCCGTGTGCCAACCCTGACCCGTGCCGGCATGCGGCTCGGCATGCAACTGACCATGCCGCTCATTCCAGGCACCATTGCGATGTCGGCGGCGTTCGGCACGATCGCGGCGCAAAAGGGCATGACGCTCGTCGAAGCGGTGATGATGAGCGCCTTCCTCTTCGCCGGCGCGTCGCAACTCGTCGCCATGGAAGTCTGGAACAATGTCTGGACTTTCGGGACCATCCTCACGCTGGCGCTCGTCACTGCGACGGTGAACATGCGCTATCTCCTGATGGGCGCGGCGTTGCAGCCGTGGCTCAGCGGGATGCCGCGCACGCGCATCGCGGCGATGCTCGCGCTCCTCGTCGACGCCAACTGGATCATCGCCATGCGCTACCGCAGCGAGGGCGGATCCGACGCCGGCATTCTGCTCGGCAGCGGCCTGACGATGTGGATGTTCTGGGTCGCCGGCACGATCCCCGGCTTTCTGGTCGGCGATCTCGTGAAGAATCCGCAGCGCTTCGGGCTCGACCTGGTGCTGCCGATCTTCTTCGCCGCGATGCTGGTGCCGCTCTGGCGCGGACGCCGCCGCGCGCTCGGCTGGATGGTCGCCGGCGCGGTCGCCTGGGTCACGGCGCATTTTGTCGCGGGCTACTGGTTCATCATCGCCGGCGCCATCGCCGGCAGCATCGCGGGAGCGTTCCTCGATGAGCGCCGCTGAGATCCATATCGGCCCGCTGATCGCCATCCTGGCGATGACGGCGGCGACCTATCTCATGCGCACCGGCGGCTATCTCGCGATGGCGCGCGTGCCGCTAACGCCGTGGGTGCAGCGCATGCTCGACGCGTTGCCGGGCTGTGTCATCACCGCCACAATCGTACCGGTGCTGGCGCGCAGCGGCTCGCCGGCGCTGCTCGGCGTCGCCGCCGTCGTCGCGGTGATGGCCTGGTCGCGCAACGAATTCCTCGCCATCGCCGTCGGCATGGGGACGGTCATGGCCGTGCGCGCGTTCGGGCTCTAGCAGCGGCGGCGCGTTAACTGGCGACGCCTCCTTGCACCGCTCATTCCCGCGCAAGCGGGAATCCAGCGTCCTTCAGCCCTGGGTCCCCGCCTTCGCGGGGACGAGCGGCGATAAACCGACCCAACGAGACTTCATCACGCCTTAGCGGCGGCGCGTGTTCAACGATCCGTGTGACCGAAGGGCCGACTGCAACCTTTTGCGCGCGTTTGACTTTAACATTCGTTGCCGCAGACTGACGCGGCGGCGTCCGCACGCATTCGCCCGTCCCTCCCACGACCTTCAAGGACTTCATGCACGCAATCACGGTGCTTCCCGGCGTAAAGAACTCGGCGCGGCTCGATGACATCGACGACCTGAAGCCGTCGCCAGGGATGCTGTCCGTGCGCACACTGGCCCTCGGCGTCTGCGGCACCGACCGGGAAATCGTCTCCGGCGCTTACGGCGCCGCGCCGCCGGGGCACGAGCGGCTGGTGATCGGCCACGAAAGCCTCGGCGTGGTGGAATACGCTCCCGACGGCGCAAGCTTCAGCCAGGGCGATCATGTCGTCGGGATCGTGCGGCGTCCGGACCCGGTGCCGTGCCCGGCTTGCGCTTCCGGCGAGTGGGACATGTGCCGCAACGGCCGCTACACCGAGCACGGCATCAAGGAGCGCAACGGATTCGGCGCGCAACGCTTCAACATCGCGCCCGACGCTGCGATCAAGGTCGACAAGGCGCTCGGGCTTTGCGGCGTGCTGCTCGAGCCGACAAGCGTCGTCGCGAAAGCGTGGGACCACATCGACCGCGTCGGACGCCGCTCGAATGCGTGGCAGGCGCGCACCGCACTCATCACCGGCGCGGGGCCGGTCGGTATGCTGGCGGCGCTGCTCGCGAAACAACGCGGGCTCGACGTGCATGTGCTCGACCGGGCGACCGACGGGCCGAAGCCGAAACTCGTGAAAGCGCTTGGCGGCACCTATTACGTGGGTGATCTCGACGGCGTACTCAGCCGCCTGATGCCCGATATCGTGGTGGAGTGCACAGGCGCGGTGCCGGTGATCGGCAGCCTCATCGGCCACCTCGCGCCGAGCGGCATCCTCTGTCTCGTCGGCGTTTCGTCAGCCAAAGCCACGGAACTCGATCTCGGCGCCATCAACCGCGACATCGTGCTCGGGAACCAAGTCGTGTTTGGCTCCGTCAATGCCAACAGACTGCACTACCAGGCTGCCGCGGAAGCGCTCGCCCGTCGTGTGCCGCTTTCGCACTTCGCGGAAGCGCTCGACAATCGCCGCGACGACATCAAGGTCGTGATTGATTTCTCGCTCTAAGGCTCCCGATTTTTCGCGTTTTCTTCACGCGAACCGGTGCCCACTTCGCTCGAAAACGCTCTAAGGTTCCCGATGCCCTCGAAGATCGAAGATTACGCCCTGATCGGCGATTGCGAATCCGCGGCGCTGGTCAGCCGCAACGGTTCCATCGACTGGCTGTGCTGGCCGCGCTTCGATTCCGAAGCGTGTTTCGCTGCGCTGCTTGGCGCCGAAAGCCACGGGCACTGGATCATCACGCCCGTCGATGAGAACGCTCGCATCACGCGCCGCTATTGCAAGAACACGCTGATCCTCGAAACGCGCTTCGAGACCGACGAAGGCGCCGTCACCCTCATCGACTTCATGCCGCTGCGCGACCAGCGCACCGATCTGGCGCGCATCATCGTCGGCGAACGCGGCGAAGTGCGCATGCGCACCGAACTCGTCGTCCGCTTCGGCTACGGCGCCACGGTGCCATGGGTCAGCCGCCTTCCCGACCGGACGCTGCGGATGATCGCCGGCCCCGACATGCTGCTATTCCACGCGCCGCTCGAAATGCGCGGCAAAGACATGCGCACCGTCGGCGAATTCACGGTGAAGGCTGGCGACAAGATTCCGATCGTCATGACCTATGCGCCCTCGCATCTCGAACCGCCGACGGCCGTCGATGCGTGGAAGGCGCTCGCAGTGACGGAAAAATTCTGGACGGACTGGGTCGCAAAGAGCTCGGTGTCCGGTCCGCACGAGGACGCCGTGATCCGCTCGCTCATCACCCTCAAGGCGCTGACCTTCGCCCCCACCGGCGGCATCGTCGCCGCCCCGACGACATCGCTGCCGGAAATGCTCGGCGGCGAGCGCAACTGGGATTATCGCTTCTGCTGGCTGCGCGACGCGACGCTGACGCTCCTGGCGCTGATGAATTCCGGCTACTACGACGAGGCGCGCGCCTGGCGCGACTGGCTTCTCCGCGCGGTCGCCGGCAGCCCACATCAGATGCAGATCATGTACGGCATCGCCGGCGAGCGGCGGCTGACGGAATGGGAAGTGCCGTGGCTGCCCGGCTACGAGAACGCCAAGCCGGTGCGCGTCGGCAATGCCGCGCATAGCCAAGTCCAACTCGACGTCTACGGCGAGATGATGGATGCGCTGCATCAGGCGCGGCGCGGCCATCTCGACGGCGTCAAGGCTGGCTGGGACGTGCAACTTGCGATCCTCGCACATCTTGAAACCATCTGGCGCAAGCCCGACGAAGGCATCTGGGAGGTGCGCGGCGAGCGCGAGCACTTCACCTATTCCAAGGTGATGGCCTGGGTCGCCTTCGACCGCATGATCAAAGGCGCAGAGGAGTTCAAGCTGCCCGGGCCGGTCGAGCACTGGAAGGCGGTGCGCAAGACGATCCACGACGACGTCTGCGCCAAGGGCTTCGACCGCGACCTCGGCAGCTTCGTGCGCGCCTACGGCAGCAAACAGCTCGACGCCAGCCTGCTGCTGATCGGCGCCGTTGGGTTCCTGCCGCATGACGACCCGCGCATCGTCGGCACCGTTCAGGCGGTGGAGAAGGCGCTGCTCGTCGACGGCTTCCTGCAACGCTACGACACCGTGCACGCGGACGACGGTCTGCCGGCCGGCGAAGGCGCGTTCCTCGCCTGCAGCTTCTGGCTCGTCGACGCCTACATGATGTGCGGCCAGCGCGACAAGGCCGAGAAGCTTTTCGAGCGCCTGCTGAGCCTGCGCAACGATCTCGGACTGCTCAGCGAGGAATATGACCCGCGTTCGCGGCGCCTGATCGGCAATTTCCCGCAGGCGTTCTCGCATATCGCGCTGATCGACAGCGCGGCCAACCTCACCCGCAGCGAAAAGCCGGCGGAGCAGCGCGCCGGCGAACACGCTCACGCGCTAGCGTGACGCCGCGCCGCGCGAGCCATGCGCCGCGCGCGCTTGACGGATGCTTCCAGGCGCTCGAATGATGCGGCGTTTCCATCCAGTCCATTGAGGGAGAGAAAGCGTGCTTTTCGACGTTCGAACCTATCGCGTAAAGCCTGGAACGCTGCAGGCGCATCTCGCGCTCTACGAAAAACACGGCCTCGGCCCGCAGACCCGCAATCTCGGCCAACCGTTTGCCTATCTCGTCACCGAAACCGGCGAGATCAACACCTACATCCATATCTGGGCCTATGCCGACGCCGCCGACCGCGCCAAGCGGCGCGCCGCCATGATGGCCGACCCGGATTGGCAGGCCTATCTCAAGATCAGCGGCGAAGCCGGCTATCTCGAACACCAGGAAAACCGCTTGATGACGCCGGCCTCATTCGTGCCGCACAAACGGTGACTTCATCGCATAATCAGCGTCATGCCCGGGCTTGACCCGGGCATCCATCACAGACAAGAAAACTGCTCTTTTGCCGGGTCAAAAGGCGTTCACGCCCGTCTTCGACGGGCTATGCCTGGCAACGACGAAGCCTCGGCCGGCGACAGCACACCGTTCAGGAGAACCAACAATGCGTGGCAAGGACAACACCCGGACGGCAGCCGAGGTTCTGGTCGACCAGCTCATCGTCAACGGCGTCGGCCATGCCTTCTGCATTCCTGGCGAGAGCTATCTCGCGGTGCTCGATGCCTTCCACGACCGTTCGGTCGCTGTGACCATCTGCCGCCAGGAAGGCGGCGCCGCGATGATGGCGGAAGCGGTCGGCAAGATGACGGGGCGGCCGGGCGTCGCCTTCGTCACGCGCGGGCCGGGCGCCACCAACGCTTCTCCGGGCATCCACATCGCGCAGCAGGATTCGACGCCGATGATCCTGTTCGTCGGCCAGGTCGGCCGTTCGATGCGCGAGC
>JAFKKS010000504.1 GCA_017304555.1 Hyphomicrobiales bacterium
GGCGATGCTGGCGCGGCTGGGCTTGAAGCGCATCGGCGATATTCTCGACCTGCCGCGCGCACCGCTCGCCGCCCGCTTCGGAAACGCGCTTCTGCAACAGCTCGATCGCGCGCTCGGTCGCGAGGCCGAGCCTCTCACCCCTCGCCTCCCGGTCCCGCCCTATTTCGCGGAGCAGCCGTTCGCCGAACCCATCGCGCGCGAGGAGGACGTGCTGGCCGTCACCGAACGCCTTGCCGGCCGTCTCGTCACGATGCTGGAGCGCCGCGGCGAAGGAGCACGACGGATCGAGCTCTGCCTGTTCCGCACCGACGGTGCCGTCCGTCATGTCACTGCCGGCACCTCGCGTCCGATCCGTGATCCACGCGCGATCAAGGCTTTGTTCGTCGAACGCCTGGCGGCGCTGGGCGATGCCATCGATCCGGGCTTCGGGTTCGATCTGGCGCGCCTTTCGATGCATGCGGCCGAGCCGCTGGCGCCGATGCAGACCGGCTTCGGCGGCGACGCGCGCGAAACCGCCGTCGACGACCTTGTCGACCGCCTTGCGGCGCGGCTCGGCCCTCGCCGCGTCGGGCGCGCCCTGGCGCAGGACAGCCACATCCCCGAGATCGCAAGCGTGATCGTGCCGGCGCAATCGCACCTCGCGGCGAAGGACGCCGGATGGGCGGCGTTCCGCGCCTTCAGCCATGCCGTCGACCTCAGCCCCCGGCCGCTGCGATTGCTCGTCAAGCCCGAACGCATCGAAGCCGTGGCGATGGTGCCGGACGGGCCGCCGCTGCGCTTCCGCTGGCGCCGCGCGCTGCACGAAATCGCCGACGCGGAGGGGCCCGAGCGTATCGAAGCGCCTTGGTGGAGCGAGGAGGAAGGCGCCGTGCGCGATTATTTCCGCGTGGAGGATCGCAGCGGCTTCCGCTTCTGGCTGTTCCGTGCCGGGCTCTATCGCGACACGGTCTTGCCTCGCTGGTTTTTGCACGGACTGTTCGCGTGACCGACGCGCCGCAGGTTCTCTCGTTTCCGCGCGCGGAAAAACGCCGCCGCCGTCCGCGAGGCGAGGCTGCGCGCTACGTCGAGTTCGCCGTCGCTTCGAACTTCTCGTTTCTGCGCGGCGCCTCGCACCCGGAAGAGTTGATGCTGCAGGCGGATCATCTGCGATTGGACGGCTTAGGGCTGTGCGACCGCAACAGCGTCGCCGGCGTCGTGCGTGCGTACCTCATTCGCCGCGAAAAGAAGCTGCCGCTGCGCTACCACGCCGGCGTGCGCCTCGTCTTCGCCGATGGCACGCCGGACATCCTTGCCTATCCGCGCGACCGCCCGGCCTGGGGCCGTCTCTGTCGTCTGCTGACGCAAGGCAATCTTCGCGCGGAGAAAGGCGACTGCATCCTCTCTCTCGATGATCTCATCGCGTGGGCCGAGGGTCTCGAAATCATCGTCATGCCGGAATGCACGCGCGATGCGCCGGCGAAGCCGCTGCATAAATCGCGCTCGTTTTTTGGCGAAAAGCCGCGATTGCTCAAAGCGAACGAAGCAGAGCTTGAGATTGCGCCGATCCTCCAACGCCTCCACGCAGCCGCGCCCGGTCACGTGCGGCTCGCCGCGACGATGCTCTATCGCGGCAACGACCGTACGCGCATCGCCACCCGCGCAAAGCTGGCGCAAGAGGCCGACGTGCCGCTGATCGCCGTCAACGACGTGCTCTATCATCATCATGACCGTCGCGCGCTGCAGGACGTGCTCACCTGCATCCGCGAGCATGTGACGATCGACAAGGCCGGACGCAAACTCGCGGCCAACGCCGAGCGGTATCTGAAATCGGCCGACGAGATGGCGCGGCTGTTTAGCG
>JAFKKS010000144.1 GCA_017304555.1 Hyphomicrobiales bacterium
TTCTTCGGCGCGTCGGCTTCCTTCAGCTTCGACGTGTTGTAGCCGATGCCGATCAAGCCGGCGGAGGTGACGTGATAGAAGCCGTCCGGATCGTAGTTCTTGTAGACGTCGAGCACCTTGTCCGCGTTTTCCGGCACGTATTTCTCAAGCAGCTTCTTTTCCTTGAGATAGACGTAGTGGCCGATGTCGGTCGAGGAGAGGACGTCGACCTGCATGGCGCTCGCCTTGATCTCCTGCGAGACACGCTGGAAGGCGACCTGCGCCGTCGTGCGCACCACCTGCACCTTGATGTCGGGGAACAGCGATTCGAAGTCGCGGCCGAGGGCCTGCGCCGTCAGATCGTCCGAGTGGGCGGTGTACCAGGTGAGTTCGCCCTCCTTCTTCGCCGCCTCGTAGAGTTCCTTCTCATGCGCGGTCATGTCGCGGGCGAGTGCGGACCGCGCCCCCTGTCCGATCCCGCATCCGAGCGCCAGAAGCGCTGATCCAGCCTTCAAAAGCGTTCGCCGTGACGTGTTCATATCGGCCATTTTCCTCTCCCCGCGGGCGGTAACCGCCTCGCTTTTCTTGGTTTTCGCCGCCCTCCCGCCCATGGCGGTCGAGTCGCAGTGTGCCGCGTCGAGGCCGGAACATCCAGGGGGTAGACCGAGAAAAGGAAACGCCTTATATCAGCGCGACTTAACGCCCTTCGCACGCGTCATGCGGCGAAAGCGCCCGAATGCCGGGCATCGCGGTCGTTGGGGAATAGTTCAATGGTAGAACTGCGGACTCTGACTCCGTCAATCTAGGTTCGAATCCTAGTTCCCCAGCCACGCTTCCGAGACGGCGGCGCGCCGTTTCATTGACCTGCCGGACCGCGCCTTCCTACATAACGTGGTATATTCAGCCGTCGCCGCCGCGGAGCGCCCTGAATGTACACGCAGGCCTTGAATACGCGAGAAGCCGCCGCTCCCGAGGATCCGGAGCGCGAGGCGCGCTTCCAGGCGCGCATCGACGCTGAGGAAAAGATCGAGCCGAACGATTGGATGCCGGAGGCGTATCGCCGCACGCTGATCCGGCAAATCGCGCAGCACGCGCATTCCGAGATCGTCGGCATGCTTCCCGAGGGCAACTGGATCACGCGCGCCCCCTCGCTGAAACGCAAGGCGGCGCTTCTCGCCAAGGTGCAGGATGAAGGCGGCCACGGTCTCTACCTCTATGCCGCGGCGGAAACGCTCGGCGTCTCGCGCGAGGAGTTGGTCGCGCTGCTTCTTTCCGGCAAGCAGAAATATTCGTCGATCTTCAATTACCCGACCCTCACCTGGGCGGATATCGGCGTCATCGGCTGGCTCGTCGACGGCGCCGCCATCATGAACCAGATTCCGCTCTGCCGCTGCTCCTACGGACCTTATGCGCGCGCCATGATCCGCATCTGCAAGGAGGAGAGTTTCCACCAGCGCCAGGGCTACGAGATCATGGTGACGCTGGCGCGCGGCACGCCCGAGCAGAAAGCGATGGCGCAGGACGCGCTGAACCGCTGGTGGTGGCCGGCACTGATGATGTTCGGCCCGCCCGACGGCGACAGCCAACACACCGACACGGCGATGCGCTGGCGCATCAAGCGCTTCACCAACGACGAGTTGCGACAGAAATTCGTCGACGCCACGGTGCCGCAGGCGCACCACATCGGCCTTACGATCCCCGACGACAAGCTTACGTTCAACGACACGACCGGACATTGGGAGTTCGGCGCGATCGATTGGGCGGAATTCAAGAATGTCATCGCGGGGAACGGGCCGTGCAACAAGCAGCGGCTGAAGCAGCGCAACGCATCGCATGACGCCGGCGCCTGGGTGCGCGAAGCGGCGCTCGCTTATGCGGAGAAGCGGCGCCGCCGCGAAGCGGCTGGCCGCTTGGTCGCGGCGGAATGAGAGGGAGGAGGATGCTGCGCTCTCTCGGCCTCATCCTGAGGAGCATTGCGAAGCGATGCGTCTCGAAGGACGGAATTCGCCCTTTGGCCGTCGCATCCTTCGAGACGTGGCCTAAGGCCGCTCCTCAGGATGAGGCGGGGTAAGCGTAGGAAAAACAATGACCGACAAGAACACGCCACTCTGGGAAGTCTTCATCCGCACCCGCAACGGCATGGCGCACCGGCATGTCGGCAGCGTGCATGCGGCGGACGCCACCATGGCGCTGCAGAACGCTCGCGACGTCTACACGCGGCGCGGTGAAGGGCTCTCGGTGTGGGTCGTGCGCTCCTCGGAGATCACAGCGTCTGATCCATCCGAGAAGGGCATGATGTTCGAGCCCGCCGACTCGAAAATCTATCGTCACCCGACCTTCTACGACGTGCCGGACGATGTCGGACACATGTGAATGGCCGAAACGCCCCTCTTCGCCCTCACGCTCCGCCTCGCGGACAATGCGCTGATCCTCGGCCACCGCCTGTCGGAATGGTGCGGCCACGCCCCGATGCTCGAAGAGGATCTCGCGCTTGCCAACATGGGGCTCGATCTCGTCGGCCAGGCGCGCTCGTTCTACGACTACGCCACGAAGCTCGAAGGCAAGGGACGCGACGAAGATGCCCTCGCCTATCGCCGCGACGCCATCGATTTTCGCAATGTTCTGTTGGTCGAGCAGCCGAACGGCGATTTCGCCGCCACCATCGTGCGGCAATTGCTCTACGCCGCGTTCGCCGAGCCCTATTTCGCCGCGCTCTCCCGCGCGAAGGACGAGATGCTTGCCGCCATCGCCGCCAAGGCCGTGAAGGAGATGGCATATCATGTGCGCCACACGGCGGAGTGGACCATCCGCCTAGGAGACGGAACCGAGGAAAGCCATCAGCGGGCGCAGTCGGCGCTCGACGATCTGTGGCCGTTCACCGGCGAACTGTTCGAGACCGACGACGCCGAACGCGGGCTGATCGCGGACGGCGTCACGGTGGACCCGGCGCCGCTCCGCGCGGTATGGAACCGCACGCTCGATCCGATCATCGCCGAGGCGACGCTGGCGCGCCCGGCCGATGGCTGGATGCAGAGCGGCGGCCGCGCCGGCCGGCATTCCGAACATCTCGGCCACCTCTTGGCCGACCTTCAATTCCTACAACGCGCCTATCCGGGAGCCACATGGTGACGACGACGACACGCCCCAATCTTGCGCCGGCCTTCACGCGCGGCGAGACGCAGGAAGCGCTGCGCGAACGCGCCTGGGCGGTCGCCGCGCGGGTCACCGATCCGGAAATCCCGGTGCTCACGATCCTCGACCTCGGCGTGCTGCGCGACGTCAAGATCGGCGACGGCACCGTCGAGGTGTTCATCACGCCGACCTATTCCGGCTGCCCGGCGATGCAGGTGATCGCGCTCAACATCGAATCCTCGCTCGAGGAAGCAGGCTTCGGCCTCGCGCGCATCACCTCCGTGCTCTCACCCGCCTGGACCACGGACTGGATCAGCGCGGACGGCAAGGCCAAGCTCAAACGCTACGGCATCGCGCCGCCGACCGACGCCGGCCCGCGGGTCGCGCGTTTCGGCGAGGAGGCCGTCGCCTGCCCGCATTGTGGCGCAACCGACACCACACGCATCTCGGAATTCGGCTCGACGGCCTGCAAGGCGCTGTGGCGCTGCAACGCTTGCAAGGAGCCGTTCGACTACTTCAAGTGCATATGAATGGCGATCGCCTTCCACCGCCTCCGCGTCACCGATGTCCGCCGTGAGACGCCGGACGCGGTGTCGGTGGCGTTTGCGGTGCCGCCGGACCTGGCCGAAGACTATCGCTTCACCCCCGGGCAGCATCTGACCCTACGCACGGTCTTCGATGCGGACGAATGCCGCCGTTCCTATTCGATCTGCACCGCACCCAATGACGGCGAATTGCGCGTCGCTGTGAAACGCGTCGAAGGCGGGCGCTTCTCCACCTGGATCAACGATGCGCTCAAAGCGGGCGACTTGATCGACGTGATGACGCCGCAAGGCCGGTTTGGCATCACCGCGACGCATGACGCGCGCCGTAATTATCTCGCCATCGCTGCCGGCTCCGGCATCACGCCGGTGATGTCGCTCGCGCGCACGCTGCTCGCGCGCGAGGAAGATGCTACCTTCACGCTCCTTTACGGCAACCGCACCTCGCAGAGCATCATCTTCAAAGACGCGCTCGACGACATGAAGGATCGTTTCCTCGATCGCTTCACGGTGCATCATGTTCTCTCGCGCGAGCAGCAGGAACTCGCGCTCCTCAACGGCCGGATCGACGCGTCCAAGGTGAACGCCGTTGTCGATGCGATGGGCGGACCGCAGGCGGTCGATCACGTTTTTCTTTGCGGCCCCGGCGGCATGATCGAAGACAGCAAGGCGGCGCTGCTGGCGCGCGGTCTTCCGGCGGCGAGCCTGCATATTGAATATTTCTCCACGGACGGCGCACCGGTCGTCCCGAAGGCGCAGGCGGTCGAAAACCTCGACTTCACGCCGAGCGCAACCGCGCAGATCACCCTCAACGGCGTCGTCAGCATCGTGCCGATGCGCCAAGGCGAGACCATCATCGACGCCGGCATCCGCCAGGGCCTCGATATCCCTTACGCCTGCCGTGGTGGCATGTGCTGCACCTGCCGCGCCATGCTGGTGGACGGCGAAGTCCGCATGGACATGAACTATTCGCTGGAACCTTGGGAAATCGAGGCGGGCTACGTGCTGACCTGTCAGGCCCATCCGGTCACGCCGCGCGTTACCGTCGATTACGATCAGATGTAACGCGCGGGCGCCCTACTCCCGCGGCCGCTTGTCGACCACGCGCTTGGCTTTGCCGAGCGAGCGCTCGACCGCGCCCGGCACAGTGACGTTGCAGCGCGCGTTGACGCCGATGCGCTCCTTCACGATGCGGGCAAGCTGTGCGGCGCTCGCCGCCCGCGCCTCGTCAGACGCATGGTCCGGGCGCGCCTCGACAATGATTTCCATCTCGTCGAGCCGCGCCTCGCGCGTCAGCACGATTTGGTAATGCGCGCTCAGCGGCTCGATATCGAGCAGCACCTCCTCGATCTGCGTCGGGAAGACGTTGACGCCACGCACGATCATCATGTCGTCGCTGCGCCCTGTCACCTTCTCCATCCGCCGCATCGAACGCGCCGTTCCCGGCAGCAACCGCGTGAGATCCCGGGTGCGATAGCGGATGACGGGCATCCCCTCCTTTGTCAGCGAAGTGAAGCAAAGCTCCCCGCGCTCGCCGTCCGGCAGCACCGTGCCGGATTGTGGGTCAATCACTTCCGGGTAGAAATGATCCTCCCAGACATGCAGCCCGTCCTTCGTCTCGACGCATTCGTTGGCGACGCCCGGCCCCATCACTTCCGACAGGCCGTAGATATCGACCGCGTCCATGTCGACGGCATCCTCGATCTCCGCGCGCATGGCGTTCGTCCACGGCTCGGCGCCGAAGATGCCGACCTGCAGCGAGCTTTTACGCGGATCGATCCCCTTGGCGCGAAACTCGTCGAGGATCGCCAGCATGTAGGATGGCGTCACCATGATGATCTCAGGCGCGAAGTCGGTGATCAGTTGCACCTGCCGCTCCGTCATCCCTCCCGACACCGGAATGACCGTGCAGCCGAGCTTCTCCGCGCCGTAATGCGCACCAAGCCCACCGGTGAACAGGCCATAGCCGTAAGCCACATGCACCTTCATGCCCGGCCGCCCGCCAGAGGCGCGGATCGAGCGCGCCACGACATCGGCCCAGACGTCGATATCGCGCTGCGTATAGCCGACGACAGTCGGCTTGCCGGTCGTGCCTGAAGACGCGTGCACGCGCACGATCTTGTCTTGCGGAACGGCGAACATGCCGAACGGATAGTTGTCGCGCAGGTCGTGCTTGGTCGTGAACGGAAAGCGCGCGAGGTCTTCCAGCCGCTTGCAGTCGCGCGGATGCACGCCGGTGGCGTCGAACTTGGCGCGATAGGCGGGCACGTTTTCATAGGCATGTCCCAGCGTCCATTGCAGACGCTTGAGCTGCAGCGCCGCAATCTCGTCGCGCGATGCGGTCTCGATCGGCTCGAGGCCAAACGGCCTATAGGCTGACTTTTCGAGCATCGCGAACGTCCCCCCGTCAGTCCGATCTTACGCCGGGCATCGATCCTTACCGGATGATGCACAGACTAAAGCCGTGAGCGGCCGGGACAAGCCTGCCGATGGACTCGTGACAACCGACGTTCGTATGCCCCGCGGCGCCGTTCGGCCCCCTGCGGAAAATCAGTCCGATGCGATCACCGGGCCCCCGATCGTGCGCGAATGCCCGCGGAACTCGGCGATAACGGCGCCGTCCTCGCGCTGTACGGAGACGTCGTAGATACCGGAGCGCCCCGCCCGCTGCCGCTCCTGCGCTTGCGCAATGAGCCGGTCGCCGAGCTTGGCTGGGCTGACGAACGTGATGCTGCAATGCTGCGCGACGGTGCGCACGTCGTAGCCGTTGCAGACAAAAGCGAAGGCCGAGTCCGCGAGCGTGAAAAGGAAGCCGCCGTGGCAGGTGCCGTGCCCGTTGACCATCTGGTCGGTGACGGTCATCGCCAAAGTCGCTGTGCCGGGCGCCACAGCGACCAGTTCCATTCCCAAACCCTGGCTGGCCGCATCCTCCCGCCACATGGCGTCGGCGCAGGCGCGGGCCAACTCGGCCGGATTCATGCGTTCACCCCGGGTTGCGGCGTGCCGACGGCGTCATGCGTCACAGGTCTTACTTGACGGACGGCTCGGTGACCAACCTACTATGGAGCCAAGCCTGTCGCTGTCAAACGAAGCAGGCCATGCGCCTGCGCGCTTAGGGGAGGGTATCATGGGAACGCTGCACGTTGCCGCAGCCGCGGCATTGACGACGCTGGTCTTCGCCGGCGCAACCACGGCGGCTAACGCCGAAGTAAAAATCGGCGCGGTGCTGTCCGCCACCGGCCCGGCGTCCTTCCTCGGCGATCCTGAGAAGAAAACGCTGGAAATGTATGTCGCCGACATCAACGCCAAAGGCGGCATCAACGGCCAACAGATCAAGCTGTTCGTCTACGACGACGGCGGCGACCCGAACCAGGCGCGCACGTTCGGCACGCGCCTGATCGAAGAGGACAAGGTCGACGCCCTGCTTGCTGGGTCGACGACCGCGACGACCATGGCGATTATCCCGCTTGCCGAAGAAGCGAAAACTCCACTGATCAATTTCGCCGGCGCGGTGCAGGCCGTCTATCCGGTGAAGCCGTGGAATTTCAAGACGCCGCACACCGACCTGATGGCGTGCGAGAAGATTTTCGAGGACTTGAAGAAGCGCAACCTGACCAAGATCGCGATGATCTCGGGTACCGATGCGTTCGGAAAATCTATGCACGATCAGTGCAAGACCGTCACCACGAAATACGGGATCGATGTCTTGCATGAGGAGACATACGGCCCGCGCGATAGCGACATGACCCCGCAATTGACCAACATCAAGGGCAAGGCGGGCGTGCAAGCGGTGGTCAATCCCGGCTTTGGCCAAGGTCCCGCGATCGTGACGCGTAACTATCGCCAGCTCGGCATCACCGTGCCGCTCTATGAAAGCCACGGCGTCGGCTCGAAGCAGTATATCGATCTTGCCGGAGCGGCGGCGGAAGGCGTGCGGCTTCCCGCGGCGGCGCTGCTCGTTGCCGAGAAGCTGCCCGACAACGATCCGCAGAAGAAAGTGGTCGTCGATTACAAGAAGACCTACGAGGCGAAGACCGGCCAGCCGGTCTCGACCTTCGGCGGGCACATGTACGACGGCCTGATGATCCTCGTCGACGCGATGAAGCGCGCGGGAAGCGCCGACAAGGCGAAGGTCCGCAATGAAATTGAAAAGACGCGCGGTTTCATGGGCACAGGCGGCGTCGTGAACATGTCGCCGACCGATCACCTTGGCCTCGACCTCAGCGCCTTCCGCATGCTCGAGATCAAGAACGGCGACTGGACGCTGGTGCAGTAGCCAACATTCCGGTGCGCACAGCATTTGACAACAACATTCGGCGCGCTCCCCTCCCCTCAAGGGGAGGGTGAACAACAATGCCTGAGTTCCTGCAGTTCCTCGCGTCGGGACTCACGGTCGGGGCGATCTATGCCCTCGTCGCCCTTGGCTTCACGCTGATCTACAATGCCTCCGACGTCATCAATTTCGCGCAAGGCGAGTTCGTGATGCTCGGTGGCATGGTGACGGTCTTCGCCACCGCCGCCGGCGTCCCGCTGCCGCTGGCGGCTCTGATCGCGATCGTCGCGACGGTGCTGGTCGGCCTCGCGTTGCATCGCTTTGCCATTGCGCCGGCGCGCGGGGCGTCCGCCGTTACGCTGATCATCATCACCATCGGCGCGTCGATCCTGCTGCGCGGCCTCGCCGCCGTGATCTTCGACAAGCGCTTCCACAGTCTACCGCCGATCGCCGGCAACAAGCCCCTGCTCGTCGGAGGCGCGGCGATCCTGCCGCAAAGCATCATCGTGCTCGCGGCGACCGCCGTGATCGTGGTGCTGCTCTGGGCGCTGATGACGCGCACGCTCATCGGCAAGGCGCTGCTTGCGACCGCCGCCAACCGTCTGGCGGCGCGGCTTGTCGGCATCGACACTGGGCGGATGGTCGGCCTCTCCTTCGTCGTCTCGGCGGCAATCGGCGCGATCGGCGGCATCCTGGTCACGCCGATCACGCTCACCAGTTACGACGTCGGCACGCTGCTGGCGCTGAAAGGCTTCGCCGCGGCCATGCTCGGCGGCATGGGGAGCCCCCTCGGCGCCGTGCTCGGCGGCCTCATCGTCGGGCTCTTGGAGGCGTTCGGCGCCGGCTACGTGTCGTCCGCCTACAAGGACGCCATCGCCTTCCTCGTCATCCTTGACGTCCTCTTCGTCATGCCGCACGGCCTGTTCGGCCGCGCCGGCGTCGAGCGCGTGTGATGGTCGCGGCGTTGCAGACGCGTGCCGGCGTGATGCTTCTCGCCGTTATCATTCTGTTGTTGCCGCTTGTCCTGCCCTCCCCGTTCTACTTTCGCATCGCCACGCTGGTCTTCATCTTCGCCCTCGCCGTCCTCGGGCTAAATCTGCTGATGGGCTTTGCCGGCCAGGTCAGCCTCGGCCACGCTGGATTCTTCGGCATCGGCGCCTATGCCGTCGCGGTCGGCCCGACGCATTGGGGCATCCCGTCCTGGGCGGCGCTGATCCTCGGCGCGGTCGCGGCCGGCCTGCTCGCTTTCCTCGTCGGGCGGCCGATCCTGCGCCTGCGCGGGCACTATCTCGCCGTGGCGACGCTCGGCATGGGGCTCCTCATCGCCATGGTGCTGACCAACGAAGCGCAGCTCACTGGCGGCCCCGATGGCATGCCGGTGCCGCGTCTCGATCTGTTCGGCTGGCGCGTGCGCGGCGCAATGCCGTGGTACTGGGTCTCGGGCGTGACGCTCGCGATTGCCGCCTGGCTCGCGGCGAACCTGCTCGACAGCCCGACCGGGCGGGCACTACGCGCCATCCACGACAGCGAGACAGCAGCGAGCGTGCTCGGCATCGATCTTGCCCGCTACAAGCTCACCGCGTTCGTGCTCTCCGCCGTCTACGGCGCGATCGCCGGCGCTTATCTGGCGCTGTTCGACGGGCTGGTGACGCCTGCGACCGCCGGTTTCCTGCGCTCGATCGAGTTCGTCAGCATGGCGGTGCTCGGCGGCCTCGGCTCGATCCTCGGCAGCGTCGTCGGAGCTACGCTTCTCGTCGTCCTGCCGCAGGCGCTGACCGTATTCCACGACTACGAGCATATCGTGCTCGGGCTGATCATGATCGTCTTCATGGTCTTCCTGCGCGCCGGCATCGTGCCTTCGCTCGCGGCGCTCGCCGTGCGGAGGAAACCATGAGCGCATTCTCCGTCGAGGACGTGAGCATCGCTTTCGGCGGCCTCAAGGCGCTGCAGAACATTTCCTTCGCCGTCGAGCCGGGCGAGATTTTCGCCATCATCGGACCGAACGGCGCCGGCAAGACCACCTTGTTCAACGTCGTCTCGGGATTGTACCGCCCGACGCAGGGCCGCTTCTTCGTCAACGGCGCGGACGTTACCGGCCTGCCGCCGCACGCACTTGCCGCGCGTGGCCTCTCCCGCACATTCCAGAATCTGCAGGTGTTCACGCGCATGTCGGCCATCGACAACATCATGGTCGGCCGTCACCTGCATGAGCGCCACGGCGTGCTGCCGCATCTCTTCGCGCTCCCGGCCGTGCGCCGGCAAAATCGCGCCACACGCGCGAAAGCCATGGAGCTTCTGGCGCTGGTCGGCATGATGGATTTTGCGGAGCGCCAAGCGGACGGCCTCGCCTACGGCCAACTCAAGCGCCTGGAGATCGCACGCGCGCTCGCGACCGAACCGAAAGTCCTGCTGCTCGACGAACCGGCCGCAGGCTGCAACGCGGTCGAGACGCGCGACATCGACAACGTTATTCAAAAGGTCGCCGCGTCCGGCGTCAGCGTCGTGTTGGTGGAACACGACATGCGCCTGGTGATGAAGATCTCCCACCGCATCCATGTGCTCGACGGAGGCCGGACGCTGGCGGAAGGGACGAGCGACGCCATCCGCAACGACCCGGCCGTCATCGCCGCCTATCTCGGCGGCGCCGTGCGCGGAGGCGATGCGCATGCTAGCGGTTGAAAACCTCGTCAGCCGTTACGGCCGCATCGAGGCGCTGCACGATGTGTCGCTCGCCGTCGAGAAAGGCGAGATCGTCACCATCGTCGGCAGCAACGGCGCCGGCAAGACCACGCTGCTACGCGCAATCTCCGGTGTACAGCCAGTGACCCGAGGAATGGTGACGTTCGAGGGCACGCCGATCCATCGCCTCGCCGCTCATGTCCGTGTGCGTCTCGGCATCGCGCAAGTTCCCGAAGGGCGGCAGATCTTTGCGCCCCTCTCGGTAGAGGATAACCTGCGGCTCGGCGCGTGGACGCGGCGCGGCGCCAGCGTCGCCGCTGATATCGAAGCCGTCTACACTATGTTTCCCGTCCTGGGCGAGCGGAAGGGTTCGCCCGGCGGCTCCCTGTCCGGAGGACAGCAGCAGATGCTCGCCATCGGCCGCGCCTTGATGGCGAAACCGCGCCTGCTGCTCCTCGACGAGCCGTCGATGGGCTTGGCACCGCTTTTGATCGAGCAGATCTTCCTCGCCATCGCGACGTTGCGCGATCAGGGCGTCACCATCCTGCTGGTCGAGCAGAACGTCACCGCCGCGCTCGCCATCGCCGACCGCGCTTATGTGATCGAAACCGGACGCATCGTGTTGTCGGGAAGCGGCGCCGCTATCGCCACCGACCCGCGCGTACTGGGCTACGACACCTTCTGGGTTGCCGAACATCACTTCCACGAATACGGGGCCGTTCCCAATCCGGCGGTGATGCTTGCGACGCTCGCGCAGCGCACCAAGACGCTCAAGCTTGGCACCGCGATCTCGATCCTCACCTTCCACAATCCGCTCACCGTCGCCGAGACCTATGCGATGGTCGACGTGCTCTCCGGCGGCCGCCTCGTCTACGGCGTCGGCTCCGGATATCTGGCGCACGAATTCGCCGGCTACGGCATCGACCCGGCCGAGAAGCGTGACCGGTTCGACGAGAACCTGGCGGCCGTGCAGCAGCTTTTGTCCGGCGCGCGGGTGACCGCGAACGGCCGCTACGCGCACATCGACGCCGTGCAGCTCAATGTCCTGCCGCTACAGAATCCGGTTCCGGTCTATGTCGCCATCTTGCGCAAGGAGGCCGCCTACTTCGTCGGGAAGCAGGGACACAATATGCTGTGCGTGCCCTACGCATCGCTCGAGCACTTCGACGACATCGCCGCGCTGATCGCGGAATTCAAACGCGGGCGCGTCGAGAGCGGTGGGCCGGCGACAGAGAGCAGCGCCGCCGTCACCTTACATACCCACGTCGCGGAATCCGACGCGCAAGCACGTGAAAACGCGGAAGGCCCCTTCAACCTCTACGTCGACACGCGCCTCTATGCGCGCAAGTCGACCTATGACGACGCCATGCGCAACGGCCTGCACCTCTTCGGATCGGTCGAAACCGTAACCGATAAGCTGTTCGCGCTGCATCGCATGGGTGTTGGGCACGTCATGACATTGCAGAACTTCGGGCTGATGCCGCAGTCGCTAGTGCAGGCGTCGATGACACGGCTCATGCGCGACGTGCTGCCCCGGTTGCACGAGCGCGTGGCGCGTGACAAGGCATTGGCTTAAGCCTCACGCCTCGCAACAAGTGCTCTCCCACCGCCGCCCGCCCCCCGCAACAAGATTGCGCCACCCCATCCGCGTCATCACAAGGGTTCCTTCCATGGCCGACAAACGACCGAAGCCGCGCCTTACGCCTCCCGCGCTCGACAAGCTGACCAAGGCGCAAAAGGAGTTGCGCGACGCCATCGCGGCGGGGCCACGCTCGACCTTCATGATGCGCGGGCCGTTCGCGATCTGGATGGAAGCGCCGGAGTTCGGCATGCTCGCGCAAAAGCTCGGCGGCCACGTCCGGTTCAAGACTGCCGTCCCGCCCCGGCTTTCGGAATTCGCCATCCTGTGCACGGCCCGCACATGGCGGGCGCAATTCGAGTGGGAAGCGCATGCGCCGATCGCGGACAAGGCGGGCGTCAAACCGACAACGATCCGCGCCCTGCGCGCCGGCCGCAAACCCGCGAACGCCCCGGCGGACGAGCGAGCCATCTATGACTTCGTCCAACAGCTCTATCGCAAGCGCCGCGTCAGCGACGGCCTCTACAAGCGCGTCCACAAACTGTTCGGGGACAGCGGGATGGTCGAATTTGTGGGGATTTTAGGCTATTATTCCATGATCTCGATGACGCTGAACGTCTTCCGCGCCGCTACCGACCCGGACGAGCCGACGCCCTTCCGTGAGCCGGCCGTTTAAAATCGCCTCGCTCGCCCTATCTCTGCTAGGATAGGTGCCCGATGGTGCTCAATCGCCGATATCCGTGGCAAACGCCCGATGCGCCGGGGGATGGACCTCACTCCAGCCCAACGGCGAAGGTGATCGCATTTCGACCGAAGGCGCGCCTTACGCGGTCTTGGCCGCAGAACCCTTCCGCACTTCGGCCGGCGTCGCCCGTCAAGAGCCTGCAGCAGTATGAGAACGGCGGCGACGACGATGACTACGGCCATCGCATGATGGTCAACGCAGCCGCGTTCGTCGCTTGCGTCGGTTTGGTCACGGTGGGGCTTTGGCTCGCGATCAAAATCGCGGATTTCCAACGAGACCAGGATTGCGTTCTGGCGGGACGGCTAAACTGCGGGCAGATCTCGGTCGTTAAGAATTTGCACTGACGCCGTCGACGCACACGGCAATCCAGCAACAAAAAACCCTCGCCGCTTGGCGAGGGTTTTTCTTTCGCAGATCGTTGATGGTCGCTTAGCGCAGAACCGACAACGACACCGGCGTCAGGCCGGAGAAGCCGATGGCGCGCGCGGCTGCCGGCGTGAGATCGATGACGCGACCGCGCACGAACGGGCCGCGGTCATTGATACGCACGACGACCGAGCGTCCGTTCTTGCGGTTCGTGACGGCAACCCGCGTTCCGAACGGAAGCGTCTTGTGCGCTGCCGTCAGGCCGCGGACGTTGGACCGCTCGCCATTTGCCGTACGCCCGCTACCAACGCCATAGATTGACGCGATGCCGGAGAAGTCGGTCGCGCGTCCGGCCCGGTGCGAAGCGGCCACCTTGCGATGGGCGCGACGCGCGTAATGCCGGGAACGATGCTTATGCCGATAAGCGGAGCGGCGATGGGCCCGTGCCTTGTGGCGCGCCGTATGGCGATGGCCTCTTGCATGGCGATGGCTGCGCGCCCATTTCTTCTTGTAGACGTGAGTGGTTGCCTTGTGAGCGTGGGCCCCGCTGTGGTGCGACCTGCTGCCCGCATAACTCGGCATGGTCGCGAACGAAAGAATCAGACAAATAATAAATGCGACGAATCCGCCGCGTTTCGTAACCGTCACTATGTGCTCTCCTCGATTTCCCCGTGAGCGCGATTAAGGCGCTTTTTTCAGCCCCAAACGGGTCGCCTTCTGTTCAGGCAATGAGGCGAGAAGGGGGCTCCCACGCGGCAGGAATGGTGAACATTCCGCTGATGCAGGGAAAACCGGCGTATTGTTTCAGGAATACACGTTATGTGATGAGGAATCCGCTGATTCTCAGCGGGTTGGGGGAACTTCTTCGCCGGTTGCGTCAGCGCGATCAGGCCGCTCTGATTGGGCCTTGCGGTCGAGGTGACGGTACCAAGCGACCGCCGCTGCGAAATAAAGCTGATGAAGTCTGTGAAACGGGATCGGCTTAATCGGCGGGCGCGGAAGCGGCAACGCCTCTTCGTTGCCGGTCGCGATGTACTCAGCAAAAGTGCGCCCTAGCGCCGTCTGCAGCGCCACGCCCCGCCCCA
>JAFKKS010000505.1 GCA_017304555.1 Hyphomicrobiales bacterium
ATGCGCGCGCGCAAGGCCGGCAAGATCATCAATACCGCGTCGTGGTTCGGCAAGATCGGCAAGCCGCACTATGCCGCCTACTGCGCATCGAAATTCGCCATCATCGGCCTGACGCAGGCGTTGGCGACGGAGCTTGCGCCGCTGCGGATCAACGTCAACGCGGTCTGCCCGGGCACCATCGTCGAGACCGGCATGCGCGACGAAGCCGACCGCCGATCCCGCGAGGAGGGTGTGCTCACGGCCAAGGAGCGCGAATCGCAGATCCCCATGGGACGCGTCGGCCTGCCGGAAGACATTGCCCGCACCGTCGCCTTCCTGGTATCGGACGAAGCCGAATACATGACGGGGCAGGCCATCAACGTCACGGGCGGCCTATGGATGCATTGACGCCGAAAGGCGGGCGCTGCGTTTTGCAATGAGCGCACATCGCCCCAACGCATCGCGTAGGCCGCTTCGCAATGGCCGGTCCGCACCTGCTGGCCGAGAAGAGGGGTTCGCGATGCGCGAGAAAATCAAAGCGGCGGCCTGCGACCTGCTGATCCGGCACGGCTATCGCGGGCTGCGCTTCGGCGACATCGCCGAGAAGCTGAAGATCACGCGCGCCAATATCCACTACCACTTCGGCACGAAGAACAATCTCGTCAACGAGGTGCTGACGGAATACCTCGACGTGACCCTCGCGGAGATGGAGTCGGTATGGTGCTCCAACCTCTCCTATGAGGAGAAGGTCGTCGCGACGATGGAACTCAACCGCCGGCGCTATCTGCGCTTCAACAAGAACAACAAGAACGGCGGCGCGCCGTGGAGCCTGATTTCACGTATGCGTCTCGACGCCAGCCTGCTCAGCGACGAGGCCCGCGCCGGATTGCGCCGCTTCTCGAAGAGCATCGAGACCTATGTCGGCCGCGCCATCAAGCAGGCACTGGCACAAGGGGAGATCGCTGCGGACGCGCCGGTGCAGGACATCGCGGTGCAGATCGTCAGCATCATCGACAGCGCCGGACCGATCACGCAGGACGCCGGCTCCTTCGCGCGCCTCGAGCATCTTTATCTCGCACACATGCGCGTCGTCGCGCATGCTTATGTGTCGAAGCGGAAAGGCGGCGCCAAGCGCGCACTCTCGGTCGCAAAGGCGTGAGCGCGAAGCGGCGTCAAGCACCGAGCGAAAGACGCTCGTCCTTGATGGTGACGCCGTAGGCCGCTTCAAATGCGCTGCGGATCGCGGCGACACTCTTCCCCGGCGCCATCGCATCGCCGATGACGATCACCTTGCGGCCGCCCAACCGGCGACGCATCGCTTCCGCGTGGGAGACTCGCGCGCGATGATAGAACCAATCGCGCCAACCCTCGGACGCGGCGAGATCGCGAATGCCCGGCAGTTTGGCGAAGCCCATGCGCAGCAATGCCGGGATCATGCCGAGACCGGTACGATAGCTTGCCCCCGTCGCCAGAACGACGAGATCAAAGCCGTTCAACCGGCTCGTGTCGGCAAGGACGTCGCTGTTGAACTCAAAAGTGACGCCACTCTCGCGGCAGCGTTTCTCGAGACGCTCGACGAAGCGCTCGAGCGGCATGGGATCGGCCGCGACAGCCTGGAATTTCGGCGCCAAGCCGGCCAGACGGAAAGCGCCGCCGACGGCCGCGCTTTTCTCGAACACGGTGACGGCGTTGCGATCCGCGACGAGCGACGCATAGGAAAGCCCCGCCGGGCCGGCGCCGATCACGGCGATTTTCAAGCCCTCCGGCAAACGCTTCGCGCGCTCCGCGCGATTGCCGAACAGCAGTTCGCGGCCCGTCACCGGATTGACCAGGCATTGCAGGCGATG
>JAFKKS010000145.1 GCA_017304555.1 Hyphomicrobiales bacterium
TGGCGATGCGCGCTCTCCGGATTCCCGGTCTGCGAGTCGTGACCCTGCGCATCCGGCGCCTCAGCGGGCGCCGACAGGGTCGACGACGGCTGTCCACTATGGGTCTCCGGGCCAGGCTTCTGCTGCGCGTGAGCCGCGCCGATACCGCACGCAAACGCACCGGCAACGAGTGCGATGAACAAACGATGTGCCATAGGAATGCTCCGGTTCCAATTCACGCGGGAGCAAACGTTCGTCGCGCACAGGAAGTTCCCGCACGCCGCGGAAAACCGGCGCGGCAAACCGGCGCGGATCGTCTCAGCGCAGGGTCAGAAACCCAAACTCAGAAATCCTTGAGCAGCCGTTCGATGTAGTCGAGTTCGAGCTGCGGGCGATAGTTTTCGCCAAACCGCTTGCGCAACTCCTCAAGAATCTTGCGAGCGCGCTGCACGTCGATCTCGCCCGGCACCTTCACCGTGGTGTCATCGCCGTAATCGCGACCGCGCAACGGCCGTCCCAGCGGATCGGTGTTTTGCTGCGCGCGCTGTTGACCACGGCCGGGCTGACCGTTCGGGCCGGGGCCGCTCTGCCCTTGCTGCTGCATTTGCTGCGCGAGGTTTTGTGCGCCCTTGCGCATCGCATCAATGGCACGGCCCTGTGCATCGACAGCGCCCTCGCCGTCTCCTTCGCCGAGCGCGCCTTCGGCGTCGCGCATCGCTTGTTCGGCGCGGCCGAGCGCATCGCTGCCGTCCTCACCTTGCTGCTGGCCTTGGCCCTGCCCCTGCTGTCCTTGCTGGCCCGGCTGCTTGCCTTGTTGGCCCATCTGGCCGCGCTTGCGCATCTCATCGAGCAGCTTCTGCAACTGCTCCCGCAACGCTTGCTGGTTCTTCTGCAGGTCGTTGAAGTCCTGTTGCTCACCCTGCTGACCGCGCTGCCCCTGTTGGCCGCGCTGGCGATCACGCCGGCCGTCCTGCCCCTGCCGGAAGGTGCGGTCGCGCAATTGCTGTTCCTTGCGGATCATGTCGCCAAGCTCATCGAGCGCCGACATATCGTCGCTGTCGCCCTGCTGACCGGGCCGCGCCATCTGCAGATTCTCGAGCATCGATTGCAGTTGCTCGAGCAATTGCCGCGCCGCATCCTTCGCGCCGGACCGCGCCAGGTTCTCCAGGCGGTCGAGCATATTCTTGAGATCCTGCGAGCTCAGTTCCCGCGTATTGCGGTCGAGCGGCCGCGCCAACTGCTGCGGATTTTTGCGCAGCTCCTCCATCATCGCCTGCAGGAACTTGTCGAGTGCTGCACGCAGATTGTCCATCAGGCGCTTGATTTCTTCGTCGCTCGCACCGCGCTCCAATGCTTGGCGCAGCGCATCCTGCGCATTGCGCAGCGCCTGCTCGGCATCGGACACGTTGCCGTCCTCGATGTGTACCGCCATCTCCCACATGCGGTCGGCGACGGCACGTAGATCGTCATCCTGCGTCGCGTTTCTAAGATTCCAGTAGAGCGAGCGCAGGCCGAGATAGATGGCGACCTCCGGCGTGAACTTCTCCGGCGCGAGCGCGAGCGCGTCGAGCGCCGTCAGAACACGCTGACGGTCGCCGGCGTTCATCGCCAGGATACGCCGCTGCTCCACCAGCGCCTTGGCCAGCGGCTTGTAGAACGGGCGTTGCGGCAGGACGAACGTCTTCGGCTCGCTGCGCCCCTCGTTCTTCGCCTCGTCGCGGGCATAGAGCGTCATGACGACTTCCGTACCCGCCCACGGATGGCTGCTGAGGTCCTTGGTCGTCTGGGCATCGCCGTTGCGGGTGCGCGCCTGCGGCATCACCAGCGTGAAGTCGGGTGCGCCATAAAGCGGATGCGGATCGTTTCCATTGCGCGCGGTCGGCGGATTCTTCAGCGCGAACTTCGCCTCCGCTTGCGTTGCGCCGTAGTCGTCCTCGATGCGATAGGAGAGCTTCAAAGAGCCTCGCGCCTGCGGTTCCGGCTCCTTGACGAGGGCGATCGTCGGCGCATGGTCGGCGACCGCGTTGAAGGCCCATGTCGCATCGCGGCCTGTGCCATGCACCGTCACCGTGCCGCTGTCGCTGATGGTAAAGCGCTGCTCCTCCGTACCCGCAGGAGGGCGCGCCGCGTTTTGATCCGCCGCGCCTTCCGTCAAGCCCTTCACCGCGAGGTCGAGCTTAATGCCGGTTGCCCGCACCGTCAGGACGCTGCCCGCCGGCACGGTGAGCACGTGCGCATCGCGCGTTGCCTCGCCAGCGCGAATGCCCGGCAGGATCACGGGCGGCTTGCCGGTGTAGTTCGGCGGCGTCACCCAGGCGTCGATACGGTAATTGGCGCTCGCGACAACGCCGCTCCAGTCGAAGGCGGCGAGGATGCGCCGTGTCCGGTCGCCGGTGGCGCCGAAGAACGACGCGACGACAAGCAGCAGAACGAGCGCGCGGATGGCATAACCGTCGCGCTGCGGCAGGCGCGGATGCGGAGTACCGGACTTGAGTCTTTTCGCCTCCGCGATAGCGCGCAAGACATGTGCTTTCCACAGCGCCTGTGATCCGGCATCGGCTTGGCCGACGGCGAGATCGTCAAGGATCGCCGTGGCGGGGCGATGCGGCAGATGGCTTTCGAGGTCGAGACGCCGCAGGCAGTCACGATAGGAGGGAAGCCGGATGCGCGCGAGCGGCACCATGCAAGCAAGCGCAAGCAGGCCGAACAGGGCGACGCCGGCGACACGCGCATAAGGCGGCACGGAAAGCCATAGTCCGGCCCACGACAGTGCGAGAAACAGTCCGCAAGCGCTCGCCAGCGCCGCCAGCGCCGGCCACACCCGTTCCCACAGCAACGCCCACCATGCGCGAGTGAGCGCCCGCGAAAGCAAAACTTCAGCCTGTCTAGCGTCGGTGCGGCGATGCGCGTCGTCGCTCGCGCTCGCCGCTGGCGGCTGTGTCACGCCCGTCTCCATCACACCGGAAACTATCACGCGGCCGGATCGGCGTCAGTCAACAACCCGCGAAGGTCTGGCGGGTCAAACCAGCCATTTAGGAAGCCGATCGAGACCGAGCAATGCGTCGACTTCGAGGCGGGGGCGGATGAGCTCCCATTCCCCCTCTCGCACAAGCACTTCCGGCACCAGAGGGCGCGTATTGTAGGTGCCGGCCTGGACGGCGCCGTAAGCGCCGGCGGTCAAGACTGCGACAAGATCACTCGGCTGCGGCCGCGCCATCTCGCGGCCGAGCGCCAGGAAATCGCCCGATTCGCAGACCGGGCCGACAACATCGGCCACGATCCGCGGCGCACCGGGCTCCGGCTCCCGCACCGGCAGAATGTCGTGGTGCGCGTCGTAGAGCGTCGGACGAACGAGGTCGTTCATCCCGGCATCGACGATGACGAAGGTCTTTGCTTCGCCGCGCTTCACATAGATCACGCGCGTCACCAGCACGCCGGCATTGCCGACGATCATCCGGCCTGGCTCGAAGATCAGCTTACACCCGAGGTCGCGGGTCGCGCGCTTGACGACGGCGGCGTAGGCGTCGGGCAACGGCGGCGGTTCGTTCGTGTGCACGTAGGGAATACCGAGGCCGCCGCCGAGATCGACGTGCTCAATCACATGCCCGTCGCTTCGCAAGATGCGCACGAAATCGGAGAGCAGCGCGAACGCGTCGTCGAACGGCTGCAGGTCAGTGATCTGGCTGCCGATATGCATATCGACGCCGACCACGCGCACACCGGAAAGCTTGGCGGCATGCGCATAAACCTCGCGCGCACGGCTGATCGGGATGCCGAACTTGTTCTCCGACTTCCCCGTCGAGATCTTCGCGTGCGTCTTCGGATCGACATCCGGGTTGACGCGGATGGAGATGTTCGCGACGCGCCCCTTTGCTGTGGCGATCTGCGCCAGCGCTTCGAGCTCCGGCTCCGATTCGACGTTGACGCAGAGGATGTTTTCGTCGACCGCGAGCGCAAGCTCCCGCGCCGTCTTGCCGACGCCGGAGAACATGATCTTTTCCGGCGGCACGCCGGCCGCACGCGCGCGCTTGAGTTCGCCCTCGGAAACGACGTCGGCGCCGGCGCCGAGCCGCGCGAGCGTCCGGATAACCGCCTGATTGGAATTCGCCTTCATGGCGTAGCAGACGAGCGCCGGCACATCGGCGAAGGCGTCCGCGAAAACGCGATAGTGCCGCTCCAGCGTCGCCGTCGAGTAGCAGTAGAACGGCGTCCCGACGGCGTCCGCGAGCGCAACGAGACTCACCGCCTCGGCGTGCAGCACGCCGTTCCGATAAGCGAAGTGATGCATGGGGTCAGCTCAGTCGACGAGCCAGTCCAGCACACTACGCTGGCGCGCTGCGGGTGCGTTCGCCACCGCGGGGGACGCTTTGCCGCTGGTGATCACCCGCTGGGTCGAGTTCGGCCCGGTGTACACATCCCCCAGCGGATCGAACGGACCTCGCTCCTCCGTGGCGGATGCCGCGGCCGCATTCGGCGCGATGTTGGCGGAGGGCGGCGGCTCGACGGCGCCTCTCACCCCGCAGCCGGCAAGGGCTAATCCCGCTGCCCCAAGCAGGGCGACGGTGAGAAAGCGGGCTCCAAAACGGAAAGCGCCACAACGGATGGCGCCGGGACCTGACGACGGACGGGACAACAAACGCTCCTCGATGCTGCGTCACCATACCAGATTATCGCCGATAGGCGATATCCATCCTTCCCCCCAGGCCCCCGCGGCGGCCCGAGCCTCTTATTTCTTATCGAGCCTTTTCAGCCACTTGCGCGCTTCGCGGCGCACATTGGCGGGGGCGGTGCCGCCAAAGCTCACGCGGCTCTTCACTGACTTGTCCACCGAAAGCACGCCGAAAACGGCGTCGGTGATCCGCGGCTCGATCCCCTGCATCTGCTCGAGCGACAGCCGATGCAGCGCGAGCCTCGCATCCGCTGCCGCGGCAACGATGCGGCCGGTGACGTGGTGCGCCTCGCGGAACGGCAGGCCGAGCGCACGCACCAGCCAGTCGGCCAGGTCGGTCGCGGTGGCATAGCCGTCGCCCGCCGCCTTTTTCAGGCGCACGGTGTCGGGAACCATGTCGCGCACCATGCCAGTCATCGCGACGAGGCAGAGGGAAAGCCCCGAAAGTGCGTCGATCGCGCCCTCTTTGTCCTCCTGCATGTCCTTCTGATAGGCGAGCGGCAGGCCCTTCATGACAATCAGCAGCGCGTTGAGCGCCCCGATGATGCGGCCCGCTTTCGCGCGCACCAGTTCCGCCGCGTCGGGATTGCGCTTCTGCGGCATGATCGATGAGCCGGTGGTGAACTTGTCGGAGAGCCGCAGGAAGCCGGTGAGCGGCGACGTCCACAGCACGATCTCCTCCGCGAAGCGGGAAAGATGCACCGCCGTGATCGCAGCCGCCGACAGGGTTTCCAGCACGAAGTCACGATCCGACACGGCGTCGAGCGAGTTCGCCATCGGCCGCGTGAAACCGAGAGCCTCCGCCGTCATGTCCCGATCAATGGGAAACGACGTACCCGCGAGCGCGGCGGCGCCGAGCGGGCTTTCGTTGAGGCGCGCGCGCGCATCGGCGAAACGTCCCCGATCGCGCGATGCCATCTCGACGTAAGCGAGGAGATGATGCCCGAGCGTCACCGGCTGCGCCGTCTGCAGATGCGTGAAGCCCGGCATCACGGTACCAGCGTGGTCGAGCGCCTTCTCCGCCAGGGCCCGCTGATAGTCGGCCAGCAGCACCGCCAGCGCATCGACCGTATCGCGGACATAGAGGCGGAAGTCGGTCGCCACTTGGTCGTTGCGCGATCGCGCGGTGTGCAGCCGCCCAGCGGACGGGCCGATCAGTTCGGCAAGGCGTGATTCGACATTCATATGAATGTCCTCGAGCGCACGCTTGAACTCGAACTTGCCGGATTCGATCTCTGACAGGATCGTGTCTAGACCGTGAGCGATCTTAGCGGCATCGTCCGCCGTGATGATACCCGTCTTCGCCAACATCGCCGCATGCGCCTTGGACGCGGCTATATCTTGCCGGTAGAGATGCCGATCGAAGTCGATCGAAGCATTGATCTCCTGCATGATCGCGTCCGGCGCGGACGTGAAGCGGCCGCCCCACATCTTGTTGCTCATGGTTGATCCACTAAGCTTTTGCCACTCATGACTACGCCGTCCGATCTGAAACCTTCCGTCCGCCGCAAAGCACTCCCAATCGTTGCAGGCTTGGTCGTCGTCGCGGCCGCCGGTCTCGCGGCGGTATACGGGATTGCAGGCTTCGGACGCAATGCGACCCCGGCCGAATGCAAGCAGACCGCCGATATCGCCAAACGCATCGCCCCGCTGGTAACCGGCGAAGTGGCCGCCGTAACGCCGGCATCGGCCCCGCGCCTCCTCCCTGACCTCGCTTTCCATGATGCCGACGGCAAGGCCCGCAAACTCGCGGACTGGCGCGGCAAGACCGTCCTCTTGAATCTGTGGGCGACATGGTGCGTGCCCTGCCGCAAGGAGATGCCGGCTCTCGACGCCTTGGAGACGAAGCTTGGCAGCGACAGCTTCCAGGTTGTCGCCGTCAATATCGACACGCGCAGCATCGAAAAGCCAAAGGCTTGGCTCAGAGATACCGGCGCGACACGCTTGGCCTATTTCGCCGACCCGAGCGCCAAGGTGTTTCAGGAGCTCAAAGCCGTGGGTAAGGCGTTCGGAATGCCGACGACGCTGCTGGTCGACCCGCATGGCTGCGAGATCGCCTCACTTGCCGGGCCTGCGGAATGGGCGAGCCCGGATGCCCTAAAGCTCGTCGAGGCAGCGATCGGACGCTGACGGGCCCTTGGGCATTTCGTCGTCATGGCCGGACTTGTTCCGGCCATCCACGTCTTTACGTAGTTTAAAAGGAAGACGTGGATGCCCGCGACAAGCGCGGGCATGACGCATTCTGTCCAGTCTTCACCCTAAACGCTGATGTCGAGATTGGCGCCGAGGCCGTTGGCGGCGGCCGCAAGCTGCGCGCCGTTTTGCTGCGCCGATTCGAGAAGCTGCGCGACGGCCGCCTGCGAATCCGCGTTCATACGCATCATTTTCGCCGCGACGGCGATTTGAACCTGCGCGGTCTTGGCGCCGGCAAAGGCTGATGCGAGAGAGCCAACATCCATGGTGGCGATTCTAGCGCCGAAATCTCAATAGCCGCTTAAGGCGGCTCAGACCGTCAAATTCAAAGACGACGTGAGAGCAGAGCTGGATGCTTTCAGCGACGCCTGGCTTTCAGCTTGAATGCGAGCGACGGCGGTCTGCGTGGTGTTTTGCACCGCACCGGAAACCGCTCCCGTCCACGCGGCCTGGAAGCTGTCGAACGCAGACGCCGCGGCCGACGTGAAAGACTCGCTCGCTGCGCGCTGCTTCTCGCGCCAGCCTTGCGTCGATTCCCAGGCGGTCGGGTTGCGCACCCAATTAAAGCGTTTGATGGCAGCCATGTTGCAGAAAAGGCTACGGCGACAGGCTTAATAGACAGTTGACGCCTGACGCGCGGCCGGGCGACGCTCAGCGCGTCGGCACCGGCTTCTCGCCGCGATAGTCGTAGAAGCCGCGCTGCGTCTTACGGCCAAGCCAGCCGGCCTCGACATACTTCACCAGCAACGGGCACGGCCGATACTTGGAGTCGGCAAGCCCTTCGTGCAGCACCTGCATCACCGACAGACAGGTATCGAGGCCGATGAAATCCGCAAGCTCCAGCGGCCCCATCGGATGATGCGCGCCAAGCCGCATCGCCGTGTCGATGGCTTCCACGTTTCCGACGCCTTCGTACAGCGTGTAGACCGCCTCGTTGATCATCGGCAGCAGGATGCGGTTGACGATGAAGGCCGGGAAATCCTCCGACACCGCGATCGTCTTGTGCAGGCTTTTGACGAAGGTCTTGGACGCTTCGAACGTCGTGTCCGACGTGGCGATGCCGCGGATGATCTCCACGAGTTCCATCACCGGCACGGGATTCATGAAGTGAATGCCGATGAAACGCTCCGGCCGATCGGTCGAGGCGGCGAGGCGTGTGATCGAGATCGACGATGTATTGGTGGCGACGATCGCTTCGGCCTTCAGGCTCGCGCACAGGTCGCCGAAAATCTTGCGCTTTACATCCTCCCGCTCGGTCGCGGTCTCGACGACGAGATCGCAATCGGCCAGCGCATCGAGCGTCGTCGCCTGCACGATCCGCGCGAGAGCGGCCTTCCGATCGGCATCGGTGATGGCTTCTTTCGAAACCTGCCGCGCCATGTTGCCGTTGATGGTCGCGAGCCCCGCCTTGATGTTGTCTGGCGAGACATCATTGAGCATCACATCGAAGCCGGCGAGCGAGCAGACATGGGCGATGCCGTTGCCCATTTGACCCGCGCCGATGACGCCGACTTTACGAATATTGGGAACCATGATCTCCGTCCAATGAAGATACGGATCAACGCGCGTAACGTTTCAAAATTTCTGATGCGGGCGTTGCCGCATTAGTTCCGGGACAATGCGCCGAGGGTGTCGGGATGGCGCATCGTCCTGATATCGGTCCGGCACTTACCTTGCCGGAATTTACCTCAACGACCAAGCTTCCCGAGTTCGTCGGCGAGTTCCGGCAGGGCCTGATAGAGATCGGCGACAAGGCCGTAGTCGGCGACCTGGAAGATCGGCGCCTCCTCGTCCTTGTTGATGGCGACGATCACCTTGGAGTCCTTCATGCCGGCAAGATGCTGGATCGCGCCAGAGATACCGACCGCGATGTAGAGGTCCGGCGCCACCACCTTGCCGGTCTGCCCGACCTGCCAGTCGTTCGGGGCGTAGCCCGCGTCGACCGCGGCGCGCGAGGCGCCCATCGCCGCGCCCAGCTTGTCCGCCACCGGCTCGATGTACTTGGTGAAGTTCTCGCGGCTTTGCATCGCGCGGCCGCCGGAGATGATGATCTTCGCGGAAGTCAGCTCCGGACGCTCACTCTTGGAGAGCTCCTCGCCGACGAAGGTCGAGACATTCGCGTTCTCAGCCGCCTTGGCGTCCTCGATCGCGGCGCTGCCGCCCTCGCCCGTCGCCTGGAAGGCGGCGGTGCGCACGGTGATGACCTTCTTCTTGTCCTTCGACTTCACCGTCTGGATGGCGTTGCCGGCATAGATCGGCCGCTCGAAAGTATCCGGCCCGTCGACCTTGAGAATGTCGGAGATCTGCATCACGTCGAGCAGCGCCGCCACCCGCGGCATGAAGTTCTTGCCCGAAGTCGTCGCTGCCGCGACGATCGCGTCATAAGGTTCGGCAAGCGACACGACCAGCGCCGCCATCGGCTCCGCCAGCGCGTGCTCGTAGGCGGCATCGTCGGCGACGAGCACCTTAGCGACGCCGTCGAGCTTGGCAGCCGCTTCCGCCGCCGGCCGGCAGCCCTTGCCGGCGACAAGCACATGCACGTCGCCGCCCAGCGCCTTCGCCGCGGTCAGCGCCTTATTCGTCGCATCCTTGAGCGACGCATTGTCGTGCTCGGCGATCAACAGCGTGGTCATCAGAGCACTCCCGCTTCGTTCTTCAGCTTGCCGACAAGCTCGGCGACCGAGCCCACCTTCACCCCCGCCTGCCGCTTCGGCGGCTCCGTGGTCTTCACCACTTCGAGGCGCGGCGCGGTATCGACGCCGTAGTCGCCCGGCGCCTTCTCGTCGATCGGCTTCTTCTTCGCCTTCATGATGTTAGGTAGCGACGCATAGCGCGGCTCGTTGAGGCGAAGGTCCGTGGTGACGATCGCCGGCCGATTGAGCTTCACCGTCTGCAACCCGCCGTCGACCTCGCGCGTCACCAGGAAGGCGGCGTCCTCGACGACGATCTTCGAGGCGAAGGTGCCCTGCGGCCAGCTGAGCAGCGCCGCCAGCATCTGTCCCGTCTGGCTGCAATCGTCGTCGATCGCCTGCTTGCCGAGGATGACGAGGCCGGGTTCTTCCGCCGCGACCACGCCTTTAAGGATCTTCGCCACCGCCAGCGGTTCGATGACACCGTCGGCCTTCACCAGGATGCCGCGGTCGGCGCCCATCGCCAGCGCCGTGCGGATCGTCTCCTGCGCCTGCTGCGGACCAACCGAAACCACCACCACCTCGGTCGCCTTGCCGGCCTCCTTCAGGCGCAAAGCTTCCTCAATCGCGATCTCGTCGAACGGGTTCATCGACATCTTCACGTTCGAAAGCTCTACCCCCGAACCGTCCGACTTCACCCGGATCTTCACATTGTAATCCACCACCCGCTTCACGGGCACGAGTATCTTCATGGTGCGATTTGTCTCCGGCGGCGAAAATTTATACTGCGTTGCGGTAAGAGCGGGGCACCGTAATGGCGGGGCCGTTGCAGTGTCAACGCATCCAAGGGTTTAGGCGACCCGGTCGCGCCCGAACAGCGGCACGTCCGGGTGCCGCATGAAGGGGGTTAGCAACGCTCCGACGACAAAACCCCCGACATGCGCCCACCACGCCGTTTCCTGGTTGACGTTGGTGATAGCGTTGAAGATCTGGAATGCGAGCCATCCGCCGATCACCCACATGGCGCTGAGCTTGAGCGGCAACCGCATGAGGATGAGGACCCACATTTTCACGCGAGGGTAGAGAAGAAGATAGGCTGCAACGATGCCGGCGATGGCGCCGGAGGCGCCGACCAGCGGCGTCGTCGAATACGGCGCCGAAACCGCGAACGCGATGCCGGCAGCCACGCCTGCGAGCAGATAGAAGATCAGGAAGCGCACCGATCCCATCGCGTCTTCGACGTTGTCGCCGAACACCCAAAGGAACAGCATGTTGCCAAACAGGTGCACCCAGCCGCCGTGCAGGAACATGTACGTCAACAGCGTCAGCGGCTCCGGTATCCCCGCCGACGTCGAGAGGTCCAACCCGGGAAAATCGGCCGGCACCATGCCGAACCCGATCACCGACGCGAAATTGGCGTCGATCGCCAGCCCGCTTTGGAACACGGTGTAAATGAAGACGCAGGTGAGGATCAGCGTGTACGTGACCCATGGCACCCGGATCGTCCGCCGCGGATTGATATCGTAAAGCGGAATGACCATGCGATGCGGCCGACGTTAGCGGTTCTGTCCCGGCTTCCACAACACGTCGCCGCCCGCTTGTGCGTTGGCATGGCGGGCCGCGACGAACAGCAGGTCGGAAAGCCGGTTGACGTATTGCAGCACGATCGGCGAGAGCGTCTCGCCTGGACATCCGGCCAGTTCGACGATCAGGCGTTCGGCGCGACGACAGATCGTGCGCGCGAGATGCAGATAGGCCGCCTGCGCCTCGGCGTTATCGTCCACTTCCGGCGTGCACAGATCGGCGCCGAGATCGAAGAGATCGTTCTGGATGCGCGCGAGAATGGCGTCCAACGCAGCGTCATCGGACGTATGTAGGCGCGCCAGCCCGATTGCGGCATTCGTCTCGTCGACGGTGCCGTAGGCGGCGACGCGCAGGTCGAATTTCGGCCGGCGCGGGCCATTGGCGAGGCCGGTCGTGCCGCCGTCGCCCGTGCGAGTGTAGATGCGATTGAGTTTGACCATGTTCACCGAGCCTGTACCGCACCACCGTGCGGTCAAGCCGCGCGGATCGTCGCCTCAGAATGCGTAACCGATGCGGACGCCGTAATTATTCAGGCCCTGGTTGCTTCCGGTCGCCGCCCGGTTGGTGCCGCAATCGATTCCGAAAGCGGTCTTGCCGTTCGAAAGATGCTCGAACGTCGCCATGATGC
>JAFKKS010000506.1 GCA_017304555.1 Hyphomicrobiales bacterium
TTTCGACAAGGACCGCCGCGTCCGCCGCCTCGCGCATTACGGCAAGAAGGACGGCCGCATCTTCGACTTCATCAGCCGCACCACCGTCGCGGGCGGCGACGAGCTGTCGTATCTCACCTACGTCTTCAAGATCCTCGGCGCGGATTAAGCCGCGCCGGCGCCACTAGGGCGACCGCGCCATACAGCTTCTACGTCATGCCCGCGCGCGCAGCCAAACTTGCGCAGGCTGCGCAAACTTGCCTGCGCGGGCATCCGCGTCTTTCTTCATCTGTATCGCAAGCAAGACGTGGATGGCCGGAACAAGTCCGGCCATGACGACGTGAGAGCGAACCGTGCCGCATCCACACCTGTCATCCTGAGGCGCCCGCGCAAAGCGCGGGCCTCGAAGAGCCTGCCCCGGACTTGATCCGGGGATGGCCGCATATCCCGGGCCGTCGCCCTTCGAGGCTCGACGCTGCGCGTCTCGCACCTCAGGGTGACGGATTACAAAAAAGGGCCGCATCGCTGCGGCCCTTTTGTCGTTTCGCCAGTACTGCGCGTCAGTGCGCGAGGATCGCGATCAGCAGCAGCGCGACGATGTTGGTGATCTTGATCGCCGGATTCACCGCCGGGCCGGCCGTGTCCTTGTAGGGGTCGCCGACGGTGTCGCCGGTGACCGAGGCCTTGTGCGCCTCGCCGCCCTTCTGGTGGGTGACGCCATCCTTGTCGGTGAAGCCGTCCTCGAACGACTTCTTGGCGTTGTCCCAGGCGCCGCCGCCCGACGTCATGGAGATGGCAACGAACAGGCCGTTGACGATCACGCCGAGGAGCGAAGCGCCGAGCGCCGCGAAGGCGTTGGCTTTCGAGCCGGAGATCGCCAGCACGCCGAAGTAGACGACGATCGGCGCCAGCACCGGCAGCAGCGAGGGGATGATCATCTCCTTGATCGCGGCCTTGGTGAGAAGGTCGACGGCGCGCGCGTAGTTCGGCCGCGACGTGCCCTGCATGATGCCAGGGTTCTCGCGGAACTGCTTGCGCACCTCTTCCACCACCGAGCCGGCAGCGCGGCCGACGGCCGTCATTGCGATGCCGCCGAACAGGTACGGGATCAGGCCGCCGAAGATCAGGCCGGCAACGACGTACGGGTTCGACAGGTCGAAGGAGACCGTACCGACGTCCTTGAAGTACGGCGCGCCGCTTTTGATGAAGGCGTTGATGTCGTTCGTGTAAGCCGCGAACAGCACCAGCGCGCCGAGGCCGGCGGAGCCGATGGCGTAGCCCTTGGTCACCGCCTTGGTGGTGTTGCCAACCGCGTCGAGCGCGTCGGTGGACTGACGCACTTCCTTCGGCAGGCCCGACATTTCGGCGATGCCACCGGCATTGTCGGTGACCGGGCCGAAGGCGTCGAGTGCGACGATGATGCCGGCAAGGCCGAGCATGGTCGTCACGGCAATCGCCGTGCCGAACAGGCCGCCGAGCTGGTAGGTGATGATGATGCCGGCGACGATCACGAGGGCCGGCAGCGCCGTCGATTCAAGCGACACCGCAAGACCCTGGATGACGTTGGTGCCGTGACCGGTCACCGACGCCTGCGCGATCGAGACGACCGGGCGCTTGCCCGTGCCGGTGTAGTACTCGGTGATCCACACGATCAGGCCGGTGACGACGAGGCCGATCACACCGCAGAGGAAGAGGTTCTTGCCGGTGATGGTGACGCCGTTGGCGGTGCCGATCGCATCCCATCCGATCAGGGTGTGGGTGGCGATGCCGAGGCCGACGATCGACAGCAAGCCGCCGACGATGAGGCCCTTGTAGAGCGCGCCCATGATCGAGCCGT
>JAFKKS010000223.1 GCA_017304555.1 Hyphomicrobiales bacterium
CAACGGCGCTGACTACATCAACTGCCCGATGACGCGCGAGCAATACGACGCCTTCGTCGATGCGCTGATCGGTGGCGAGAAGGTCGCCTTCCATGAATGGGAGGCGACGACGCCTTACTTCGACGGCTGCCTTCCAATCGAAGTGATGGCCGAGCGCGGGCGCGAGACACTGCGGCACGGGCCGATGAAGCCGTTTGGCCTCACCAACAGCCACAAGCCGACGGAGAAAGCCTACGCCATCGTGCAGCTGCGGCAGGACAACAAGCTCGGCACGCTATTCAACATGGTCGGCTTCCAAACCAAGCTGAAGCATGCCGAGCAGGTGCGCGTCTTCCGCACCATTCCGGGACTCGAAAATGCGGAGTTCGCGCGGCTCGGCGGGCTGCATCGCAATACGTTTCTCAATGCGCCAAAGGTGCTGGATGAGGCCTTGCGGCTGAAAGCGGCGCCGCATCTGCGCTTCGCCGGCCAGATCACCGGCTGCGAGGGCTATGTCGAGTCCGCGGCGGTCGGCCTTCTCGCTGGGCGCTTCGCTGCCGAGGAAAGCGTCGGCGCCTCGCCGACCGTGCCGCCGCTGACGACCGCGCTTGGCGCGCTGCTCGGGCACATCACCGGCGGCCACATCGAAACGATTGATGCCGGGCCCCGCTCCTATCAGCCGATGAACATTAATTTTGGCCTGTTTCCACCGCTGGCCCAGGCGCCGACAAAAGCCGCCGACGGAACGCGGCTGCGCGGTCCGGCGAAGACGGTCGCGAAGAAGCGCATGCTCTGCCAGCGCGCTCTCGCCGACCTCGATCGCTGGATCGACACACCGCCCGCGGTCGTCGCGGCTGAGTAAACCAATGAGCAATCCGGATACCGAGCGCCGCCCCGCCCGCGACGACGCACCGCCGCCGCTGCCGGAGCTTGGACCGCGCTGGCGCAGCGGCACCGTCCTCAAGCGCGATGTCTTCTCCACCATCGAGCGCGGAGCCCTGCGCACCGGCGACAGAGCGGAAGAAGCGATCCTGCGCCGGATCGATCAGGTTCCCTGGTGGAGCCGAATCCTCGCCAAGCACTTCCTGGCGCGCGAAGGACGCGCGCTGGACGCGACCGGACCTGCGAATGAAGGCCGGCAATGTCCCTCCCTGCGCGTCCCGGATCGAAGGATATCGGGTATCATCATACCGGAATTGCCTAGGCCGCGACCCGGCAGACGGGACCGGCGACCGACGCCTTACGGTGGCTGCGAGCCGTGGGCAGCGGCTGGGGTTTCCGGGCTGGGATGAGGGGTAGGACCGGGCTTCCGGGCGGGTGCTTCCTCGCCCATTAGAACGGGTCGCCGAAAGGCAGTGGCGGTTCATCCGTTTAGGATATCGTGGTCTGCAAACGTCGATGCCCCCGATATTCGCTCGCGTGATCGGCCCCCAGTTCAACGTTCTGAGCTTCGGCTCGGAGACGAACATACCCGCGCATGACCGGCTCCCGGAATTCATACCATCCCTGTCTTGAACCCTTAAGGATGGAGCCGTGGGCAGGCCGCTTAAGTGCATTCATTCGCTGAGTGAATTTATCGCGAGGAAGCGTCGTGATGTCGTAGGTTCGCGTTAAATGAGAGTAGACATCAAAGATGTCGGCGCTCCGCCGACTAAGCTCGTGATGATCAGCTACAGCCCATAGTACTGCCTCATACTGATCGCTCTCAACGTATTTCTGCGTTGCCTTGTCGTAGGTGTTTCTCAGCTTTGCTTCGATATCAATGACGGCGGCCTTTATCGCGTTCAAATAATGTACGGGCCTAGATATCTCGATC
>JAFKKS010000146.1 GCA_017304555.1 Hyphomicrobiales bacterium
CAGGACGTCATGCACTTCGCGCGCGTGGCGCGGCGCGACGATGCCGCCGATCGTGATCGTGATGGCGACGACGCCGGCCGACGTTTGCATCACCTCGTCGCGGATGCCGGCGAGCAGGCGGTCTGCAGCCACCGCCATCTCGTCGGGCGTGCAATTGCGCAGCACGATTCCGAATTTGTTGCCGGAGAAGCGGCCGAGCGCGTCCGACGCGCGCAGTTTCGAACGCAGCCGCCGTGCGACCGCGCTGATTACCTCGTCGGCGATGCCGAAGCCATAGGCCTCGTTGATGCGCGCCAGATTGTCGACGGCGATCAGCAGAAACGCGCATGACGAGCGCCCCTTGATCGCATCGTCGAGCGCGGCGCCGAGAATTTCAGTCAGCCGCCAGCGGTTCATTTCGCCGGTGAGGTCGTCGAAGCGCGAGAGATAAGCGAGCCGCTGATCGTTTTCGTGGCGCTCGTTGACGACGCGCACCACACCGTGTGCGTGCGCCGGCCGTCCGTCGGGCCCTGCGAACCATCGCCCGGTGTCTTCGAGCCAGACGCGCTCGCCGCCTTCCCGCAGCAGCGCGTACTCGATTTGGTAGGCGACGCCGCGGCCGTCATCTTGTTGGTTCGATTGCATCACGACGTCGTAAGGCGTGACGAGATTTTCAGGATCGAACAACTGCGCGTAGCTACGCCCCGTCTGGACCTTGGTCGCGCTTTCGATGTTGAGCACGGCGCCGACATTCGGTCCCCAAGTCAACGCGTCGCTCGCGAGGTGCCAGTCGTAGGCCACTTCGCCGATGGCGGTGAGGATCCTGATGGGATCGGGCTCTTCGGAGAGCGGCGCTGCACGCTCGTTTTGCTTGGGCTCCATGGGGCTCGAATCGCTCAAAATGTAAAATATCGGCAGGATGACAGCCAGAATGACAGCATGCCGACATTACGCGCTGAACCTTAAACATTTCAGAAGTCGACCTGCGAATTTTCCGGGGGAAACCTATTTCTCCATAGGGCATTATCGCGGCATGGCGCTTGCGGGGGATTTTGACGAATGGCCTAATTCGGCACAGGGCACGGACGTCATGGTAAACGAAAAGAAAAACGACCCGTCTTGGGATCCCGACGCGGACCTTAAAGGGCAGTCGCGTGCCCTGGTCGTCATAAGCGAACCTTTAAGCGACGTGTCCCGCGGCGGTGCAACGGCGCGTCCGCTGTCCTCGTTCCTGGCGCAGTTGATTGCCACGCGGCATTTGGCGCCGCAGACCCGCAGCAAGCGTCGCGTGCGCGCCGACGTGGCGGCAAACGCCTATGGGGGACGTCTTATCGTGCGAAGTGGCCGCGAACGCGAAGGCGTTTCCTGGTCGATCTGAACATTGCGGGCGCCATTGTCGCGCCACCCGCATTGTTCTCTCGCGTTTAGTATCCGAGTGCGCAGCCGTCCTTGCGATGATCGGAGCCGCCCACCAGCACGCCCTTGTCCCAGTCGATCTGGATCGCTTGGCCGCCGCCCCATGGCGACGGCACGACGGACACGTTATGGCCGCGCGCCTTGAGGCCTTCGACCGTTGCAGCCGGCATGGCGCGCTCGACGAGCGAGGCCTCTTCCTCGAAGAACGTGCGCGCCATGTCGATGGCGGCCTGCACGTCCATTCCGTAATCGACCAGGTTGAGCATGACCTGGACGTGGCCCATCGGCTGATAGGCGGCGCCCATCACGCCGAACGAAACCGCGCACCGCCCGTCGCGCGTCGCTAGCGCAGGAATGATCGTGTGCATCGGCCGTTTGTTCGGGCCGATCGCATTCGGATGCGCGGGATCCATCACGAAGCATGCGCCGCGGCTATGCAGAACGACGCCGCTCTTCTCGGTTACGATGCCGGTTCCGAAGCCGTGATAAAGCGAGTTGATGAGCGACACCGCCGTGCGGTCCCGATCGACGACGGTGAGGTACGTCGTGTCGCTGCCGGGCGTTGGCGCCGGCGGAATGGCGACGCGGCGCGACGGATCGAGCTTTGCGGCAAGGCTGTGCGCAAATTTTTTGTCGAGAAGCTTGTCGACCGAAATGCGCATGGCTTCAGAATCGGCGAGGTGCGTGTCGCGTACGGCGTACGCCATGCGCGCGGCTTCGAGCGCGAGATGGAACCGCTCCGGCCCGACGGGATCGAGCGCCTGCATATCGAAGCGTTCGAGAATGTTGAGCATGATGAGCGCCGTCATGCCCTGGCCGTTCGGCGGCAATTCAACGAGATCGAGGCCGCGATAATTGGTCGAGATCGGCGTCTGTTCGTTGCCGCGATGTGCTGCCAGATCTTCGGCGCGCAGGAAGCCGCCGCGCGCCTTCACGGTCGCCGCGATTTCCTCCGCGATCGGCCCTTCGTAGAGCGCACGGGCGCCGTGCGCCGCGATCGCCCTCAGCGTCGCAGCCAAGGCCGGCAACCGCACGATGTCTCCGACGCGCGGCGCCTTGCCGTCCTTGAGATAATGCCGTTTGCCGCCCGCATCCGCGGCCAACTTTCCGGTGGCGTTCTCCCAATCGTAGGCGACCCGCGGCGCGACCGGAAAGCCATTCTCCGCGTAATGAATGGCGGGCGCGAGCACACGGTCGAATCCGAAGCGCCCGTGCGCCTTCAGGATCGCCTCCCAGCCTTCGACGGCGCCGGGCACCGTGACCGAGTGGATCGACTCCGGGCCGATCTTTTTCACGCCCTGTTCGATCAGCGCCTCGATGCGCAGCGCGCCGGGCGCGCGCCCCGATCCGTTGTAGCCCCAGATCGGTTTGTCGGGCTTGGCGACCAGGCAGAAGCAATCGCCGCCGATACCTGTCATCGCCGGCTCGACGACGCAGAGCACCGCCAGCGCCGAGACGGCCGCATCCGCCGCCGTTCCGCCAGCGCGCAGCATCTCGACCGCTGCGAGCGTCGCGAGCGGATGCGATGTCGCCGCCATGGCTTCGGAGGCGAGAGCAGGGGAGCGGCCGGGCAAATGGAAATCACGCATGATCGAGAGAGCTCCGAAAATGGCTGGAGGAAAGCGGACGAAGGCGAGGTCAGAGCGTGTCGGCGCGCTCGATCGAATAGTCGCGCCGGGCGGTGCGGATCGACACCGTATAGCCGCCGATGACGTCGATGAGACAGATGAGGACGATGAGCGCGAAAGTGGACGTCGCGACGCGCGGCACCAGGAGGAACTCCACCAGCGCGGCGACGAAAACGAGGGTTGAAAGCATGTGGTCGACGATGCTGCGCGAACTCGTGCGCGTCGCTTTCATCGTTTCGAACATCAGCATGATGATGGCCAGCGCCATCAGAATGTCCGCGAAGCTGATCGTCCATTCCCCGCCCGACATCATCGGGATGCTCGTCAGCGGAGCTTGCCAGTCGACCGGGATGAGGAAGGTGAGGATGTTGTAGATCGCGAGCGGGATGAGGAGCAGCGGAAATCCCAGCAAATACACGACGTCGCTCCCATGCTGCGCGGCGATCGCGAGAGGCCTATGATCGCGCCCGCTCGCCGCGGAGTTAATCTTAGCGCCGGTGAGGTGAAGGCTCCAGCGCCGGAACGCAAAAGGCCGGCTTCGCAGCCGGCCCTTGTGGTGAACGACGACCTTGTCGCGCTCAGGCTTCCGTCTTGACCTTGAGGATCTGCCGGCCCTTGTACATGCCGGTCTTCAGGTCGAGATGGTGCGGACGGCGCAACTCGCCGGAATCCTTGTCCTCGACATAGGCGGGGCGCTTGAGCGCATCGGCGGAGCGGCGCATGCCGCGGCGCGACGGCGAAGTTTTCCGTTTCGGAACGGCCATGGGATGAATTCTCCGAGATTTTGGCCGGGTGCGGGACTTCGGCCTGTTCGGGCGCGCTTATATCGGAAGCGCTCCAGAGATGCCAGCCTCAATTGCGCCGAAGGCCGACGGTTTTGGCCAAAAATCGTGTAATTGGCGGCCGTCAGCGCCGCCGGTGCAGCGCCAGACAGTCGGCCGCGCCGCCGATCCTGTGTGCCCGGCGAAGATAAATGCCCGCCAGGCGGCGCACGCCGGGCCCCGGACGACGGGCGCTGCGGGTGACCGGATTGGGCAGGATTGCGGCCATTAGGGCGGCCTGGTGCGCTCCGAGGGTCCGTGCTGACTTGCCGAACGCATAGCGCGCGCCGGCCTCGGCGCCGAATTGGCCGTTCGGGCCCCATTCGGCGATATTGAGGTAGATTTCCATGATCCGGCGCTTCGGCAGGACGAGGTCGATCCACAGCGCCAACGGCAGTTCCAGCGCCTTGCGTAGGAAGCTGCGGCCGCCCCACAGAAACAGGTTCTTCGCCACTTGCTGGGTGATGGTCGAGCCGCCGCGCGCTTCGGTGATGTCGTCGGCGTCCTGGATCGCGTCCCGTAACTCGTGCAAATCGACGCCGAAATGGCTGCAAAACCGGCCGTCCTCGGCGGCCATGACGCTCAGCGGCAAAGCCGGCGCGATGGCGTCGAGCGGCATGTAGCGGCGGTCAACGGGCTGGCCGGTCACCCAGCGCCACAGCATCGGCGTCGAGACCGGTTGCCCGAAAAGATAGAGCGGTGTCAGGACATAGGGCAGGGCGATCACCGCGAGGACGATGAAGAAGGCCCAGCGAACGGCTCGCATTCCGCCCTTTCGGCGCCCACGGGAAAAGATCGCAGCAATCATCGGCCCAGTTAACCACGGAGGGGCGTTTTTGCCCCCTCGATCCGAGGGTTCTTGACCGATGAGGCGTCTGTCGGGCATGCGAGCGGGTGCGATGGGATCATTATCATGGCTCTAAAAGACGCAGACGCTCTTCTGGCCGACCGGCTCACCACCGTAGCCGGTGAGGCCGAGCAGGTCCTGGCCAGCCTTCTGGCCGACACCGCACTGGAGGGCGAGACGACCCGGCCGAAGCGGGTGATGGACGCGATGCGCCACGCTTGCCTCGGCGGCGGCAAGCGGCTGCGGCCGTTCCTTGTCGTCGAGACGGCGGCGCTTTTCGGCGTCGGTGCCGCGCAGGCGCACTTCACCGGCGCCGCGCTTGAATTCGTGCATTGTTACTCCCTGGTCCACGACGACCTGCCGGCCATGGATGACGATGATCTGCGTCGCGGCCGCCCCACCGTTCATATCGCGTTCGATCAGGCGACGGCTATTCTCGCAGGCGACGCGCTGTTGACGCTGGCCTTTGACGTGCTGGCGCGGCCGGAAACGCATCGTGATGCGGCTGTGCGGGTCGAACTGGTGACGGCGCTGGCGCGCGCTTCCGGCATCGGCGGCATGGTCGGCGGGCAGATGCTCGACCTGGCGGCTGAGGGTCGTTTCGGCGACGGCCGCCCGCAACATCTGACGGAAGCCGACATCCGTCGCCTGCAGATCATGAAGACCGGTGCCCTGCTGCGCTTTGCCTGCGCGGCTGGCGCCATTCTTGGCGCGGCCGACGCCAAGGCGCGTGCGGCGCTCGAGCGTTATTCGCATGCGCTCGGCGAGGCGTTCCAGATCGCCGACGATCTGCTCGACGTGGAGGGCGACCCCGTGCTCGTCGGCAAGGCGACAGGCAAGGACGCGGACGCCGGCAAGGCGACTTTCGTCGGCGCTCTCGGCGTTGCCGGTGCGCGCAAGCGGCTCGACGCGCTGGTCGCGGAAGCCGCAGACGCTTTGGCGCCGTTCGGCGAACGTGCCGACGTCCTCAAAGCCGCGGCGCGCTTTGTCGCCAACCGGCAGACATAGTCGTCATGTCCGGCTTCATGCCGGGCATCCACGCCTGACCCATCATAGCCGATAGAGTCGCTGCGCGTTGTTGCCGAGCACGGCTGCGCGCTCAGTTGGCGACAGCGCCGACAGAAGGTCGGTGATGCCGCGCCAGATGTCCTCGTAGCTGCCGGCAAGGAGCGACGGCGGCCAATTGCTGGCGGCGAGCACTCGCTGTGCGCCGAACGTGTCGAAGACATGATCGGTGTAGCGGCGCAACGCGTCCGTCGACCATTTCCAATGTGCGACCAGCGCCATTCCGGCCGAGAGCTTGATCGCGATGTTGGGATGTTCGGCAGAGCGCGCGATCAAAGTGGCCCACGGCTCCCAGCCTTGCTCCGGCACCGGCGGGCGGCCGAGATGGTCGAAAATGATGTGGACGTCGGGCACTGCGCGGGCGAGTGCAAACGCCTGCTCAAACTGATCAGCACCAACCGGAACCAATTCGAAGACGAGGCTGCGTTTGGCGAGCAGCTTCACCGACGCAACGACGCCGGGACGCGACAGCCAGTCTTGCGCCTTTTCCATGCGCAGCAGATGCCGGATGCCGACCAGCTTCTTGCGCGTCGCCAAAACGTCGAGCGCGCGCTCGGCGACGGCGGGGTCGTCGAGAGGAATCCAGCCGATGACGCCGCGCAGGAAATCGTACTGGTCCGCGATGTCGAGAAACTCATTCGTTTCCTCGGCCTCGTTGAGCGACTGGACGAGGATGGTGCCGTCGACGTCGCTGCGCTTGATTTCGGCCGCAAGGTCCTCCGGCGTGAAATCGCGGTCGAGCGTCGCGCCGGCGTTTGAGCCTTCCGGCCAATGATGCGGGCGCTTTGCGTGCCACCAGACATGATGGTGGGCGTCGATAATGGGCATGATCTATCTCTGGTCGAGGATGGAATTCAGCGTCCGGTCCACTGCGCTTTCCGCTTCTCGACGAAGGCGCGCACGCCGTCGCGGAAATCGTCGCTGCCGTAGGTCTGTCGTATGAGGTCGTCGCCGCCGGGAATGCCAGCGTGCTGCAACCGGCGGATCGCCTCTTTGCTCACCCGCATGGTGATCGGCGCATTGCTGCTCAACTGGGCGCAGAGCTCCGTCACACGTGCGTCGATCGCCTCCGGTGCAACGACGTCGAGCACAAAGCCGATCGTCTTTGCTTCCTCCGCTGTCACCATGTCGCCAAGCAGCAGAATGCGTTTGCTCAGCGCCGGCCCGAGCGAAGCGACGAGCCGCGCATAGTTCTCCATCGATAGGCAGTTGCCGAGCGTGCGCGCGATCGGGATGCCGAGGCGAGCGCCCGGGACCGCGACGCGCAGATCGCAGCAGGACGCGATGGCAAGCCCGCCCCCGACCGTCCAACCGTCGAGCACCGCAATCGTCGGCATTGGCAGCGCTTCGATCGCGACCAGGTACTGCTCCATCGTGTGTTCGTATTTGACGCCGTCCTCGGCCGATGTGAACGACTTGAACTGCGCGATGTCGGTGCCGGCGATGAACGCCTTGCCGCCGGCGCCACGAAACACAACAACCCGCACTGACGCATCGTCCTTCAACGCGGCGCAAATAGCACCGAGCTGTTGGTACATATCCCAGGTCATCGCGTTGCGCGCTGCAGCGCGATCGAACGTCACATAGGCAACCGGGCCCTCGCGCGCGATCCGTACTTCACCGTCGCTCATTGTCACCTCAGGGGATGGGGCAGGCGCCAGCACTGCCCTCGTTCTCGTTCAGGGCAACCTTTATCGGCCAGAACCCATTGGATCAAATGCGGTCCGCACGCATTTTTCGTTTGAAACGTTTGTTCCATATGCTTTAGGCTATCGAAACGTTTGTTTCATCACCTTCGAGGCTTGGCGCGTGGCAGTCGACGTTCTCGCCGAACGCATCTTGGATGAGTTTGCAGGCATGCCACCGCGCCTGCAGGCGGCCGCGCGCTTTGTTCTCGAGCAGCCGCAGGACGTCGCGCTTCTCACCATGCGGGAGCAGGCGCGGCGCGCCGGGGTTCCGCCGGCGACGATGACACGGCTGGCGCAACGCCTGGGTTTAAGCGGATACGAGGAGTTGCGGGGCAGCTACGCCGCGGCGCTGCGCAAATCCGCCGTGAGTTACGAGGCGAAGGTGACGCGGCTTGTCGCGCATCGCGACGTCAAGCGGCCGCAGGCGCTGGTCGCCGATATGGCCCAATCCTTGGCCGGTCATGTCGGCGCTTTGGGCGATGGGGAGGCGGCCGCGCGCCTGGCGCAGGCGGCAGCGACCCTTGGCAGCGCCCGGCACGTCTACTGCCTCGGTTTGCGCTCCAGCTTCCCCGTCGCGTTTCTTTATCATTACATCTGCGGCCTGGCCGGCTGTCCCGTCACGTTGCTCGACGGCGCAGGATTGACCGGGATGGATGTGCTCGCCACGGCGGGGCCGCGTGATGCGTTGCTCGTGGTGAGCGTGAAGCCTTATACGCGCGCGGCCGTCGAGGCGGCAAAGCGCGCGCGCGATAGCGGCCTGCGGCTGATAGCGATCACCGATCGTGGGACGGCCCCGCTCGCCGCCATCGCGGACCACAAGATCCTGGTCGGCACGACATCGCCGTCCTTCTTCGATTCCAAAGTGTCCGCCTTGGCCGCAGCCGAAATCCTCGCCATGCTGGTCACGCTACGCCGGGGCAAGCGCACGCCGGAGGCGGTGCGCGCGCGCGAAAATTATCTGACGTCGATCAATGCCTACTGGCCGTCATCTGTCCGAGAGAATGCACCATGACCCATATCCTTCATCGCTCCATCCACGCTGAATATCCTGTCGCCGTGCGCGGTCAGGGCGTGCATCTCTTCGACTCTAGCGGCAAGGCCTACATCGACGCGTCCGGCGGCGCTGCCGTCTCGTGTCTCGGGCACGGCCATCCCGATGTGGTGCGCGCGATGCAGGAGCAGGCCGGCGCTCTGGCCTATGCGCACACCAGCTTCTTCACCAGCGAGCCCGCCGAGCAGCTCGCCGACGCGCTCATCGCCGACGCGCCGAAGGGGCTGTCGCATGTCCTCTTCGTCAGCGGCGGATCGGAGGCGGTGGAAGCGGCGCTGAAGATGGCAAGCCAGTATCACCTGGAGCGCGGCGACACCAAGCGGCGGCACGTCATTGCACGCCGGGAGAGTTATCATGGCGCAACCCTTGGCGCGCTCGCGGCCGGCGGCAACGTCATGCGCCGCAAGACGTTCGCGCCGCTGCTGATCGAAACGCATCACATCGATCCGTGCTTTTCCTATCGCTATCGGCAGGCGAACGAGAGCGCGGAAGCCTATGGCCGGCGTGCCGCCGATGCGCTGGAGCAGAAGATCATCGAGCTTGGCGGCGACACCGTCATCGCTTTTCTTGCCGAGACGGTCGTCGGCGCGACCGCCGGCGCCGTCACGGCCGAGCCTGGATACTTCAAGCGCATCCGCGAGATCTGCGACCGCTACGGTGTGCTCCTCATCCTCGATGAGGTGATGTCCGGCATGGGGCGCACCGGAACGCTGCATGCGTGCGAGCAGGAAGGCATCGCGCCGGATCTCATGGCGATCGCGAAGGGCCTGGGCGGCGGCTACGAGCCGATCGGCGCCGTCCTCTTAAGCCGCGCGATCTTCGACACCTTCTCGGCCGGCTCCGGCGCCTTCATGCACAGCCACACCTATATGGGCCACCCGATGGCTTGCGCGGCGGGGCTCGCGGTGCAGCGTATCATCAAGCGGGACCGGCTCCTCGACAACGTCAAGGCGATGGGGCAAACGCTGCATCGCCGACTCAACGAGCGGTTCGGCAATCATGCCTATGTCGGCGACATTCGCGGGCGTGGGCTTTTCCAGGCTGTCGAACTTGTCACCGATCGCTCGGAGAAAACGCCGTTCGATCCGAAGCTGAAGCTGCATGCGCGGATCAAGCAGGAGGCGATGGCGCGCGGCCTCATGGTCTACCCGTCGGGAGGCACGATCGACGGCACGGCGGGCGACCATGTCCTTCTGGCGCCGCCGTTCATCGTCGATACGACGACCGTCGATGCGATTGTGGAGCGACTCGGAGACGCTATCGATGCTGCGATCGCGACGACATCGAACGGCAAATAAGCGGAAAGGCCGAGTGAGCGGAAATGGCGTTGTTGGGTGCGGCGCCGTTCCGCAAGCTGACTAATCAAGAACAGACTTTGTTGAAACCACAAACAGGAGTGGGGAAATGTTGAAGTCCAAGAGTTATTTGCTCGGCGCCGCGGCGGCGTTGGCGCTATCTATCGTGGCGGGGTCGGCGAGTGCGCAGCAGCGCTTCGTCACCGTCGGCACTGGCGGCGTCACCGGCGTCTACTACGCCGTCGGCGGTGCGATCTGCCGCTTGATGAACAAGGACCGGGCGAAGACCGGCATCCGCTGCTCGGTCGAATCGACTGGCGGCTCCGTATTCAACGTCAATGCCATCAATTCGGGCGAGCTCGATTTCGGCATGACGCAGTCCGACGTGCAGTACAACGCCTTCAAAGGCGAGGCACAGTTCAAGGATAAGGCGCAGAAGGATCTGCGCGTCGTCTTTGCCGTGCATCCGGAACCGTTCACCGTGCTCGCGCGCAAGGAGGCGGGCGTCAACAAGTTCGAGGATTTCAAGGGCAAGCGCTTCAACGTCGGCAATCCCGGCTCCGGCACGCGCGCGTCGATGGAGCAACTGCTCACGGAGATGAAGTGGACGCTGAAGGACTTCTCGCTCGCTGCCGAGCTCAAGGCGGACGAGCAGGGCCCGGCGCTGTGCGATAACAAGATCGACGGCTTCTACTATGGCGTCGGCCATCCGTCCGCCGCCATCCAGGACCCGACGACGACGTGCGGCGCGAAGCTGATCTCGATGACGGGCCCCGCAATCGACGCGCTGCTCAAGAAGTATCCGTACTATTCGGTCGCGAAGATTCCGGGCGGTATGTATGCCAACAACCCAAACGAAACGACGACCTACGGCGTACGCGCGCTGCTCGTCACCAGCGCCAAGCAGCCGGATGATGTCGTTTACAACCTCGTGAAGGCGGTGTTCGAGAACTTCGACGAGTTCAAGAAACTGCACCCGGCGTTCGCCAACCTCGACCCGAAGGAGATGACGAAGTCAGGCATCACCGCGCCGCTGCACCCGGGCGCGGAAAAGTACTTCAAAGAAAAAGGCTGGATGTAAATCAGCCTCCGAGGGCGGCGCTTCCTAGCGCCGCCCTTTTGTTCAAGCGTTACATCGTGGGGGAACAACGATGGCCGAACACGACGTTGAAGATCGCGAGGCTCTTGCAAAACGATCCGAGCTCGAGACGATGGTCGCCGAGGCCGATCTCGGCGGGCGCAAGCCCACCGGCATCGTCGCGA
>JAFKKS010000224.1 GCA_017304555.1 Hyphomicrobiales bacterium
CGATCGACCTCGTCGATCAGGAGCACCGGTGATTTCGGCTGACGGATGGCCGCCAGTAAAGGCCGCTCCAGCAGGAATTTTTCCGAGAATATTTGCTCCTCGATGACGTCCGCGGCCTGCGTTTCCCGCGCCTTGATCGCTAGCAACTGCCGCTGATAGTTCCATTCATACAGGGCGGCGTTCTGATCTAGGCCCTCATAGCATTGCAAGCGAATAAGCCGCGTGTCGTTGGCGCGTGCCAGCGTCAGCGCGACCTCAGTCTTACCGACGCCCGCCTCGCCCTCCAGCAGCAGTGGCCGCGACAGGCTTTCCATCAACCAGACGGCGGTCGCCAGATCACGGTCGGGAATATAGCCCGCAAGAGCCAGCCGCTCCGCAATCCTGTCTCGTTCAGCATGATGGCGCATGGGCGATTTCCATGCCGCCCGTTTTCGTCGGGCGGCAATAGCGGTTAGACATGCAGGCCGAGACGTTCGCCGACCTTCCAGAGCCGCCACGCATCATGCGGCATCTGGATATGGCCGGCATTCAGGAACGCATAGGCGTCATTGACCGCGTTCGAGAAGCACGGCACACCACCGACATGCGGGCTTTCGCCGACGCCCTTGGCGCCGATCGGATGATGCGGCGACGGCGTAACGGTGTAGTCCGTTTCCCATTTCGGGGTTTCGACCGCAGTCGGCAGGAAGAAATCCATGAACGATGCGCCGAGCACATTGCCCTGCTCGTCGTAATGAATCTCCTGTCCCATCGCGACGGCAAAGGCCTCGGTGAGACCGCCGTGGACCTGCCCCTCGATGATCATCGGGTTGATGCGCGTGCCGCAGTCGTCCAGCGCATAGAAGCGCCGGGTCTTGGCGACGCCGGTATCGACGTCGATGTCCATCACGCAGAAATACGCCCCGAACGGATAGGTCAGATTCGGCGGGTCGTAATAGTTCACCGCCTCAAGACCCGGCTCGAGATTGGGTGGCGGGCTGTTATAGGAGGCCCAGGCGATTTCCTTCATGGTCTTGAACTTTTCAGGAAGGCCCTTCACCCGGAAACGATCCACATCCCATTCGAGATCGCCTTCATGCACTTCGAGCATGTGAGCCGCGATCATCTGCGCCTTGGCCTTGATCTTCCGCGCGGCCACGGCCGTCGCAGCACCCGCCGTCGGCGTCGAGCGCGAGCCGTAGGTGCCGAGACCGTAAGGCGCGGTGTCGGTGTTGCCTTCCTCAATCATGATGTCGTCGGCAGGAATGCCGAGCTCGGTGGCAATGATCTGGGCATAGGTCGTCTCGTGACCCTGCCCCTGGCTCTTGGTGCCCATGCGCGCGATGATCGATCCTGTCGGATGAATGCGGATCTCCGCCGAGTCGAACATCGCAACACCGAGAATGTCGCAGTTCTTCGAGGGACCCGCGCCGACGATTTCGGTAAAGAACGAGACGCCGATGCCCATGACCTCGCGCGTTTCGCCGCGCCTAAAGGCTTCCTGCTTGGCCTTCTGCTCGGCGCGAAGCTGGCGGTAGCCGATCGTATCCATCGCTTTCTTCATGGCGAGCGGATAGTTGCCGCTGTCGTATTCCCAGCCAAGCGCCGCTTTGTAGGGGAATTGCTCCGGCTGGATGAAGTTCTTGATGCGCAGATCGGCGGAATCCATGCCGAGCCGCTGCGCCAGCGTTTCGATGGCACGCTCGATGGCATAGACCGCTTCCGTCACCCGGAACGAGCAGCGATAGGCAACGCCGCCGGACGCCTTGTTGGTGTAAACGCCGTCCACCGACAGATACGCCACGGGCATAT
>JAFKKS010000147.1 GCA_017304555.1 Hyphomicrobiales bacterium
CCAGCCTTGAACGTTCCATAAGTCGCGATCGAATCGTGCTCCCTGCCCTGGCGACCCGGGATATTTCCCGAATGTAGGTAGAAAGCAGCTTGGTAGGAAAGCATGGCGACTTGGCAATCTAGCATCGATATGTCGATCGTCTCGCCACGCCCCGTGGCCGCTCGGCGATACAACGCGGCGAGGATCGCACTTGATGCGTACATACCCGCCGAAATGTCACCGATGGGAATACCCGCCCGCACAGAAACGCCATCGCGGGCGCCGGTAATGCTCATGCCTCCTGAAAGCGCCTGAATGATCAGATCGTAAGCCGGCTTGTCTCGATATGGTCCACTCTGGCCGAACCCACTGATCGAGCACCAAATGAGCTCTGGCTTTTCCGCCCGAAGCGCCTTGGACGAGAGCCCGAGACGCTCGCAAACGCCTGGCCGAAAGTTCTCAACGACCACATCGCTGGTCAGCGCAAGCTTGCGCGCGATCGCCGCCCCCGCCTCTGTCTTGAGGTCGACGATAATGCTGCGCTTATTTCGATTGATCGAAAGAAAATAAATGCTATCGCCCGCCACGGCATGAGGCGGCATTGTCCGCGCCACATCGCGGACCGGCCCCTCCAGTCTGACCACGTCGGCTCCCAAATCCCCGAGCATTTGCGTGCAGTACGGACCGGACAGCACCTGCGTGAGATCTAGCACCCGCACGCCCGCGAGCGCGGGAGAGTTCGCCACGTTCACGGCGCGCCTCGCTCGCGCAGACTCTCTTGGATCAATCTCCAGATCGGCATTCCTCGTTCCCATAATTCCGTTTAACGGAATATATTTTCATTAGTTTGCGGAAAGCTGGAGGGAATGTCAATTCAAAGGACAAAATGTCCTCGGCTCGGCGTCTTAATGCGATCGGGAGGAGTAAAGTGCAGATGATGGGCGAGCACGCCGCTCTAGCCCGACGCTGCTGTCTTTTATCGGCAATGTCGAACGCGCATGCCAATCGGCGCAAACGTCGACGTCGCGGGTTACAATCTGAAAGCGAAACTCAGAACGAGAGTGGAAAGCCGGAGGTCATCGTCCATTGGCCCATTTTGCTATCCATCCCTATTTTCGTTATATGAGAACTAATCCCGATAAACGGGATATCGAACTAAAGGCGCTCATGGCCGACAGCCCGGTCCTTAAGGCACTATCGATCTTGCGCAGCCTGGCGGCAAGCAGCCGTCCGGTCGGCGTTCAGCAAGTCGCAAGCGACGTCGACTTGAACGTGAGCACCGTTCATCGGCTCCTGCAGATGCTGGTGAAGGATGGTATGGCATCTTACGACGCGCCAACCCGAACCTATATGGTCGGAACGGAGTGCATTCGGCTAGCCACGTCCGTCCTCGGTTCGCATTCGCTGATCGGGCGCGTGCGGCCGTTTCTCTCCGAACTCGCGCAGTCCGTCGAGGAAACCTGCGCCTTCACCCTTTATGAGCCGCGCACGTATTCGAAGATCGTCGCTTTGGTGGAGCGCGGCCCGCACGCGCTCGGCTACGAATTCGATGTCGGAAGCAGGGACGGAATTCACGCCGGCGCTAGCGGCAAGCCTATTCTTGCTTTTCTCCCTGACGAAGAGATCGACCGCTATCTGCGGCGCAAGCTTCCGAAACTGACCGAGTATACAGTCGTCAATCCGGCACAACTCCGCAAGCAAATCGTCCAGATCCGCAAGGTCGGCTATGCAACATCGAAGGGGGAACGCATCCCCGGAGCCGGCGTTGGTATCGGCGCCCCGGTTTTCACTTCCGACAACAAAATCATTGGTTCGATCGTCGTCACGGTTCCATACTTCAGGTGGAAGCCGGCGCGCCTGAACGACATCGCGAAGAAGGTGAAAGCATCCGCGCAGAAGACCTCCTCGATTCTCGTGCAAGCGCCTTCGGCGGCAGGAGAGTTTCGTGAGTGATACGATGGGAACGGTCGCCCGCGCGATGTCCGTTCTCACTTTCATGGCGGAATCGAAGGATCTCGTGGGCGTGAAGGACATTGCGGTGGCGCTCGACCTTCCGATGAGCAGCTCTCACCGTTTACTCGAACTGCTGCAGGAGGCAGGATTCGTCGACAAGGACAAGGAAAGACGCCGCTACAGGATCGGAATGGAATTCGTACGGCTCGCCAATCTGGTGTCGCAGCGAACCTCTTATGCCGCAGCAATCCAACCCGTTCTCGACCGCATCACGAAGGAGACCGGCGAAACGACAATGTACTGCGAGTACATTCCTTCGAAACGCACGGTCATGTATGCGGCCAAGTCAGACAGTCCGCAGCCGCTACGCTTTCGCATCAATCTCTTTCAGGAGGTCCCTGTGGAATGGGGCGCCTCCGGATGCGCCATCCTCGCCTTCCTCCCGCCCGATATTCAGGCGGAAATCCAGGCAGCGGGCAGGCTCTCGCCGGTCACCAAGAAGCGTATGTTCAAGGCGACGTTCTTCGAGCGGATAAAAACCATTCGGCGACACGGCTACGCGACGAGCGAGGGCGAGAAGCTGGCCGACTCCTGTGGTGTCGCCGTGCCTGTGATGTTCGGCGCCGATCAGGCCGCAGCGTCGATCACGCTCACCGTGCCTAAAGTCCGCTTTGTCCGTTCGCAATTGCCCGACTATGTAGCTCTCCTGAAGCGCGAGGCCGAACTCATCGCGAAGGGGCCGCTGCAGCGCAGAAACCCATCATCGAAGGAAAAGTCAAAATGAATGCCGCGCCAATCAAACCACCTGCATCGATTGCTGTCATTGGTCTGGGCAATATGGGCGTGCCCATGTCCGCCTGCCTCGTGCGCGCGGGATTCAAGGTGAGCGGCTTTGATCAATCCGAGGCAGCGCGGACACGATTCAAAGAGGCGGGCGGCACGCCAGCGGCGAGTGCGGAAGATGCCGTCAAGAATGCCGAGGTGGTGATCACACTCCTTCCGGATGGGAAGATCGTCAAAGCTGTGCTCGAAAAGCTCAAGCCTGCGCTGAAACCGGGCGCAATCATCATCGAAATGAGTTCGTCGGAGCCACTCGGCACCGCTGAACTGGGCAAAGACTTCATCAGCGTCGGCCACGGGTTCATCGACGCGCCTATCTCCGGCGGCGTACGCAAGGCGACCGACGGCACGCTCGCGATCATGGTCGGGGGCGAGGCCGCGACCATCGATCGCGTTGAGGCCATTCTCGGCGCAATGGGCAAATCGATTTTCCGGACCGGCAAACTCGGCTCCGGCCACGCCATCAAAGCGTTGAACAACTATGTTTCTGCCGCGGGGCTCATCGCGGCAGTCGAAGCGACGATGATCGCGGAGAAGTTCGGCCTCGATGTCGAGCTGGTGGCCGACATATTCAACGCCTCCACCGGCCGTAACAACACCACCGAGGTGAAGCTCAAGCCCTTCATCATCTCGAAGAAGTTCAACGCCGGCTTTCCGCTCAAGCTCATGGCCAAGGACGTCAGAACCGCAGATGGCCTTGCGCGTGCTCTCGAAGTGTCGACGCCCTTCGCCGATCTTTGCTCTGAGCTATGGGATGGCGCGGCGAAAAACCTCGACGACGCAGCCGACCACACAGCTATCGGCCTGCACATCGAAAAGCTGAAAAGGCACACGTGACAGAAGGAAAGGCAGCGGTGCGGCGCGCTAGGCGTCGCGCCGCGCTTTAAGAAAATCGCCCCGTCGCATGGAAGGATGCGACCTTTCGTATTGCGGCGGGTAGGCTGCCGTCGCGCCCAGCGCGGCGGCAGCGTGCCAGGGCCATCGCGGGTTGTAGAGAATACCGCGGCCGATTGCGATCAGGTCGGCTCGTTCTTGCGCCAAGATATCCTCCGCTTGACGCGGTTCCGTGATCAGGCCGACCGCCATGGTGGCAATGCCTGCGTCTCGCCGGATTCGCTCGGCGAAAGGGACCTGATAGTTCGGCTTCACCTCGATCTTCTGCTCCGGCACCGTTCCGCCGCTCGACGCCGTAATGTAGTCGCAGCCGAGCGCCTTGAGCCTCGCCGCGAGCTCGACGCTGTCGTCAATGTCCCACCCGCCATCGACCCAATCGGTCGCGGAGATGCGCACACCGAGCGGCTTTTGCTCCGGCCAAGCGTTGCGAACGGCTTCGAACACTGCGAGCACGAATTTCATACGCCCTGCACTTGAGGCACCGAATTCATCCGATCGCTGGTTGCTGAGCGGCGAGAGAAAGTTGTGCAGCAGATAGCCATGCGCCGCATGGATTTCCAACAAGTCGATGCCGAGATTATCCGCCCGCTTTGCCGCGTCGGCGTAGCTCTGCAGCAACGCTTGAATGCGCGGCGCATCCAGCTTCCGCGGCTTCGGGCGGCCGGGATAGGCAATCTCGTCGGCGCCGGTGATCTCCCAGCCGCCGGCATCGATAGGGATATCCTTCTGCCCTTGCCAGGCGAGGTTCACCGAACCTTTGCGGCCGGCATGCTGAAGCTGCAATCCAATGCGCGCCGTACCGTGTTTTCTGCAGAACGCGATGATCGGACGCAGCGCAGCCTCATGCGCTTCACTCCAAAGCCCGAGATCGCCGGGGCTCAAGCGCGCATCGCGTTCGACACTCGTCGCTTCAATGATAAAAAGGCCGGCGCCTGAGACGCTGAGGTTTCCGAGATGCATCAAGTGCCACTCGCCGGCAAGACCGTCGACGGCGGAATATTGCGCCATCGGCGAAACAACGATGCGATTGGGAAGCTCCAGCGCGCGAAGCTTGAAGGGGGAAAAGAGAAGCGGGCTCACGCTGGACCATCCCGTCGATTGCGCCGGAGGATCGCTTCGTTATCGCAGCCCAGTCGGGGCATCGGGCTTCGCACGTCGGGTGGCGTCAATGTCAGGCGAAGCGGACTCGCAAGCAACGGCCACGTCTTTCCGTCGTCGCCGATGGCATCGAACCAGAGTTGGCGCGACCGCGTTTCTGGCGACTCGGCCATTTCATGGACCGTCATGATCGGCGCCCAACGCAGGCCCGGCGATGTCAGCTTCGCGACGACTTCGTTCACGGGAAGCGCGTAGGACGGTTGAAGTTGCGCGAGATCATCAAGAGAGTCCGTGGCCGTCGCTTCGACGAGAAGATTACGATCGGAGCATGCAATGATGCGGACTTTGCCTCCCCCGCTATCGTCTTCGTTCCAGAGTGTTTGCGTCATCCATGCGGCGATGTCCTGCATGGAAAGGTCGATAATCTGTGCCTTGCCGGTGCGTTTGCGATATGCAAGGGCAGCCAGTACGGCAACAATGGCGAATTCCGCGCCCATGAGATCGGCCGAAGAGATGCCGGTCTTCACCGGAACGTCACCGTCGCGGATCGCGGCCATGACACCGGACATCGCCTGGATCACGGTATCGTATGCGGGGCGCCCGGCATAGAGCGAGTGTACACCGAAGCCTGACACCGAGCAGGAAATGAGTCGCGGATTGATGGCGGCGAGTTGCGCCGGCGCGAAGCCGCGGCGCGCGAGTGCGCCTGGCTTGAGGTTCTCGATGAGAACGTCTGCCGATCTTAGGAGCTCCCGCAGGCTCTCCGCATCCTCGGGCTTGCGGATGTCGAGCATCAGGCTGCGCTTGTCAGAGTTCATATAGGTGAAGAAGTAGCCTTGGCCCTCCTGTGACGGAGGCCATTCGCGTGTCGCCTCGCCTTCCGGAGGTTCGATCTTGATGACCTCCGCGCCGAGACTGGCGAGCATGCGCGTGCTAAGCGGCACCGTCGTATAGTGGCCGATCTCGACGATCCTCACGCCACGCAAAGGTGCGTCCGCTTTGCTCGTCGGCGCAGGAGGCGATTTCACTTCTCGCAGCTTTTGCTCGCACCACTCGAGGCCGGCATCTGGCGCATCCAGGCGCCCAGAGATCTGGCCCGAGCTCTCACTCATCCGCAGCGGCGACTCGGGAACGGCGATGGCTTGTCCGAGAACGGGTTCCGACAATGTGCGAATCATCGCGCGGTAATCGAGATTAGCCTCGCGCGGGTATTCGTTAATCGGCGTCACTGGCCCGCACGCGATTTCGATCGCGCTCAAAGTCTCGATCGCCTTCGCCATCGTCCGGCCATCGACCCAGCCTTGGACGGCGGCGTCGACATCGTCAATGTTCGAAATGCGATTGGCCGTCTTGAGAAAGCGCCTGTCGGTGGCGAGTTCCGGCTTTCCGATCGTCTCGCAAAACCTGCGCCACTGCGCGTCATTACCAACGCAGATCAGCACCCAGCCGTCCTTTGCACGATAGACGTTCCATGGCGCGATCATCGGGTGCCGATTTCCGAGACGATGGATCGGCGTCTTGTCGCCGGTGAGAACGCGCGGAAGAAACGTCGCCATCGCCGCGAAGGCGCAATCGTAAAGCGCCATGTCGATGAGTTGACCACGGCCGGAGAGATCGCGAACCCGCATTGCCGCAAGAACAGCTCCGGCTGCGTAAACCCCCGTCATCAGTTCGACCGCCGGGAAAGGAAGAGGCAGCGGCGATCCGCTGCTCAGCCCCGTCGTCTCGATGATTCCCGTCAACGCCTGGATCTGCAGCTCGGTGTCGGCGCTTCTGTTGACGCTGGTGCGCCCATACGCGCTCACATCGCAAACGACGGCGCGTGCACTGAGCGCGGAGAAATCCAACTCCTCCCCGTCCACGTCGCTTGAGACGACGATGACGTCCGCTTGCGCCGCGAGCGACACGACGAGATCCCGATGCGGTTCGAGCAGCAGACTGCGCTTTCCGGCTGCAAACTGTGTTCTATGGCGCTGCTTCCATGACGAGCTTGCCGAGGTCGGTGTGGCTTGGCGCTCGATGAAGACGACGTCCGCACCGAGTTGCGCCATAAGCGAGCCGGCGACGCTAGCACCGACCCGACTGCCGAGTTCGACGACCAGTACATCTTTGAGAGCCGTATCCGCTCGCGCCGTCATGCGTCATGCTCTAACGGCTGGGCCGGTGCGACTCAATTCCTCGCGAATCTCGGCGCCGTGCTCACCAAGCTCGGGGGATGGACGCCGTGTCGGATCCGAAAGGCCAGCGCGTGCCAGAGGATCGACCAGATACGGCACCTGGCCGTCCGCCGGCCTCGCCATGAAGCCGACGACACCGCGCTCGCACGCATGCGCGGACCGAACCGCTTCATCGGTTTCGTAGACAGCGCTGATCGCGATTTCCGCCTGGCGCATCTCGTCGTGAAGCGCGTCACGGTCGCGCGACAGGCAGAACTGCGCGATCGCGTCACGGAAGGAAACGGCCTTATCGCCATGATCACTGTGGCGGTCGCTCCAATCTTCTTCGGGCGCCAGTTCTGGACGTCCAATATATTCGCAGAACCGCTTCCACCCTCGATATTCGAGGAGGCAGACGGTCACGTATTTTCCATCTCGTGTCGGATAGATATTGTAGCGTGGATTGCGCCCCCACGGCTCCATCTCGGGCGTGCCTGGGTAACCGGCAACGCGCGCCAGTGCGCCCGACATCGCGACGTTCGAAACGCTGATGAGGCTGTCGTACATCGGGATTTCGAGATAGCAACCTTTGCCGCTCGTTTGCCGTCCGATGCAGGCCGCGAGAATTCCAATCGTCGCAAACGCGGCCCCAGTGAAATCTCCCGCCTGAAATGTCGGCATCGGCGGCGTGTCGCCGTGCTTGATGTGCTTCCCGAGCGTACCGGCGACGCCTTGGATCGAAAGGTCATGGCCCGGCACTCGGCCGAGCGCAGAATCGTTTCCGAATCCGGTGATCGAGCAGTAGATCACCGAGGGATTCACCTTTTTGACGGTCTCGTAGTCGATCGCAAGCTTCTTCGCCACGCCGCTGCGATAGGATTCGACGATCACGTCGGCGCTCGCGATTAACTCGTCCGCAACCGCCTTGTCCGCAGCAACGGTGAGGTCGAGCGTAATGCTTCGCTTGTTGCGATTGATGCTGTTGAAGTAGGCGCCCACCGACTTGAAAGTCGGCGGATTGAACCTGGAATAGTCACCGATCTCTGGTTGCTCGATTTTGATCACGTCGGCCCCGAGATCGCCGAGCGTTTGGGTGCACCACGGCCCCGGCAAAAGACGACTGAAGTCGACGATCCGAAAGTCGGCGAGCGGGAGCCGTTGAGAGCTCAAAGATTCCATTTTTCTTCCATGTTCTAGGCAACGGCGTCGGATACGCCGGGCGTCCTGTCGTCATCTGTTGTCAAACGGAAAGCTGGATCGACGGCGAGCAGATCAACGAAGCCATAGATCGATGCTTCGCCTCGAAGCCCTGCAAGGGCTGTGCGAAGCCTTTCAAGTGGCAGCGGACGCGGCAGATGAGACGTGAGCTGCCGCCCCTTCTGCATCAAATTGTCCCAATCGAAGGGATTGCCGGGCGTTCCACGGCTGTCGAGCAGCCGACGCTTGCGCGAACCGCCGCCGGCGAAGAAGACCTCGACCTCCGATCCGAAATGTTCGGGATACTGCGACTGGAGTTCCTGATCGTGTTCGACCTGGAGCATGTCCGCCCATTTGAGAATTCCGGGGCGATTCAGGTTGACCTGCTCGAACGCGTCGAAGTTTGTCGGCCCGCACTCCAGTGAGGCTCCGACGACGAAGGGCAAACTATATTGCGCAGCCATCGGTGACGTGGGTCGCCTGATCATATGCTGATCCGCTAGTACGCGTGGCCCTCGCACGACGATGCTGGCGATCCCTTCCGTACTGAATCCTCCGGTAGCTTCGCCGAGGGCTTCGATCACGGAATGGAACTGCCGGCAGCAGGCATATGGCTTGAAGGTGATGTTATGCACGATCAACGGAGCGCCCCCGCGGCGGAGAAGCTCGGGTTTCGGGTCCTTCCCGTACAACTTGAGAAAGCCGTACTTGCCGTCGATGGCGCGCAGCGGCGCCCCAATCCCGATCTCGGCCATTTCCGCCGCGAGCACGCCCTGCTGCGCGGCGTAGCCGGCATGAATGCGCTTGATCGCCGTGCCTTCCGTCTCGTCTGAGAATTGCATGGAACCGGAAGAGAGTGACAACGCATGGCCCCAGGCCATCAAGAGGCCACGCTCCGGAAGATTCATCAGAGCCGCTGCGGCTGTCGCCGCGCCGAACGCACCGAACATGGCAGTCGGATGAAAGCCAAACTCAATAACTCCACCAGCATTTGCAGCAAGGCCCAGCCGCATCATGCATTCGTATCCCGCCAGCACAGCACGTAGAAAATCAAGGCCTGTCGCGTTTCGCTCCGACGCCACCGCTAGCGCGGCGGAAATCACGACCGAGCCAGGGTGGCTCAATGTTGCGTCGTGCGTATCGTCAAGCTCATAGCTGTGCGCGATGGTTCCGTTGACGAGAGCTGCAATCGGCGCTGGTGCGCCAACTCTCGAGCCGACGATCATCGCTCTGCCGCTTGCATCGTAACGATTGGCCCAATTGAAGATTGAGATCGAAGCCGATTGTCTGAGGCCACTGTAGGCGCAGACAGCGTAGTCGAACAGCAAACGGCACATCTGATCGAAATCGCGATCGCCCAATACGGCCGACCGCAGACGCATCATATCGACAGCAAAGGCGTGCGTAAGGTCTGCCATGGTATTTAAAATCCGCTCCAATGCATATTCCGTTTATCGGAATTCAATTGCACGTACAATGGAAGACCGTCAACCTTCTGTCAACAAAGCAACCGCAACCGATGTCTACGTTTAGAGCTATTCCCGATGCAGGAAGACTAATAGTGATGCCTGCCCGATCTTTCGGGTATCTCGTTCACAGTTCTGAAGCGCGGGGGAACGCTATCTGCGAACGAATTGATCGCCCTGATAAAGGAGATCGTTATGACAAGAGAAGTCCCGGACTGGGCCATTGATCGACCGCCATTTGGCCGAAGCGGACCAGGAAGAACTTAAGAAACGCTATGATGGCGAAGCTTGAGAACAGCGCCGATGCAAAATCGCTCCTGGGAACGGACCCAGAAGCACCTGCGAGCTTGCGCAAGAGCGGCGTCAATGTTCATGAGCAGACCGACGCGGAACGCGAAGCCTGGCAGAAAGCGTCCGCCAGCGTTTGGACGAGCGTTGAAGGCCAGTTCGGCAAAGATTTCGTGGGCAAACTGCGCTCTTACGCGCAATAGCGCTTGGAAAAAGGGGAGCCCCGATGATGCGCTTCATCGACAGGGCTGACGAGGCGATCGCCGGGCTCATGCTTTTTGCATGCCTTGCGATCGTTTGCGTCGAGGTGATCAGCCGATCCTACCTGGGTATGGCCATCAGCTGGTCGGAGGAGCTTTCTCGCTACCTCATCATTGTATCAACCTATTTCGCGCGGCTGCCGCGGTGCGCAGCCGCGACCACATCCGGGTCGAGCTGTTGATCGATTTTCTGCCGCCCAAATGGCGCCGGCTCCTGGAAACGCTCGTGATCATGGCTTGCGCGTTTTACTGCGCGACCGTCGCCATTGCCGCATGTCATTGGGTCAATGACACAGTGAATCTCGGGCTCGTCTCCACCGAAAGTTCGCTCGCGATACCGATTTGGGTCTTTCAGCTCAGCGTGCCCGTCGGATTCGGCATCATGGCGCTTCGCTTTCTCGCGCAGGCTTACATGCTCGTGCGCGGACATGCGCCCGTACAGCCGCTAGCCGAAGCGCTGCTCCCAATCACTAAAGGCGAACCATGGCTTACATCGTTTCGAGCCTGTTCGTCCTTCTCGCGCGTGGCGTTCCCGTCGCCTTCGCAATCGGCATCATCGGTCTTGGGGCCATCGTCTTCTTCCAGGCGATGTCGCTCACGCAGCTTGCGCAGCCGCAGTTCGCCAATCTCGACAGCTTCGTCCTTCTTGCCATCCCGTTTTTCGTGCTTGCCGGAAACGTCATGGTCAGGGGGCATCTCGCCGCGTATCTCTACGGCTTGATGCGCGCCTTGACGCGGCCGATCAGCGGCGGGCCGGCGATCGGCGCCGTGCTTGCTTCGGCGATCTTCGGCGCGATGAGCGGCTCCTCGGCCGCAGCTGCCGCCGCGCTTGGGCGCGTCACCATTCCGGAACTCGACCGGCTGGGTTTCCCGCGCAGCTTTTCCGCCGGCGTC
>JAFKKS010000225.1 GCA_017304555.1 Hyphomicrobiales bacterium
GCGCGGTGCTCAATGCGCTGCCCAACTCGATTTCGACGCACGAGCTGCAGATCCCGCTGGCCGAAGGCGAGAACTTCGCGTTGATCGACAAGCTGCGCGAGACCGCCAAGTTCGACGGAGCGCGGGACATCGTCAAGATCGACGGCGTGCGTGTCGAATATGCGGATGGTTTCGGTCTGGCCCGTTCGTCGAACACCACGCCGGTCGTCGTGCTGCGCTTCGAGGCCGACAGCGATGCGGCCATCGCGCGCATTCAAGACGACTTCCGCCGCGCCATCCTGGCCGTGAAACCCGACGCCAAGCTGCCGTTCTGAGGCGAGGCCTGGGGGTCCCAGCGCCGGGCAACCGGCGCGGGACGTCTTAAGGGATACCTGATGGGCGTCGAGTGGACGCCACAAGATACGCCGTAAGGGGACCGCTGCAAGAACGGCGCAATCAACGCTGTTCGGCGGGCCGGGTCGGGGTAAAATCGCGGTTTTGCTCACGAGGCCCGGCCGAACCGCCGGGGCGTGCGGTTGCAGGTTCTGATCGTCAAAGTCTCGTCGCTCGGCGACGTCGTCCATAACATGCCCGTGGTGCAGGACATTGTGAGAGGGCTTCGTCGACCTCGTCAAACTCGTGCGCGGGGTGCGCCGGGTCATTCCTTTCGCGTTGCGCCGCTGGCGCAAGCAGCCGCTCGCCGCACGCACGTGGCAGGAGATCGGCGCCTTTCGCCGCGCCTTGCGCGAAACCCCTTACGACTACGTGATCGACACGCAGGGTCTGATCAAGACTGGCTGGATCGCGCGCACGGCACGCGGCGCCGTGTGGGGGTTGGGCAACCGGACCGAAGGGGCCAGCTACGAGTGGCCGGTGCGTTACCTCTACCGGCATACCGTGCGCATCGAGCCGCACACGCATGTGGTTACGCGCTCGCGGCTGCTGGTGGCCGAAGCGATGGGGTTCAAGGTAACCGACGAGATCGACTTCGGCATTGCCACCGAGCGCGCCGACCACAGCCAGTGTCCGGACTATCCGTATGCGGTGTTCGTGCACGCCACGTCGCGCGACGACAAAACGTGGCCGGAAGACGACTGGATTGCGCTGGGTCGCGATCTGGCGTCGCAGTCGACCATGTGCCGGCTGGAGAACCTGCCCATCACCGACGTGCAGCAGCTCGCGGATTGGGCGCTCGCCAACAAGATCGGGCTCGACAACAAGAACAAAAACGCCACCGGGAGGGAGAAAAGCCATGATTGCAATCGCCCGCGCCGTTGCTCTGTCGCTTGCGACGGCTGTGATCGGATCGGCCCTTGGTGCCGCCACCGCGACGGCACAGACTTACGGCTTTGCCACGTTGCCGCCGGGCACGCTCAACCACACCACGGCATCCGCGATCTCCAAGGTGATGAAGGAGAAGGGCGGCACCAACATCCTGGTGCAGCCGACTGCGGGCGACAACCAGATCATTCCCCTGGTCGGCCGCGGCGAAGCCGAAATCGGCATCACCAATATCATGGAAGCCCAGGACGGCTACGACCACGGCCTGAAAGACCTGCGCGTCATCACCGCCGTCCATGTGCTGCGCACGCCCTTCTTCGTACGCAAGGACTCGGCCCTTCATACCGTCGCCGACCTCAAGGGCAAGCGCGTGGCGCTAGGCTATTCGGCCATGCACAACATCGACGTCGCCACGCGCGCGATCCTGGCCACCGCGAACCTGACAGCGAATGACGTCAAGGCCGTCCTCGTCCCCAACGTGGCGCGCGGCGCGGACGACTTCATATCCGGCAACGCCGATATGTTCTTCTTTGCCTTCGGCGGCCCGAAGGTGCGCGAGGCCGACGCCACGGTCGGCGGATTGCGCGTGCTCGAGATCGACGAGAAGGGCATGCCGGCCGCCCACAAAATCATGCCGTGGGGTTATCTGAGCCCGGTCGCTCCGGGACCGATCTTCACCGGCGTCGAGAAGCCGATGAAGGTCTACAGCTTCGACAACCTGCTCATCACCTCGGCCAAGGTGCCGGATGCCCTGATCTACAAGCTTCTCGACACGATGGAGAAGAACAAGCCTGACCTGATCTCGGTGCAGCCGGTGCTGCGCGAGTTCAGCCCCGCGTTCGGCTACAAGCAGTACGGCATCCCCTACCATCCGGGCGCGATAAAGTTCTTCAAGGAGCACAACATCACCGCCCGGCCGATCGAATAGGCGCCAGACGCGCGTGAGCGACACTCCCACGCCCGCCGGCACGACGCACCCGATCTCCGCCGCGTCCGAAGAGCGGTTCATCGCGAGCACCGAGGAGTTCGCCTCCAGCTCGACGAGAGCCACGCTGCTTGCGGCCAACGTGCT
>JAFKKS010000226.1:0-1785 GCA_017304555.1 Hyphomicrobiales bacterium
GTCCGCGTCGTTCAGCCATTTCTGACGCGGCAAGGGAAGGGCTTATGGCCGAGGTAGCAAAACCAAAAGAAACGATCTCATGGGGCAGTTCGAGCCGCGCGCGGCCGGACGTGCTCAAGCGCAAGTTCCCGACGTTGGCGGATCTGCGTCTTGCGGCGCGCCGCCGCGTTCCGCGCTTCGCCTTCGATTACGTCGACGGCGGCGTCGGCGCGGAAGAGATCGGCGCGAAGCTCAACGCCTCGGCGCTCGACGCCATCGAGATCGTGCCGCGTTACGGTGGGGCCAACGCGCCGGTGTCGCCGGCGGTCGAGATTTTCGGCCAGCGCTACAACGCACCGGTCGGTATCGCGCCGATGGGATTGCCGAGCTTGATGTGGCCGGGGGGCGAGGCGCATTTCGCGCGCGCCGCGCAGAGGGGCCGCGTGCCGTTCACGCTCAGCACCTCCGCCGGCATGTCGATCGAGGAGGTCGCGAAGTTCGCGCCGGACGTCTTCTGGTTCCAGCTCTACCGCATTCCGCGCGACGATCTGCGCATCAATTTCGACATGGCGCGGCGTGCTGCCGACGCCGGTGCGAAAGTGCTGGTGCTCACTCTCGACGTTCCCTCGCGCAGCAAGCGGCCGCGCGAGTTGCGCAACAGCATGGTCATTCCGTTCCGGCCGACGCTCGGTATGATCTTCTCGGTCCTGACGTCGCCGGGTTGGCTCGCCAGCTTGATGCAGCAAGGGCAGCCCAATTTCGCCAACTGGCCGCCTTACGCGGCGCCGGGCGCAAGCAAGAACGATGTCTCGCTCTATGTGCGCCAGTCGATCGAGGGCGCGTTTTCCTGGGAGGAGGTCGCGCGCCTGCGCGAGACGTGGCGCGGGCCGCTCGTCGTCAAAGGCATCATGCACCCCGAGGACGCGGAGACGGCGGTGTCGCTCGGCGTCGATGGCATCCAGGTGTCGAACCATGGCGGCCGACAGTTCGAGGCGGCGCCGGCGTCGATCGACGTCTTCCCCGCGATCCGCGATGCGGTCGGCGGCAAGGCCGAACTTCTGTTCGACGGCGGCATCCGCAGCGGCATGGACGCGCTGCGCGCGGCCGCGCTCGGCGCCAAGATGAGCTTCGCCGGCCGCGCTTTTATGTATGGCCTCGGCGCGCTCGGCGGTGAGGGTGCGGACTACACCGTCGCCTTCTTCGAGGACGAGATCAAAGTTGCGCTGCGCCAGTGCGGCGTCGCCACGCTTGCCGAGGCGCAAGGGCTGACGGTCCGTCACCCTGGCGCGTTCGCCTTCGAGCAGGTTCGCCGCAATACCGGCTGACGCCGCGCGCGAGCAGGTTCCCGCATTGCAGACGTGCGGGTTGGCTCTAGCCCCACCGCGGCATAGCCGTTATGGATCGCGCGCCCTCAAGCTGGTTTCCTACGCATGTCCACAATTGCCGAGCCCCTAATCCACCACACGGTGGATGACCGCCTTGCGCGCCGCAATGCCGTGGTGCTGGCGGTGGCGCAGGCCTTGGCGGGTGGCAACAGCACGGTCCTGTTTGCGACGGCGAGCATCCTTGGCGCGACGCTTGCGCCCGACGCGTCGCTCGCGACCTTGCCGATCAGCGTTTACGTTGTCGGGTTGTGGTGTGGCACCTTGCCGAACGGCATGCTGACGCGGCGCTTTGGCCGTCGCGCGGCGTATCAGACCGGTACGGCCTGGGGCGTCCTCACCGGCCTCGTCTGTTGCGTTGCGTCGCTGCAGGGCTCGTTCACGTTGCTCTGCCTCGGCGCCTTCTTTTCCGGTCTCTACGCGG
>JAFKKS010000226.1:1865-3652 GCA_017304555.1 Hyphomicrobiales bacterium
TACCGCTTCGGTGCGGCGGATACAGCGAGCGACGCCTTCCGCCCCAAGGCGATCTCCTGGGTGCTGACCGGCGGCGTTTTCGCCGGTTTGATCGGCCCGCAGCTGGTGATCTTCACCAAGGAGCTGTGGGCGCCGTATCTTTTTGCCGCCAGCTATCTCGGCCAGGCGGCGCTCGCGCTCCTCTCGGCGATCGTTTTGACGCGCTTTCGCGACGCTCCGCCGAAAGTCTCAGCCGTGGCGCCGCCACCGGGCCGGCCGATCACGGCGATCCTGCGTCAGCCGCGTTTCATCGTCGCGGTGGTTTGCGGCGTCGCCAGCTTCGGCATCATGAATTTCATGATGACGGCGGCGCCGCTCGCGATGGTGATGTGTCAGCATTCGGTGTCGGACGCTGCGCTCGGCATCCAGTGGCACGTGATCGGGATGTATGCGCCGAGCTTTATCACCGGCTCGCTGATCGTGCGCTTCGGTGTCGAGCGGGTGATCGGCGTTGGTCTTGCGCTCATTTTCGCGTCGGGGATTGTCGGGCTTGCCGGCATCACCGTCGGGCATTTCTGGGTGGCGCTGACCCTTCTCGGCGTCGGCTGGAACTTCGGCTTCATTGGCGCGACCGCCATGGTCACCCAATGCCATCGCCCGCATGAGCGCGCGACAGTGCAGTCCTTCAACGACTTCCTGGTGTTCGGGACCATGGCGATTGCTTCGTTCTCGTCGGGCTCGCTGCTCGCCCATTTCGGCTGGACGGCGGTGAACCTCGTGGTTCTGCCCACGATGGTGATTGCCGGCGGCTTGCTGCTCCTTTTGGCGATCCGGGAGCCGATTCGCGCCGCTTGAGACTTTCGACGTAGGAAATCTGTGCCTGCGGCGTAAAAAACGCCGGAAAAGTGGCAAAATCCCTCGTTGCGTCGCGAAAGCCTTTTTGGCAATGTCCGCGCGCTTCAGACAGGGGCGCAGGGACTCACGGCGGCGGCCGGAGCACGCATTCATCCGGGCGCGCGACCATCTCACATGGGTCGCCGAGAACAGACTTAAGGGGCTTCAATGACAGCTTTGTGGGCCATCATCGCGTGTGGCGCGCTTTCGATCGTATACGGCATCTGGGCGATTCAATCCGTGATGTCGTCCGACGCCGGTTCGCAGCGCATGCAGGAAATCGCCGCCGCCATCGCTGAGGGCGCGCAGGCCTATCTGAAGCGCCAATACATGACCATCGCGGTCGTCGGCGCCGTGATCTTCGTCGCCATCTGGCTCCTGCTCGGCGCGCCTGTCGCCGTCGGCTTTCTGATCGGCGCGGTGCTCTCGGGCGCCGCCGGCTTCATCGGCATGAACGTGTCGGTTCGCGCCAACGTGCGCACCGCGCAGGCCGCCTCGAAGTCGCTCGCCGCGGGCCTCGACATCTCGTTCAAGGCCGGCGCCGTCACCGGCATGCTGGTGGCGGGCCTCGCTCTCCTCGGTGTTGCCGTCTACTACACGATCCTGACCGGTGCGTTGAAATACGCGCCCGAGAGCCGCACGGTGATCGACGCGCTCGTCGCGCTCGGCTTCGGCGCCTCGCTGATCTCGATCTTCGCGCGCTTGGGCGGCGGCATCTTCACCAAGGGCGCCGACGTCGGCGCCGACCTCGTCGGCAAGGTCGAGGCGGGCATCCCGGAGGATGATCCGCGCAACCCGGCGACCATCGCCGACAACGTGGGTGACAACGTTGGCGACTGGGCCGGTATGGCCGCCGACTTGTTCGAGACCTATGCCGTGACTGTCGTCGCGACCATGGTGCTCGCCGCCATCTT
>JAFKKS010000148.1 GCA_017304555.1 Hyphomicrobiales bacterium
GCGCCGGAACGCCCCGCTCCATTCGCGCCCAGGCATTCTCGACGGCGGCAACCCCAAGGCCGGCAGCGGCGAGCGCGGCCTCGACATGGGCACGGCTATGCGCATAGCGAAGCTTATCGCCCAGAACGAAGTCGGCGCCGGCGTGGCGTTCGACGGTGAAGGCAAGCCGCCCGCCCGGCACAAGTGCCCGCGCCGCAGCCGCGCAAAGGGCGCTGAGATCACCGACATAGACGAACGCATCCGCGGCGATCACAAGATCGAACGAGGCGGGGCACGCGCGTTCGAGAAACGTCAGCATGTCGCCGACCGCGAGGTCCGCATAAAGCCCCTTGCGGCGCGCCTCGGCCACCATCTTCGGGGAAAGGTCGACACCGGCAATGCCGTCGTAGAGCCCCCGGAACGCGTGCGCCACAAGCCCCGTGCCGCAGCCGAGATCGGCAATGCCGGCGAAATGCAACGGCCGCGGGGCCTGCAGCCGCGCCAGCAGGTCGCGAAGCTGATCGGGGCCACGATAGCGAAGCTGATCGATCAGCGCGCCGTCGAACAGCGGCGCGTATTGGTCGAACAGGGCCTTCACATAAGCCTGCGGCATGGCGCCGGGGCGGTCGCCCCGCAATCGCGCCAGCCGCAACACCGCGCCATGCCGATCCGCCGGGTCGGCCGCCAGCGCCCGCGCGAAGACTGCGGCGGCGCAGCCCGCCTCCCCGTTCTCTTCCCGTACTTCTCCGAGCGTGAACCAGGCCGCCGCAAAGCCGGGCGCCAGTTCCAACGCCTGCTCCAGCAGGTCGGCCGCAGCGGCAAGATCGCCGCGCGCCCGGAAGTCGAGCGCATGCTGATAGCGCCGGTCGGCGATGACGTCGCCGGACGAAAGGAAGTGCGAAGATGAGGACATGGATGGGTGGTCGCCAAGACCGGGCTCGTTCCGGCGGCCAACCTCTTCAAGGGCGCCGCACGGAAAAGCAAGTCGTGAATACCGGGCCAAGCCCGGGCATGACGGCATAAAATGGGGCCACGCCACGCTCGAACGAAAGCGCCGTAGAGCCTATCTATCCCTCATGCGCCCCGAGGATCTGCTCTGCCCGACCCCCAAGGGCCTCTACTGCCCGCCGGGCGACTTCTACATCGACCCGCTGCGTTCCGTGGCAAGGGCGTTGATCACGCACGGGCATTCCGATCATGCCCGGCCGGGCCACGGCGCGGTGATGGCCACGCAGGACACGCTCGACATCATGCGGCTGCGCTGCGGAGAAAATTTCGCCGGCCGCACACAGGCGGCCGCTTACAGCGACACGGTCACGATCGACGGCGTCGCGGTGACGTTCAAGCCGGCGGGCCATGTGCTCGGCTCGGCGCAGATCTGCGTCGAGAAGAACGGCCTGCGCATCGTCGCCTCCGGCGACTACAAGGACGCGCGCGACCCGACCTGCGCGCCCTTTGAACCCATCCCATGCGACGTGTTCATCACCGAGGCGACCTTCGGCCTGCCTGTCTTTCGTCATGCGCATGCCGAGGTGGAAATCGCAAAGCTCCTGCAGTCCGTCGCGCTCTTTCCTGATCGCGCGCATCTCGTCGGCGCCTATTCGCTCGGCAAGGCGCAGCGCGTCATCGCGATGCTGCGCGAGGCCGGCCACGACGCGCCGATCTATCTGCACGGCGCGATGGAGAAGATCACGCATCACTACGCCGCGCGGGGCATTCCTCTCGGTGAGCTTCGTCCCGTGCGCGGCGCGAAGAAGGCGGAGCTCGCCGGAACGGTCACGCTCTGCCCGCCTTCGGCGCTGCAGGAATTGTGGGCGCGCCGCTTTCCCGATCCGGTGACAGCGTTCGCGTCCGGCTGGATGCGCGTGCGCACCCGCGCGCGGCAGCACGGCGTCGAACTGCCGCTTGTGATCTCCGACCATGCCGACTGGGACGGGCTCTGCGCCAGCATCGTTGCGACCGGCGCTTCCGAAATCTGGGTGACGCACGGCGAGGAGGACGCGCTCGTGCATTGGTGCGAGACGCGCGGGCTTCGCGCGCGCCCGCTGCGCCTCGTCGGCTACGGCGAAGAGGAAACGGAAGAGACGGCCGCTGATCCCGACGCGGATGATGCGAGCGCCTCCGACGAGCGACGCCTGGATGACATCGAAGGCGCGGACGCATGAACCGCTTCGCCGCGCTGCTCGACCGCCTCGCCTATCAGCATGGCCGCAACGCCAAGCTGCGGCTGATGACGGATTATTTCCGAACGACCCCGGATCCCGAGCGCGGCCTTGCGCTCGCGGCGCTCACCGGCGCGTTGTCGTTCCGCCATGCGAAGCCCGGCATCATCCGCGCGCTGATCGCCGAGCGCACCGATCCGACGCTGTTCGCGATGTCCTACGACTATGGCGGCGATCTTGCCGAGACCGTCGCGCTGATGTGGCCGGCCTCGCCCCAAGCACAACGTGCTCCCGCTCCCGCTTGCGGGGGAGGGTTGGGGAGGGGGCATTCAACGATTGAAGCCTCCGATGGTGTCCCCCTCCCTGTCCCTCCCCCGCAAGCGGGAGAGGGGACGCTAGACGCACTGCGTCAACCTCAACCAACGCCGAATTCAGAAGACGAAGCCCCCACCCTCTCCGCCGTCGTCCACACCCTCGCGACGCTCGGCAAAGCCGAGTTGCCGGCGCAGCTTGCGCGCTGGCTCGATGCGCTCGACGCGACGGGCCGCTGGGCGCTGTTGAAGCTCATCACCGGCGGCTTGCGGATTGGCGTGTCGGCGCGCCTGGCGAAAACTGCGGCCGCGGCGCTCGGCGGCAAGGAGGCAGATGAAGTCGAGCTGATCTGGCCCGGTCTCGAGCCGCCCTATCTCGACCTCTTCGCCTGGCTCGAAGGCCGCGGCGAGAAGCCTGTCGCACGCGATCCCGCGCCATTCCGCCCGGTGATGCTTGCGCACGCGATCGAGGAGCCCGAGCTTGCGGCGCTCGATCCGGCGGACTTCATCGCGGAATGGAAATGGGACGGCATCCGCATCCAGGCGGTGTCGGGCACGCGCGAGGATGGCGCGCGCATGACACGGCTCTATTCGCGCACGGGCGAGGAAATTTCCGGCAGCTTCCCCGACATTTGCGGGGCGCTGCGCGTCGATGGCGCGATCGACGGCGAATTGCTGATCGTGCGCAACGGCCGCGTGCAGTCCTTCAACGTGCTGCAGCAGCGGCTCAACCGTAAAAGCGTCACCGACAAGCTGATGGCCGAATTCCCAGCCCATCTTCGCGCCTATGATTTGCTGGCGGCTGACAGCGAGGATTTGCGCGAGAAGCCGTTCATGCAGCGGCGCGCGGCACTCGAACAATTCGTCACTGCGCTCGACGAGCCGCGCATCGACATCTCGCCGCTGGTGCCGTTCGAAACGTGGACGGAACTCATCGCAGCGCGTGCCGATCCTGCCGCGGCGAACGCCGGCCTCGACGCCGATGCGATCGAAGGCGTGATGCTCAAGCGCCGCGATGCGCCTTACCTCCCCGGCCGCCCGACCGGGCTATGGTGGAAGTGGAAGCGCGACCCGTTCATCGTCGACGCCGTGCTGATGTATGCGCAGCGCGGCAGCGGCAAGCGCTCCTCCTACTACTCCGACTACACGTTCGGCGTCTGGACCGGCGGCGAAAGCGGCGACGAACTCGTCCCTGTGGGCAAGGCCTATTTCGGCTTCACCGACGAGGAACTGCTGCAGATCGACCGCTTCGTCCGCCGCAACACCGTCGACCGCTTCGGCCCGGTGCGCGAGGTCGTGCACGAACCGGATCAGGGTCTCGTCTTCGAAGTCGCATTCGAAGGGTTGCAGCGCTCGACCCGCCATCGCTCCGGCGTCGCCATGCGATTCCCGCGCATCAGCCGCCTGCGCTGGGACAAGCCGCCCGGCGAGGCCGACCGGCTGGAGGCGCTGGAGAAAATTCTTCAGCGAATCGAGAGGGGGCGCGGAGCGGCTTTGGTGGAGGCGAAGGTTTGAGCGCCCAACCGTCATGCCCGGCTTTATGCCGGGCATCCACGTCTTCCTTTATGCAGCAAGCAAGACGTGGATGGCCGGGACAAGCCCGGCCATGACGGTGAAATATCGATGCGGCGTGCCCTGCCAACGTCCTGAAATGACGGGCTACATTTTGGTCGGACTCTGAAGAGGACGGACACCAAGCCTCGCGAATGCCCTCCACCCGCACTATATTGGCGGCTGAGATTCGGCCATCGCCGAGGGGATATCGCATGGCAAACGGTGCCGTTAGTCGCTTTTTCGGGGGACCGCCCTTGTGGGTCCTGGGGCGGCTTGTGCTGCTTTCGATCCTGATCGGCGTGGTCCTGTCCGTCCTTGGCCTGGATCCGTTGAACATCGTTCACAGCATCGAGCGGCTGATCCTCAACATCTGGGACATGGGCTTCGACGCCATCCGCTGGCTCTGGCGGTACTTCCTGCTCGGCGCGGTGCTGGTCGTCCCGATCTGGTTGATCGCGCGCTTGATCAAGGCGCCGCAGCGGGGCTGATCCATCAACGCGGAGGCTGACGCGCATTCCGCGTTTGCATTGGCTTAAAGCCGCGCGGCCAGCTAGACGCATCGCCCAGCCATGACCGCCGCGCCCGCACTGCATTCCTTCCGTGTTACGCATCGGCGCGTGCTGGCCATCGCCGCGCCGATGACCCTGGCGCATCTGACGACGCCGCTCCTTGGCGTTGTCGGAACGGCGATCATCGGCCAACTCGGCGAAGCGCACCTTCTCGGCGCGGTCGCGATCTCCGCCGTCGTCTTCGACGGCATCTTTTGGCTGTTCGCGTTCCTGCGCATGGGCACGGTCGGCCTCACGGCGCAAGCGCTGGGAGCAGGCGACCTGATCGAGCAACGCGCCGTTCTCTTGCGCGCCTTGACGATGGCCGCCGTTCTCGGCCTCGCGATCATCGTGCTGCAAAAGCCGATCGCCTGGGCCGCCTATCGCCTGATGGGCGCGAGCCCCGATGTGACGGAAGCGGCGCGGATCTACTTCTTCGTGCGCATCTGGTCGGCGCCGGTCACCTTCGCCAACTACGCGATTCTCGGCTGGCTCATCGGCCTGGCACGGATGCGGTGGGCGCTGGCGCTGCAAGTCGGCATCAATGCCGTCAACATGGCGGCGACGGCCTTTCTCGTTCTCAATTTGAACATGAGCGTCGCCGGCGCCGCGCTCGGCACCGTGATTGCGGAAACGGCCGGCCTTATTGGCGGCGGCATCATCGTCTGGCGCGCCATGCGCGGCGAAGCGCGCCTTCCGGCCGCCATCATCTTCGATCTGCCAAAGCTGACGCGCATGATCGTGGTGAACCGCGACATCATGATCCGCACCGCGGCGCTCACCACGGTCTTCGGATTTTTCACCGCGCAAAGCGCCCGCTCCGGCGACACCACGCTCGCCGCCAACGCCGTGCTCAGCAACCTGGTGATGATCTCAGCCTACTTCCTCGACGGATTCGCCACGTCGGCCGAGCAAATCTGCGGCCGCGCGGTCGGCGGGCGGGATCGCCGCGCGTTTTCGGACGGCGTGCGCCTCTCGATCGGTTGGGGCCTTGGTTTCTCGCTCGCGGTCGCCGCCGTTCTTCTCGCCGCCGGCGGCACACTGATCGCACTGATGACGACGAGTCCGGAGGTGCGCATCGAAGCGCACAAGTTCCTGATCTATGCCGCGGCCGCGCCTCTGGCCGGCGTGCTCGCCTACGCCTTCGACGGCGTCTATATCGGCGCCACCTGGACGCGCGATCTGCGCAACCTGATGGTGCTCACGCTCGTACTTTACTTCGCGGCCTGGGCCGCGCTGACGCCGTTCGGGAACACCGGATTGTGGGCGAGCTTCATCGTCTTTCTCGGCGTGCGCGGCCTCCTGCAGCTCGCACGCTACCCTCACCTGCTGCGGTTGACCTTCGGAACGAACGCAGCCACCCCGACGGTCAGCGCCGTTGCGATCGCGAAGGAGGCGCCCCGCCGCTAGGATCGCGCGCCGGCTGCGGCCCGCGATAATACGAGTTCGGTCGGCAAAAACCGCCGAGCCCCCTCACCTCCTCGAGACAAAGCTCCAGAGTGGCGAAGGAACATCGTTCGTAAGTCATGTCGTAACCGCGGCTCACGGCGCAGTACGGATGGTCGACGCCCGCCGCTGCCTCGTTCACTGTGGCAGGCGCGAGCGCCGAACCGGCCGCCGCGATGACGGCGGCCAGAGGCGCGATGAAACGTCGCAAGGCCACGTCACGCACCTTGCCGTACCGGCGAGATCATCGGTCCGAGCGTCGCGCCCGCCTGCGATGCGTCGGCTGCGGCGCTTCGTCCTCGTATCGCGATTCGACGTAAGCGGGGTTGACGTGGCACCACTCGCCATTGCCGCGCGCCGTCGCCTCGCACTGCGCGAAGCTCGTGAAGCTGCAATTGGCGGCGCCGCTGCCGTAATTGCCGCCGCGCCCTTCCGAGCAATACGGATAGGTCTCCGCCTGGGCGGCGCTTCCCACCAGAACCAGCACCGCGGCCGCAAGGGCCGCCTGCATCAACGTGCGCATCATGTTTCTTTCGCTGTTTGCCCGGTTGAGGATCAACCGGGACGATAGCCGCGATGCCGCCGCCGTGGCGGCGGATCGTCGTAGGTGGAACCGTCGTCGCGAGAATAGCCGTCGAAGCGCGGATTGGGCTGACAATGACCTCCAACCCCGCTCACCGCCGCCATGCATGCGCCGAAGGACGGATAGGTGCAGTTCTCATAGGAATTGTAGCCGCCGGCGACGGCGCAGAATGGGTATGACGAGCCCGCCTCCGCGCGGCTTGCCAAGCTGGTCGTCGCAAGCGCCGCGACAGCCGCCGCAAGCACGAGATGCATCTTCATCGTCATCTCCAGGGAATTCGCGTCCAAAAGGATTCGCGTCCAAAGGGGTTCGCACTTGAGGGATTCGCGAAGGAAACCTAACCTATTCTACGTCAAGTCGCGGCCGCCGTCTTGGTTCAGGCAGCGCAACGTGGATATCCCATGCGGGAATGTGATATGCGCGGGAAGCGCAACCCGGCGCCACGCCAAGGTCGATGCCGCAGCTCAGCGCAATCATCATCACCCAGAACGAAGCCCATAATATCGGGCCCTGCCTCGACAGCGTCGCCTTTTGCGACGAGCGCATCGTCGTCGATTCGGGCAGCACCGACGACACCGTCACAATTGCTCGCGCCGCCGGCGCGCGCGTGCTGCATCACGATTGGGCGGGGTTCGGCGCGCAGAAGAACTTCGCATTGGCGCAGGCGACGGGAGACTGGGTGCTCTCACTCGATGCCGATGAGCGTGTGACGCCCGCTCTCGCCGCCGAGATTGTGGCCGCGATCACGGCCGAAAAGGCGCAAGGCTACGAATTGCCGCGCTCCTCGACCTTTTGCGGGACGCGCATCCGGCACTGCGGCTGGAGCCCGGACTATGTCCTCCGGCTATTCCGCAGGGACAGTGGCCGTTTCTCAGATGATCTGGTGCATGAGCATGTGATCTGCGACGGCACCGTGCAGCGGCTGGCGCAACCGCTGATCCATCACACCATCCGCTCACCGGAAGACGCACGCACCAAGATCGAACGCTATTCCGAAGCCGGCGCCGCGATGTTGCTCGCACGCGGCAAACGCGTTCCGCGCTGGCGGGCGCCAATCCACGGCGCCGTCGCATTCTTGAAGGCTTACGTCTTACGCCTCGGCGTCCTCGACGGCGCCGCAGGTTACGCCGTCGCGCGCTATCAGGCCACGACGACTTATCGTCGCTATCGCAAAGCCTGGCGGGCGCAGCGCGAGGCGGTGTAGAGCGGGAGGCGACCCCGCTCCATTATTTTTCTGAGCATGATCTTTCCCGAAAACCGGTGCCCACTTTTCGGGATCATGCCTCAGTAGCGGTAGTGATCCGACTTGAACGGGCCTTCGACCTTCACGCCGATGTAGTCGGCCTGGTCCTTGCGCAGTTCAGTGAGCTTCACGCCGATCTTTGCGAGATGCAGCCGCGCGACCTTCTCGTCCAGCGACTTCGGCAGCACGTACACTTCCTTCTTGTACTTGCCGTCCTTGTTGTTGGCGAACAGTTCGATCTGCGCCAGCGTCTGATTGGTGAACGACGCCGACATCACGAAGCTCGGATGCCCCATGGCATTGCCGAGATTCACCAGACGCCCCTCCGACAGCAGGATCATGCGCTTGCCGTCGGGGAAGGTGATCTCGTCGACCTGCGGCTTGATGTTGTTCCACTTCATGTTCTTGAGCGCGCCGACCTGGATCTCGTTGTCGAAGTGGCCGATGTTGCAGACGATCGCGCGGTCCTTCATCGCCCGCATGTGGTCGACGGTGATGATGTCCTTGTTGCCGGTGGCGGTGACGAAGATGTCGGCCTGCGGCGCGGCATCCTCCATCGTCACGACCTCATAGCCCTCCATCGCCGCCTGCAACGCGCAGATCGGATCGACTTCGGAAACCATCACGCGGCAACCGGCCTGGCGCAGCGACGCCGCCGAGCCCTTGCCGACGTCACCGAAGCCCGCAACCATCGCGACCTTGCCCGACATCATCACGTCGGTGCCGCGGCGGATGCCGTCGACCAGCGATTCGCGGCAGCCATAGAGGTTGTCGAATTTCGACTTCGTCACCGAGTCGTTGACGTTGATGGCGGGCCACAGCAGCGTGCCAGCCTTCTGCATGTCGTAGAGGCGATGCACGCCCGTGGTCGTCTCTTCCGAGACGCCCTTGATGCTCTTGGCGACCTCGCCGAACCAGCCCTTCGGCTTCTCCTTGAGGAGCCGCTTGATCAGCGCGAACAGCACCTCCTCTTCGTCGGAGCCGGCCTTGTCGAGAAAGGCGATGTCGCCCTTCTCCGCCCGCACGCCGAGGTGGATCAGCAGCGTGGCGTCGCCGCCGTCGTCGAGGATCATGTTGGGATAGCCGCCGCCATGCCAGTCGAACAGGCGCGCGGTGTAGTCCCAATATTCCGTCAGCGTCTCGCCCTTCACGGCGAACACCGGAATGCCGGCCGCGGCGATGGCGGCGGCGGCGTGGTCCTGCGTCGAGTAGATGTTGCACGAGACCCAGCGGATGTCGGCGCCGAGCGCGGCCAGCGTCTCGATCAGCACCGCCGTCTGGATCGTCATGTGCAGCGAGCCGGCGATGCGGGCGCCCTTGAGCGGCTGCTTCGGGCCGTATTCCTCCCGCGTCGCCATCAGACCGGGCATTTCGGTTTCGGCAAGCGAGATTTCCTTGCGGCCGAAATCCGCCAGGCCGATGTCCTTGACGATGTAGTCGTGGGCTTGCGGGGCGGATTTCTTGGCGGCCGTCGCGGTCATGGCGATCCTTACGCTTTTGCTGAATGGGAGGGTTGGCGGCTCTATATCAACCCCCGAAGTCGATGACAATAAGGATATAAAGATTTCTTTATATGATACGGAGAATCGAGTCGCTCGCGTTCATTCCTCTTCGCCAAAGCGGCCTGAAACCAGACTCTCCAAAGCCGCCAAAGCTTCCGCCGCGTCGGGGCCTGCCGCCTCGATGGTGATCGAGGTGCCGGGCGACGCCGACAGCATCATCAGGCCCATGATCGAATCGCCGCCGACCGTCTCCGCCCCACGCGTGACCTTGATCGCCGCCTGAAACCGTTCGACCGTCTGCACGAATTTCGCCGATGCGCGCGCGTGCAGGCCCTTCTTGTTCACGATCTGCACGGTGCGGGCGAGCGCCTTGCCCGCGGGCGGCGTTTCGGCCCCGTCTGCAGCGCCCGAGTGCGTCATTTGCCGGAAAGCACGCGGCTGGCGATGGTGATGTATTTGCGGCCGGCTTCCTGAGCAGCAGCCACGACATCCATCATCGGACACTCGGCCCGCACTTTTGCGAGCTTGATGAGCATCGGCAGGTTGACACCGGCTAGCACTTCAACCCCCGGCCGTGACATGCACGAGATCGCAAGGTTGGACGGCGTGCCGCCGAACATGTCGGTGAGAATGACGACGCCGTCGCCGGCATCGACCTTCTCGACGGCCTCGATGATGTCGTGGCGTCGCTGCTCGACGTCATCGTCGGGATCGATAGTGACGGACTCGAACTGCGCCTGTGGACCCATGATGTGCTCGAGGGCCGCACGGAACTCGATAGCGAGCCTCCCGTGCGTGACGAGAACCAGACCGATCATCAAGAACCCCGGCCGATACGAACGCCCGCACGCGCTGCGCGAAGGTGGGACATGATCCTCATTGAGCCCTAAAGTGCAAGGGCCTTTCCCCGTTGTTTCCGATACGCCCCCACGCATCCGAAAGTGCGCTCGCGGTCAAAACGCGACCTCCTGCGTGCGCAGGGCGGCAACGAGCACAGGTGCGGGATCGGTGCAAGCGTGAATTGCGATCCGAGGCAAAGTGACCCCGGCGATTGTCGTGGTCCGGTCGGCCTGGAGCGGAAGGCGTTCGGCCCCGGACGCCGCGAGGTCCACGACCCATCCGATGAGCGCAGGGGTCTCATGCGCGACACGCCGAAGCCCAAGCCCACGCACTTCCAGCAACCCGGCAAGCGCGTTCGGCGGACTGGCCAGCAGTCTTCCATGGCAAGCGTCGATCAAAACCCGGTCGTCCGCGACAAGGCGCGCGAACTGGAACAAGCCCGCCGCGGCGGCATCGAGCAACGAGAGCACGAGGCGCGACTTGCCGCTTCCCGACGGTCCGCGGATGAGGACCGCGCGCGTGCCGACAAGAACGGCGGATGCATGAATGGTGGTTGGTGGCGCGTCCGGCACGGCTGCGCTCAGCGCGACAGCAGACGCACGACAAAGCGCGCACCAAGCACCTGCGGTTCGTCGCCGCCGACATTGCGCACGCGGTTCTCCGCCCAGATGCGCCCACCATGCGCTTCAACGATTTGCTTCGAAATGGAAAGGCCAAGTCCCGAATTCTGGCCGAAACCCTGCTCCGGCCGGTCCGTGTAGAAGCGCTCGAAAATCCGTTCGAGTGCATCCTCCCTGATCCCTGTTCTGCGGCGAGAAAGAGCGCGCGTTGGAAATGAGGTTGTCGATCACTTGGCCGATACGCGAATCGTGCCCGATCACGCAGAACGGTTTGCCGTCACCCTCGAAGCTCAGCTTGATCGACACGCCATCGTTCCGCCGCACGACCTCGTTCGCGACCGTCACGACCGTGTTGAGCAGCTTCGTCAGATCGACGCCGCCCGCCTCCTCGCGCTGCAATTCGGCGTCGAGCCGGCTGGCGTCCGAAATGTCCGAGATCAGCCGGTTGAGCCGCGAAACGTCGTGCTGGATGACGGAGAGCAGACGCTGGCGACTCTCTTCGGTTTTCGCGAGCGGCATCGTCTCGACCGCGGAACGCAGCGACGTCAGCGGGTTCTTCAATTCGTGCGAGACATCCGCCGCAAAGCTTTCGATCGCTTCGATACGACTATAGAGCGCATTGGTCATGTCGCGCAGCGCACCGGAAAGATGGCCGATCTCGTCGCCGCGATGCGTGAAGTCGGGAATCTCAACGCGCGTGCGAATGCGCCGCCGCACCCGCTCCGCACCGTCCGCGAGCCGCCGCACCGGCCCGGCGATCGTGCCGGCGAGGAGCATGGAGAGCACCACCATGACGCCGGCCATGATGAGGAAGATCTTCACGATCTTCAGTCGCTCCGACTCGACCATGTTGTCGATGTCGCCGCCTTGCGTGGAAAGCAGCAGCGCGCCACGCACGGCGCGGAAGCGCTGCACCGGCACCGCGACCGACACGATCGCCTCGCCGCGATCGTTGACGCGCACCGCGCTCGATTTCTGCCCGGCCAGCGCCATCGCCACTTCCGGATAACCCTTGCCGTTTTCGGGGCCCAACTCCTTGTAGAGCGGCAGGTCGCCACGCCCGAGCCAGGTACGCAGCCAGATCCAGCCTTGCTCGATGACGCCGGGCTGCGCTTCCATCGGCGACGGCAGATCGAACCGCGACACGTCGCCACGACCGTACAGGCTGCGGCTGTCGAGGATCAGCACGCCTTCCTTGTCGTAGATGCGCCCGCGCGTATTGGTCGGCGAGACGAGTCGCCGCAGCACCGGCGCGACACGCTCGGGATTGATCGGAAATTCCAGCGCGCCGAACTCATCGGACGGGCCGTAGCTTTCGCCCGTCTGCAGTTCGAGCAGTTTGTCCGGATCGATGGTGATGGCGCCGGCATCCATCGTCGCGGAGGCTGCGATCGCCTGCGCGATAATCTCGCCCTGCACGAGCAGGCTCTGCACGCGCGCATCGATCAGGCCGGCGCGAAACTGCGAGAGGTAGAGAATGCCGACCACGAGCGCGAGCAGGCCCGCGACGTTGAGGAATACGATGCGGCGGGTAAGGCTCGAGAAGCCCTGCGAAACGAAGAAGCGCCAGATACGACGCAGCACGTTCGGCCGACGGCGCGCCGGTTGCGCCTGCGCCTCATGCGACGGACGTTCAGACGAAACACCGGCGGACGCCGCGGCCGAAGCCGCGACGGGCGGGGTGGAAGTGTTTGCGGTTCGATCGAGCACGTCGGTCGTCGTGTGCCCCGTTCTGGTTCGCACGCAAGCAGCGCCGATAGCGGCGGCGAAGCAATAGGGCTCGGACCTTACATCATGCGCACGCGCCCGTCAGGCCCCCGCGCGCTACTCCTTGAAACGGTATCCGACGCCGTAAAGCGTTTCGATCATGTCGAAATCGTCGTCGGTTGATTTGAACTTCTTGCGCAGACGCTTGATGTGGCTGTCGATCGTGCGGTCATCGACATAGACCTGGTCGTCATAGGCCGCGTCCATCAGCGCATTGCGCGACTTCACGACGCCGGGACGGCTGGCCAATGCCTGCAGGATGAGGAATTCGGTGACGGTCAGCGTGACCGGCTCGCCCTTCCAGGTGCAGGTGTGACGCTCCGGATCCATGCGCAGCTGGCCGCGCTCGAGCACCTTGGCGGAATCCGCTTCCTTGACTGCGGTGCCGTCCTTCGGCGTGAAACGGCGCAACACGGCCTTCACGCGCTCCACCAGGAGGCGCTGCGAGAACGGTTTGCGGATGAAATCGTCGGCGCCCATCTTGAGGCCGAACAGTTCGTCGATCTCCTCGTCCTTGGAGGTGAGGAAGATCACCGGCATGTCCGACTTCTGGCGCAGCCGCCGCAGCATCTCCATCCCGTCCATGCGCGGCATCTTGATGTCGAGGATGGCGAGGTCTGGGGGAGCAGCCTTGAAACCGTCGAGCGCCGTTGCGCCGTCGGTATAGGTGCTGATGCGGTAGCCTTCTGCTTCCAACGCGATGGAGACAGAGGTGAGGATATTGCGATCGTCGTCTACGAGGGCAATGGTCGGCATGGGCCTCCCTTTCGTGCCGCGGTGCGGCCTTCAAGCCCGCAAAGCTGGGCCGAAATGTGACCTCCGCGCGGGCTTCCACTCACGCCGCCGATGCGGAACGCCGCGGCGATGGTACGAACACCCTTGCCAAAGCTTACGCGCATTTGGAAAGAAGCGGTATTCTGCCGCCGTTAAATTGTGACCTAGGCCTTCAGCCAACCGCCCGCAAGGCCGCGATTCCCGAAAAGAGCCTAGAAATGCCGTCAAATCCCCGCTTTGAAGCAAAATCCGTCACAAAAACCCTGCTGCGAGAGGCCCGCTCCGGCGCGCTCGGGACGCTGATGGCGGGCACCGGCGACCCCTATTGCTCCCTGGTTAACGTCGCCACCGCAGCGGACGGCGCGCCTGTGATCCTGATTTCGCAGCTGGCGCTGCACACCAAGAACATCCTCGCCGATTCGCGGGTGTCGCTGATGCTCGACGAGCGCAAGCCCGGCGATCCGCTGGAGGGAACCCGGGTGATGCTGATGGGCCAGGCGGAACCGGCTCCCGAAGAGGCCGTGCGCCAGCGCTATCTTGCTCGCCACCCGGATGCGAAGGGTTTCGTCGACTTCAAGGATTTCGGCTTCTACCGGATAAATATCCATGCCGCACACTTGGTCGCCGGATTCGGTCGCATCGTCGACCTGAAGCCGCAAGACATTCTGACCGACCTCGCCGACGCGGAGACGCTGGTCGCGGCGGAAGCCGGCATCTGCGAACATATGAACGCCGACCACGCCGATGCCGTGCGCCTCTATGCCACCAAGCTCCTCGGCGCCACGGACGGCGACTGGCGCTGCGTCGGTTGCGACCCGGAGGGGTTGGAACTTCAACGCGAACGCCTGGCGTTGCGCCTGCCGTTTCCGCAGCCGGTGCGTGCGCCCGGGGTTTTGCGACAAACGCTCAAGCAGATGGCGCAGGACGCGCGCGCGATGGCCTGAACGGCCGGCGCGTCCCCTTCCCCGCCGTCGCCTCGCTTGCGCCAAAGTGCCGCGTTTTGCTGCGGCGCGTAAACCGCAACTGCATCGACGCCTTGGCAGCGTTGGGCTTCGCGACTATGGTCCGGCCCATTCGTTTCAGGGATTGCTCGCGACGTCGAGCGTAAAACAGGACTGCCGGCCCGCGCCGGCCGAGTGGGAGACGGAATCCGTGCGTGAAGTAGGCTTGAGGAACGGCGCTTTCGGCGCCGACAAATTCGGATTCAAACGTCTAGCCGCGGTTCACTGGAACTTGCCGGAGCCCGCGCTCTACGAGCACGCCATCATTCGCGGCGAAGCGACGATCGCCGAAGGCGGCACCCTTGCCGCCGACACCGGCGCGCACACTGGCCGCTCGCCGAAGGACAAGTTCATCGTCTTCGACACCATGACCGACAAGACCGTCTGGTGGGACAACAACGGCAAGATCACGCAGGAACAGTTCCAGACCCTGCACGACGACTTCATCGCGCATGCCGAAGGCAAGGAGTTGTTTGCGCAGGACCTCTACGGCGGCGCCGACCCGAAGCATCGCATCAAGACGCGCGTCTACACCGAATACGCCTGGCACTCGCTGTTCATCCGCACGCTCCTGCGCCGCCCCGATCGCTCTGAGCTTGCCGCCTTCGTACCGGAGCTCACGATCGTCGATCTGCCTTCGTTCAAGGCCGATCCGAAGCGCCACGGCGTGCGCTCCGAAACGGTGATCGCCATCGACTTCTCGCGACGCATCGTCCTCATCGGCAATACGAGCTATGCCGGCGAGATGAAGAAGTCGGTGTTCTCGACGCTGAACTATTACCTGCCGGGTAACGGCGTGATGCCGATGCACTGTTCGGCAAACGTTGGACCGCAGGGCGACAGCGCGCTGTTCTTCGGCCTTTCCGGCACCGGCAAGACGACGCTGTCGGCCGACCCGAACCGCACGCTGATCGGTGACGACGAGCACGGCTGGTCGGGCGACGGCATCTTCAATTTCGAAGGCGGCTGCTACGCCAAGACGATCCGGCTCTCCGCCGAGGCGGAGCCGGAGATCTACGCCGCCAGCAAGCGGTTCGGCACCGTGCTGGAAAACGTCGTGATCGACCCGGAGACGCGCGTTCCGAATTTCGACGACGGCTCGAAGACCGAGAACACGCGCTCGGCCTATCCGCTCGAAGCGATCCCGAATGCGTCGCGGACAAGCTGCGCCGGCCACCCCAAGAACATCATCATGCTCACCGCCGACGCCTTCGGCGTGATGCCGCCGATCGCGAAGCTCACGCCCGCGCAGGCGATGTACCACTTCATCTCCGGTTACACCGCAAAAGTTGCCGGCACGGAAAAAGGCGTCAAAGACCCGGAAGCGACGTTCTCCACCTGCTTCGGCGCGCCGTTCCTGCCACGTCATCCGTCGGAATACGGCAAGCTGCTGCGCGAATTGATCGCCAAGCATGACGTCGACTGCTGGCTTGTGAACACCGGCTGGACCGGCGGCAAATACGGCGTCGGCTCGCGCATGCCGATCAAGGCGACGCGCGCGCTGCTCGGCCGCGTGCTCGACGGCTCGCTCAAGAGCGTGAAGTTCCGCACCGATTCCTACTTCGGCTTCGCCGTGCCGGAGGCGGTCGACGGTGTCGATTCGAAGCTTCTGCATCCGGAAACGACCTGGAGCGACCGCAAGGAATTCGCCGCGACCGCGCGCCACCTCGTCGACATGTTCCAGAAGAACTTCGTGAAGTTCGAGAAGCACGTCGACGCCGACATCAAGGCCGCCGCGCCGGAAATCCGGATCGCGGCGGAGTAAGCAGCCAAAGCGCCACTCCCGTGCCAACCATCCATCCTTCGAGACGGCCCCTTCGGGGCCTCCTCAGGATGAGGACTCGTGCGTGCGGCTCTCACTTCATTCATCATCGCAACAATGACGGCCTCATCCTGAGGAGCGGCCGTGAGGCCGCGTCTCGAAGGATGCGCCGCGAGCACCACGACACCTGACATGCAAATCCTCGTCATCGGCGCCGGGGTGGTCGGACTGGCGGCAGCGCGCGCCTGCGCGCTTGCCGGCCATGACGTCATCGTCGCGGAAGCGACGCCCGGCATCGGCAACGGCGTCTCCTCGCGCAACAGCGAGGTGGTGCACGGCGGGATGTATTATCCGACCGGCTCGCTGCGCGCCCATCACTGTCCGCGCGGCCGCCGCCTGCTCTACGCCTATTGCGAGAGCCACGGCGTGCCGCACAAAAGGTGCGGCAAGCTAATCGTCGCCACCAATCCGGCGGAGCTTGCGAAGATCGAGTCGATCCACAAGCAGGGCCTGACCAACGACGTCGAGGGGCTCGAGATCATCTACGGCAACGCCGTGAACGCGCTGGAGCCGGCACTCTCCTGCATCGCCGCCGTGCATTCGCCGCAGACCGGTATCGTCGACAGTCATGCGTTCATGCTCGCGTTGCAAGGCGACCTCGAGGATCGCGGCGGCATGATCGCGTTCAACACGCGCGTCGAGCGGCTCGCCCACGGTACGGCCGGCTGGGACGTGACCTATGGTGGCGCCGAGCGCGGCACCCTTCAGGTCGACGCCGTCATCAACTCCGCCGGCCTCGGCGCGCCGGCGATCGCGGCGGCGACGGAGAATTATCCGCAGGCACGCGTGCCGAAGATCACCATGGCGAAGGGAAATTATTTCGGCTTTTCCGGCCGGCCGGCATTCTCACGCCTGATCTATCCTGCGCCGGTCGACGGCGGCCTCGGCATCCACGTCACACTCGACCTCGCCGGCCGCATGCGCTTCGGCCCCGACGTCGAGTGGATCAAGGACGAGAATTATGCCGTCGACCCGTCGCGCGCCGACTCGTTCTATGCGCGCATCCGCACCTACTGGCCGGGCCTGCCCGACCAGTCGCTCGTTCCCGACTACGCCGGCATCCGCCCGAAGCTCAGCGGTCCCGGCGAGCCTGCCGTCGATTTCGTGATCGAAGGCCCCGCGGCGCACGGCGTGCCCAATCTCGTCAATCTGTTCGGAATCGAGTCGCCGGGGCTCACGAGTTCGCTGTCGCTCGCCGATGCAACGGTCGCGGAGCTGGAACGATAGTTCCACCGTCGTCATGGCCGGACTTGTTCCGGCCATCCACGTCTTGTTGGCGCAATTCAAGACTGTGGCCGAAGCCTCACGTCACCGGAACAAATCGGCGAACGGATTTCCGCTCCAGGCGTCGCGCGTGGGGGCTTCCTGCACGCGGGCGCGGCGCGGCTGGGGCTGCTGCGGCCTCGGTCTGGCGGCGCGCACCGGCGCCTCATCACGCGCTGCCGCGAGTTTCTCGACCGGCGCGTTCGAGTGCACCGTTGTGTTGACCTTCAGTTCGGACAGCGTCTTGCGCACGTCGCTGGCGATGCGCGCGTAGCTGCCGATCGGCGTGAAGTCGCCGGCCTTGTACGGATAGCTCGCCGCGCCGTTGAACGCGACGAGGCCGGTGGACTTCACCACCACATCGCCCTCACGCAAGGTCGGATCGGAATCGATATCGATCCGCGCCAGCCCGCCGGGTCCGTGACCGGTGCACGAGCAGTCGGGGACGACACGCTCGCGATAAGCCAGCGCGTTTTGCAGGTCCGCATAACGCGTACCGTCCGAAGCGACCGAATGCGTCGGGTCGCCGCCATTGAAGACCTTCGTCTGCGCCATCGGGCACAATGCGTTGCAGACCTTGGTGGAGGATATGCCCTGGCCGGCGCGCGGCACGGGGAAATAGCGGCCGTCGCAGAGCCGCACGCAATAGACGCCGCCACCGCGGCCTGAGCCTGCGGACGCATGCGATTCCGGCGCGCCGCCAGGGTAGCGCTCATCATAGGGGCGCGCGCCGGGCGGCGCGTATGAGGACGAGGAAGGGTGCGAATCCCGGCCGCTGAAAGCACCGAAAAGCGCATCGAAGAAGCCTTGCGCCGAGGCTGGCGCGCTTGCAAAGGCTGCGCAACCGGAAACCAGCGCGGCAATACCGAGAAGATGGATGACTGTACGGCGAAAAGACACGAACGCTCCCCCCGTCGACGAAGCGGCCCCACCCTTCGTCCTCAAGACTACGCCGCTCGGTCGAAAAAGTTGCATCGCGCGTGCCGGGTTCTCGTCGTTCCCACCCGCCGCCTCGCGGCAAGGTCAGCGGCGCCATGCTGCCGCGCCGCCACGCACAGTTTTAGACGGCGAAATTTCAAGGGATGGTTAACCGGCGGTATCGATTTCCGCCCGACCCAGGGTATTTCGCCGCGGTTCAGCCGGGGATTTCCGCAAGGGCCCGGATCGTCGGCCGCTCGCCGGTCAGCGGGTTTTCAGGGTCCCAGCCATAATCCAGCGTCGTGAACCGCATCGAGCGGGCGTCGACCATGACAACGCGCCCGACCAGCCCCTCGCCGAAATGCACGATCTCGCGGATGACTTCGAGCGCCGTCATCGAGCCGAGGATGCCGGGCAGCACGCCGAGGACCCCGGCCTCGGCGCACGCCGGGATCGAGCCCGGCGGTGGCGGTTCCGGGAACAAGCAGCGATAGGTCGGGTTGGGGCGCCCGTCAGGGCCTGTTTCATGCGCCCGGATCGTCGTCAGCGTGCCATCGAAAGTGCCGATCGCGGCCGTCACCAGCGGCTTCTGCGCGAAGAAGCAGGCATCCGAAACGAGGTAGCGCGTCGTGAAGTTGTCAGAGCCGTCGGCGACGATGTCGTAGCCGGCGATGAGATCGACCGCGTTCTCGGCCGTAAGGCGAAATTGATGCGGCTCTACCTTCACATGCGGGTTGAGGCGGCCGATCACGTCCGCCGCGCTCTCGACCTTTGGCCGGCCGACGTCCGGCGTCGCATGGATGATCTGCCGCTGCAGGTTGGAGAGCGACACCGTATCGTCATCGATGACGCCAAGGGTGCCGACCCCGGCCGCCGCGAGATACATCAAGGCCGGCGCGCCGAGCCCGCCCGCTCCGATCACGAGGACGCGCGCGCGTTTCAGCGCCGCCTGCCCCGGCCCGCCGACTTCGCGCAGCACGATATGGCGTGCGTAACGTTCGATTTCATCCTGGCCGAGCATCGGCGGCTTTGATCCTTATAACAGCGCATTTGCCGGACGCTCTGGTTCGGCTAACGTCATAGGTATGTATCACGGGCGGGGATGGAAATGAGAACCTGGGTTGCGATCGCACTGCCTGCGACCGCGCTCGCTGCGGCGCTGCTTCCGGCCATCGCCGGCGCCGCGCCTAAGCGCCCGGCGCCCGCGCCCGCGCCCAATCCCGTCACCACCTCCTATGCCGCCATGCCGGAGGCGGACCGCATCGCGATCCAGGACGATCTCGTCTGGACGGGAGACTACAACGGCGTCGTCAGCGGCGACTTCAATAACCGCGCCATCGCAGGAGTGAAGGCCTTCCAGAAGCGCCGGGGCGGCAAGGATACCGGCGTGCTCAACCCGCCCGAACGGACGGCCCTGTCGCGCGCAGCCAAGCAGCGCCGCACGGCGGCGGGCTGGCAAATCGTCGTCGAACCGATGACCGGCGTGCGCCTCGGCATTCCGGCGAAACTCGTCGGTGCAGCCGTGCGCGCCGCGGCCGGCTCCCGCTGGGCGTCCGCCCATGGCGAGGTCCAGATCGAGACGTTCAAGATGCCGCCCGGCACCACCTTGCAGGCGGCCTACGACGCACAGCGCAAGGAGCCGGCGCAACGCAAGCCGAGCTATAACGTGTTGCGCCCGGACTTCTTCGTCGTCACCGGCTCGCAGGGCCTCAAGAAGTTCTACGTGCGCGCCCAGGAGAAGGACGGCGGCATTCGCGGCTTCAGCATCCTCTACGACCAGGCGATGGAGGGCACGTTCGATCCCATCGTGATCGCGATGTCGAACGCCTTTGCGACCGCCCCCTCAATGACGGCGGGCGAGCCGATGACGCATCGCAAGGTCGAATACGGCACCGCCGTCGTTCTCGATCGCGCCGGACACCTCGCGACCTCACGACAGGTGACCGAGGAATGTCAGACGATCACGGTGTCAGGCGCCGGACCTGCCGTTGTCGCGGGTGCTGAAAAAGACGGAGGCTTGGCGGTGCTGCGCGTCTACGGCGTGCGCGGCCTGCAGCCGATTTCGCTCGCCAATGCAGGCCATGACGGACCGTTGAACCTGCGCGGCATCGCCGATCCGTCGATGCAGAATGGCGCGGACGCCACCACCACAGTCGCCGCCACGGCCGTTGGTCCCACGCTCGCGCCGACCCCGCTGCCCGGCTTCGCGGGCGCTGCGGCGCTCGACCGCGAAGGGAAGCTCACAGGCATCGTCGATCTGCGGCCGCAAATCACGCTGGGATCGCGCGACAGCGCGCGCGCCACCTTGATTTCCGCAGATCGCATCCGCGCGCTGATGATCCCCTTCGGCGGCGTTGCAGCCGAGAGTACGCAGCCCGCCGGCAGCGGCGCGACGAAGCCGAGCATCCTGCGCGTGATCTGCACGCGGAAGTGACTTCGAGGTG
>JAFKKS010000227.1 GCA_017304555.1 Hyphomicrobiales bacterium
GCGCGCGGCGTGTCGCTCCGCATGATCCAAGCTGACGACGCCTTGCGCCGGAGCGCGTCATAAACGAGCCCGCCGATCGCGGCGCGATCGCCCGAACCGGCGAAGCGGTGCGCCAGACCCCAGTCCTTGAGTGCGTCGATGGCCGGCCGGCGGCGCTCCCCGATCTCGGCGAGCACCTCGATAGCGGCGGAAAGGCGGGCGGCGGGGGTCATCGGCGCAGGATCGGGAAACGCATCATGGGCCGAGCATCACGCGCACGATCAGCACGCCCCACAGGACGGTCAGGATGAACCCGCCGATCGCATAAACGCCGCCGCGCACCGGCACCCGGTTGAATGTGACGTGGACGAGCGCATGCCCAATCCGCGATAGGACGAAAAGCCACGACAGGATGACGAACAGCAGGTCCGCCTTGCGCGTGACCCAGGCAATGATCACCGCCCCATAGAACAGCACCGGCAGTTCGAACTGGTTGCGAAAGCAATTGCTGAACTGGGTGGCGCGCTGGGGCCACCCGGACGTCTGCAATTCCATCTGTTCGGGGCGTACCGTGCCCGACCGCAAGGCGACACCGCGCAGCCCTCCCATGCCATAGAGAAGCACGAGGGTGAGGATTATCTGGACAAACAGCGGCGCCAGAACGGCTTGGATGGACATCGGCCAATCCCCTTGCAATACGTCACCGCGGGAAGCGTCTGCATATTGGACGGCGACCGGGTTCGCAAACATCCCAAGCCCTCGTTTTTTCGCGGGAGCTATGCTACCGACCGCCGTCAACCTCAATCGCCGCTCGAGTCGGCCGCCGGCCTTTTGCCTGCGGCGCGGGTGGTTTCATTCTCCGCGCCCGGCGCGGATCCGGAGTTGGCCATGGCGAAGCTAGTAGAAAGACGGTTGCGGGACGCGTTTACATTCGATGACGTCCTGTTACAGCCCGGCCTCTCGGACGTGATGCCGTCGGATGCCGACATCCACGCGCGCCTGACCCGGACGATTTCGCTCAATTTGCCGATCATGGCATCGGCCATGGACACGGTGACCGAGGCCAAGATGGCGATCGCCATGGCGCAGGCCGGCGGCATCGGCGTCGTTCACCGCAACCTCGACCCGGCCATTCAAGCAGCCCAGGTCCGGCAGGTGAAGAAGTTCGAGTCAGGGATGGTCGTGAACCCCTTGACCATCCACCCTGCCGCCAAACTGCACGAAGCCCTGGATTTGATGAAGACCAACGGGATCTCCGGCATCCCGGTCGTCGAAGGCGGCGGAAGTGGCCGCGCCGGCAAGCTCGTCGGCATCCTCACCAACCGCGACGTGCGCTTCGCGCACGATCCGGACCAGCCGATCAGCGAACTGATGACGAAGGAGGACCTCGTCACGGTGCGCGATAATGTCGGCCAGGCCGAGGCGCAGCGGCTGCTGCACCGTCACCGCATCGAGAAGCTTCTCGTCGTCGACGACGACTTCCGTTGCGTCGGCCTCATCACCGTCAAGGACATGGAAAAAGCGGTCACGAACCCGAACGCTTGCAAGGACGAGCAGGGCCGCCTGCGCGTCGCCGCCGCGACCACCGTCGGCGATGCCGGCTTTGAGCGCACCGAGCTTCTGGTCGAGGCAGGCGTCGACCTCGTCGTCGTCGACACCGCGCACGGCCACTCGAAGCGCGTCCTCGAAGCCGTGGACCGTATCAAGCGCCTCTCCAACAAGGTGCAGGTCGCCGCGGGCAATGTCGCGACGCATGACGGCGCCAAGGCGCTGATCGATGCCGGCGCGGACGCCATCAAG
>JAFKKS010000228.1 GCA_017304555.1 Hyphomicrobiales bacterium
GGCGCTGAAGAAGATTGCGCCCACACACGTGCTCAACGAATACGATTTCGGCGGCTACCTCATTGCATCCGGCATTGCGCCGTTCATCGACGGGCGCACGGAGCTTTACGGCTCGGCGTTCGTCATGCGGCATCACCGTGCGGTGACGCTGCAGAACTTGCCCGACTTCGTGCGTCTGCTCGACGAATACAAGATCGATGCGACGCTGCTCAATCCGCAGATGCCGGCCGTGGCGTTGCTGGACCGCCTGCCGGGCTGGAAGCGCGCCTACACGGATGATCTCGCGGTCATCCACGTCCGCGCACCAAAAGAGACGTCTGGCAATGTCGCGCCTGCGGAGAATTTAGGCCTGCGACGCTAGATCGAGCGACGTTCAACTTGCTCCGTCATGCCCGCACTTGTTGCGGGCATCCACGTCTTCTTTTCTTGGAAAGACTGGATGCCCGGGACAAGCTCGGCTGCACCTCGTCAGCCTCCACAGGCGCCCTTCGTCACTTCCCGTTCTTGTGCGGCTCGAGGATTTTGTAGGCGCGCTCGTTCGCCGGCGTCGGAATGCCGAGTTCGCGGCCGAGCGCGACGACCTTGCCGGAAAGCCAGTCGAGCTCCATGCGGTTGCCACGCTCGAGATCGTGCGCCATCGAGGCCTTCATGCCGGGCGGTACGGTGGCGAGAAACTGCATGCGGTCCTCGGTGAAGTTTGCCGGCAATCCCGCGCCCTTGGCCTGTCCGACAGCGACGACCTCCGCCATGACGTCGTGCAGCCATTGCTTGTGTTCCGGGTTGCCGAGGACCGCGGCCATCGGCTGCCGGGTCGCGGCGGTCAGCGCCGACATACCGACGAGGAACACGAACTTCTCCCACTGCGCCGTCATGATCGAAGGCGCGATGTCGATGTCGATCGTCGCCTTCTTCGCCGCGGCGACAAATGCGCCGAGATAGGCGTCGAGCTCGCCGTCGGTGCGCCCGCAGCGAATGCGCGCGAACTGGCTCGTGTGGCTGATGTGTCCGGGGCCGGCGATCACCGTCGCGATCTGCGCCGTTCCTCCGATGACGCGATCGGCGCCGAGGATTTTCGACAAGCGCTCGACGCTGTCGATGCCGTTCTGCAGCGTTATGACGCGCGTGTTCGGCCCGCACAGTGGCAGCGTCATCTCGCCCGCCTTTTCGGTGTCCCACAGCTTCACCGCGAAAAGGACGACGTCGACCGGCCCGACGCTCTTCGGATCGTCGGTCGCGGTCGCGTTGGTGATTTGCAAGTTTCCGAGCGGGCTGTCGACCTTGAGGCCGTTTTTGCGAATGGCATCGAGATGCGCGCCGCGCGCGATAAAGAAGACATCGTGTCCCGCGTCGGCGAGCCGGGCTCCGAAATAACCGCCCACGCCGCCCGTCGCCATTGTCGCAATGCGCATCGATCAGTCCTCGTTCTCGGGCCGTCACCAATCCTTGCGGCATACGCCAAAGGGGAGCGGGACGTCCAGCACGCCTTCTTGCTGAGAGAAATGCAACTGAATGGTTGCCAATCGTCGTTCCGCGGTTTAAGAGGATAGGCAACCAGGAGGTTGCTTATGAGTGATCGCATCGAAAAAACCATCGAATTGAAAGCGCCGGTCGCTCGCGTATGGCGGGCGCTGACCGATCATCAGGAATTCGGCACGTGGTTTCGCGTGAAGCTTTACGGTCCGTTTGTGCAAGGCCAAACAACCGCGGGGCATATTACCTATCCCGGCTATGAGCATCTCCGCTTCGAAGCCGAGGTTGTCGAAATGGTGCCGGAGAAG
>JAFKKS010000149.1 GCA_017304555.1 Hyphomicrobiales bacterium
CTCTCGTCTTGCTCCTGTTTCAGGTCGTGCCGATCCTGACGGGCGCGAATGTCAGCTTTCGAGATTGGGCGCTGAACGACCCGAAGCGCACCTTCGTCGGGCTCGCCAACTACATCCACGTTCTGAAGGACCGCGAATTCCTTCAGATCGTCATGCCGAACACATTCGGCTTCATGATCGTGACCGTCATCTGCTCGCTCGTGTTCGGTCTCTTGATCGCGTTGATGCTCAATAAGAAATTTCCCGGACGGTTACTCGTACAATCTTTCGTCCTGCTGCCGTTGATGGTCGCGCCTGTGATTGCTGCAATCATGGTGCGGTGGATGTTCAACGATCAGTTCGGCGTCGTGAACGCCGCACTCCAGGGCCTTGGACTGGAGCCCGTCACATGGTTGACAGGGCGATGGACCGCATTTTTCGTCATCCTGCTCACTGACGTGTGGCTGTGGACCCCTTGGTTCGCGTTGATCCTGCTAGCCGGCTTGCAGAGCTTGCCACCGGAGCCCTTCGAGGCGGCGCAGATCGACGCCGCAGGGCCCTGGCGCACCTTTCGCTACATCACGTTGCCGATGCTGCGGCCTGTCATGGTGGTCTGCATCGTTATTCGCGCGATCGACGCGTTCCGCACCTTTGACATCGTTTGGACGATATCGGGCGGTGGCCCTGCGCGTGCGACTGAGTTGTTCAGCCTCTACGCCTACGTAGAGTCGTTTCAGTTCCTTAATCTCGGGCGCGGATCGGCCGCCGCCGTCATCGGCGCGATCGTGATTGTGGTGTTCGCCATGGGACTCTATCGCATTCTCAACCGCTTCGTAGAGGTGTCCCGATGACGGACGTTTCCTTGGCGCAGCAAAGGTCGGTCGGATTTTTCGGCGCCTTGGCGCCCGGCGGCGCGCGCATATTGTTCATTTTCGCGGCTATTGGCGTCTGCTTAATTTTTGCATTTCCGGTGTTCTGGCTGTTGCTTACCTCACTGCGGCCAGCATCGGAGGTCTTCAACGTCCAGAGCGGCTCAACGATCACGATCGAGAATTTCTTCGAAGTGCTCGAGCAACCGGTCGTTCTCAAGGCGCTGTTCAACAGTTTCCTCATCGCGACGCTCGCCACGATCCTATCCCTCGGTGTCACGGCGACGTCGGGCTATATGCTGTCTCGGTTCAGGGGCGCGATTCCCAACACCTGGTTCTCGTTGATCTACGTGTTCCGTTGCGTTCCTTATGTGTCATGGGTGCTGCCGCTCTATTTCGTGACCATCAACCTCGGCATCTTCGACACCTATTGGGGCCTTCTGCTCCCGCATGTCGCTGTCCACATCTGCTTCTTCTCTTGGATCATGAAAGGCTTCTTCGACGGCATCGATCCGTCGATGGAATATGCCGCGATGATCGACGGTTGCTCGCGGTGGGGCGCGTTCATCCGCGTTGCGCTGCCGGCGGCGCTTCCCGGCATCACGGCGCTGGCGCTCTTGTGCTGGCTCTACACGTGGAACGAGTTCTTGTTCGCGCTGATCCTCACGGCGCATGAAGTTCCGATCCTGACGGTCGTGATGGCGCAGTTCGTGCACGAGATGGGCATGGAGTGGCACTTGATGAGCGCAACGGCGATCATTGCGCTTGCCCCCGCATTGCTCATCACGATCTTCGGTCAAAAATACGTTGTTCAAGGCTTGCGGATCTGACCATGACTGGTGTTGTTCTCAAGAACGTTCAGAAGAAATACGGCAACGTGACTGCCGTGCTCGATTTCAATCTCGAGATCAAAGACCGGGAATTCGTTGTGTTCGTCGGCCCGTCCGGATGCGGCAAGTCGACGACGCTGCGCATGATCGCCGGGCTCGAGGAGATCACTGGCGGCACCATCTCGATCGCCGGGCGGGTCGTGAACGATCTGCAACCAAAGGATCGTGACATCGCGATGGTGTTCCAGAACTACGCGCTCTACCAGCATATGAGCGTGCGCGACAATCTCGCGTTCGGCCTGCGCAATCGCAGGGTGCCGACCGCGACGATCGACGAGGCGATCGCGCGCGCCGCACGCATCCTCTCGATCGAGCCGCTGCTGGATCGCCGGCCGCGACAGTTGTCCGGCGGCCAGCAGCAGCGCGTGGCGCTCGGGCGCTGCATCGTGCGCAACCCGAAGGTCTTCCTGTTCGACGAGCCGCTGTCGAACCTCGACGCGCAGTTGCGCGCGCAGATGCGGCTCGAGATCAAGGAACTGCGCCACCGCGTGCCCACCACCTCGATTTTCGTCACGCACGACCAGGTGGAGGCGATGACGCTCGGCGACCGCATCGTCGTCATGAAAGACGGCGTGATGCAGCAGGTCGGCACGCCGCTCGAGCTTTACCGCACGCCGGCCAACCGCTTCGTTGCGAGCTTCATCGGCTCTCCCGCCATGAATTTCGTCGACATGGCCGTGGCCAGTGAAGGTGACAATTTCAAGCTCAGCGGCGAGGGGCTCACGTTCAAGCTCCCGAACCAGCGTTTCCCTAAATTGGGCAACAGCGTGGGCAAGCATGTCCGTGTCGGCGTGCGGCCGCAGCATCTGCGCCTAGGCGCGCCCTCCGGCGACGGACAGGTGGGCGTGACCGGGAAGCTCATGGTGACGGAGCAACTCGGCGACGAGCAGATCCTCGTTGTGCGCGTCGGTGGCCAGGACATTCGTGTTGCGGACGTCGATCCGGAGTTGGATTTCTCGACCGGCGCGGAGATCGAGACGTTCGCGGCGATCGAGAATCTGCACCTCTTCGAGCAGAGCGGCTCGGAAGCGTCGCTGTTGCGCGTCGCTTGAGTTAGCGCTGCGCACGCACGGCTCCTGCGTCAGCTCACCACGCCGGCCGCGCGCAATGCCGCGATCGCGTCGGTGCCATAGCCGGCATCGCGTAGCACCTCATCGGTATGCTGGCCGACGTCGGGCGCATGACGCGGCGGAACCTTGTCGGTTCCATCGACCCAGAACGGACTGTTGATCGTCAGCATGGTGTCGCCCTCGAACGGCACCAGAACCTTCGTTTCCAGCATCTGTTCGTCGGTCGGCAGATCGTCCACCGTGCCGATGATGCTGAACATCACGCCGCCGGCGTCGAGGATCTTGCGCCATTCGGCAATTGGCTTCGAGGCGAAGGTTTCGTCGAGGATCGCTGTCAGTTGTCGCGCATTGTCGCGCCGCGCCGGCTTTTCGGCGAAGCGCGGATCGCCCACCAGATCGCCGCGACCGATCGCCTTCGCCAGGCCGGGCCATTGGCGATCCTCGTCGAGCAGCGAGAGCATCAGCCAGCGTCCGTCGGCGCATTGATAGTGGCTGACGACGGCGTTCGGCTGATCTTCATGCGCCGGACGATCAATGAAAGTCGCGCCGCACAGCTTCGCCTGCGAGAAGCAGGCGTTTGACCACACGCCGTTGGCGATGAGGGACGTGCCGACCTGCGTGCCCTTGCCGGTGCGCTCGCGCTGATAGAGCGCCATGGCGATGGCGGCGAAGAGCGATATGGCGGAGGGATGGTCGCCTTGGCCGGGCAGCGAGCGGGCGGGCGGCGATTTCGCGTCGGGGCGCACGAGGTCCATCAATCCCGACCGCGCCCAGTAGGCGTTGCTGTCGAAGCCCGGCTTGTTCGCCTCGGCGCCGGTCTCGCCGTAGCCGGTGAAGGAGGCATAGATCATGCGATCGTTGAGCGGCTTGAGTGCGGCGTAACTGATCCCGAGGCGTTCGCGGGTCTGCAGCGGATAATTGGTGATGAAGATGTCGGCCTGCGCTGCGAGGTTCTGGATGACCTTGCGGCCCTCGGGCTTACGCAGGTCGAGCGCGAGGCTGCGCTTGTTGCGGGCGTCGAGCACCCAGCAATAATTATGCTCGCTGACCGGATAGCCCGGCAGGCTCGAAAGCTTGCGGTAAGGGTCGCCGTCGCTGGGCGGCTCGATCTTGATCACGTCGGCGCCGAAGTCGGAAAAGATCGTCGCAGCGGCCGGCGCGGCGATATAGCTCGCGCAGTCGATGACTTTGAGGCCGGCGAAAATCGGATCGGTCATGGGGCTCTCGTCAATGTCTCATGCGGCGATCGCCGCGAAGTTCTCAAGCGTCATTGCCGGACTTAGCCCGTCGAAGACGGGCGTGGACGCCCTTTCGATCCGGCAATCCATCGTTTTTCGAAGAAGATGGATGCCCGGGTCAAGCCCGAGCTTTGACCGAGACTGACAAACGCGATGATGCGGCGTCCGGCTTGGGTTTGTAGCCGGGTTTTCCGGTGCGCTCGATCCAGTCGAGGATTGTGCCAAGCTCACCTTGCAGGGTGACGGAGAAGTCGCGGCGCATCGGGCCGGGGGTGATGACGATGCGGTCGATGATCTCACGGATAGCCTCGGCCGCTTCCGCCGCGTCGTCGGGATGGTTGAGTGCAGCGGTCAGACGCTCGATCCTGCGCCGGTAGGTTTCGGCGATGCCGGGATGAATGTGGGGAACGTCCTGCGGGGCTTTCGACAGGCGGGCGGTGAGGCTGTCTTGCTTTGCCTCCAGTTCGGTCAGTCGGTCGGAAAGCGCGCGGTGCCATCCGCCTTGCTCGATGACGCGCACGATTTCGGCAACGGCCTTAGTTGTCTCGGCCAGATCGCGGCGGGTCGCATCCTCCGTCTGGCGGCGCTCGCGGTTGAGGCGGTTGGTTTCCTCTGCATAGGCGCGCATAGCTTCCGCCGCCATGTCCGGAGTCATCATGCGCTCGCGTAGGCCGGACAGCACACGAGCTTCCAGCGCCTCGCGGGCGATAGTCCGGGCATTGTCGCAGCCGTTACCGAGCACATGGTTGGTGCAGGCATAGCGGTCCTGTCCGCGACGGGCATAGGAGCCGCCACAACAGCCGCAGAACAACAAGCCGGACAGAAGGGTGCGCGGGCGGTGTGTGGCGTTTAGCGCTCCGTTCTTGGCAAGGCTGCGCTTCATGCCCTCGCGCGATGCCTCGATCTGGTTCCTGTAGAGTGCCGTCAACTCATCCTGCCGCGCCTTGGCCGCATCCCATAGCTCTTGCGGCACGATGCGAAGCTCGGGAGCCTCCGCGCGTATCCAATCGCTCTCAGGGTTGAGCCGATAGGCGAAGTGGCCAGTATCGGGGTTCTTGAGCTTCTTCTGTCGGTTCCAGCGGATGACACCTACATAGAGTTCGCAGTTCAGGATGCCGGAACTGATGATCCGGTTGCCCCGGATGGTGGTGTCGTTCCAGCGCTTTCCAGTGGGGCTCGGGATGCCGTCGCGGTTCAAGTCAGCGGCGATGCGCTGCGGTCCCTTGCCGGTGACATACTCGCGGAAGATGCGGCGCACGATCTCGGCCTGTTCCTCGATGATCTCACGTTCGCCCCGGATCGGCTCGCCGCGCGCGTCAAGTTGATGGACGACGCGATAGCCATAGGCGTTGCCGCCACCGATCTTGCCGGCTTCCACGCGGCCCCTGATGCCGCGATGGGTCTTGATGGCGAGGTCTTTCAGGAACAGAGCGTTCATCGTCCCCTTCAGGCCGACATGAAGCTCGTTGATCTCGCCTTCGGACAGGGTGAAGATGGTAACGTCCGCGAAGCGCAGGCGCTTGAAGACGCCCGCCACGTCCTCCTGATCGCGGCTGATGCGGTCCAGCGCCTCGGACAGCACCAGGTCGAAGCGGCCTCCTTGCGCATCGGCCAGAAGGGACTGGATGCCGGAGCGGATAAGCGATGCGCCGGAGATGGCGCGGTCAGAATAGCTCTCCACGATGGTCCAACCCTCGCGGGCGGCGCGCTCGCGACATTGGCGCAACTGGTCCTCGATGGAGGCGTCACGCTGGTTGTCGGAGGAATAGCGGGCGTAGAGGGCGACGCGGGGCGCTGAACGGGCAACAGTCACAGGGGCGATCCTTTCAATCGGTTTCGGCCCCGTCCCCCGTGTTGCCGGCTTCAAAGGGCCTGTTGTCGTTTGCGGCGGTCAGCCGCTCGAAATCCTCACGCGCCATGCGCCGGCCGATGATGCGGGCCAGCGTCAAGGCTGCGTGGTCGATCCTGCGCCACGTCTCGGCGTCCGGCTCGCCCTGCGGGTCGGTATTGTCGTTGACCGGTCTGAACCGCTCCGGCCTCGGCTCGGTGTCGTCTCCCATGCAACCGCCTGCAAATTGTTGGACTCAAACAGGCATGAAGCAGCTTCCAGCGAAGAACCGGAAAGGAAAAACAAGGTCGTGCGGCCATAGCGAGCCATCGGCGGCAAATAGGACGGGTTACGATTCATCATCGCCTCCGCGTTTACTGTCGGAAGGGGAGCGCCAGCGCTCACCTCCCGCCTTATCTGCTTCCCAAGCCCCTGCCGGGGCGGCGGCATCCGGTCAAGGCTGGCGCGCAGCGCCACCGCGCAGCGGCTTGGCCTTGACGGGATGACGGCGCTCCGGCCTCCTGTCCGAAGCAATAAGGCTTTCCCGACGGTCATCGGACCGACCCGCGTTTCATCTGCTCGGCCAGGTCCAGCAGGTTCCGAAGCGTCTGACTGCGGTTGTAGGGCGACCATACGGCATGAAACTCTGCCCGTTCCGACTCGTCGGAAATGGGGCGAAAGACAAGACCGGAAACGGGAACGGATGCCACCGACTCCGTGGTGATCGTCACGCCCCAGCCTTGGGCAACCATATGAAACAGCGTCTCGCGGCCAACGTCCCAACGCAGAATCCGGGGATGATGGCCCAGCTCCGCAATCCGCCGAGTTACGTGGTCGTGCGCCTGCGGGCCGGTTCCGCCATATCGGACAAGGAAAGTTTCGGCCGTGAGGTTTGCCCACCCGAGCGTTGGACGATCCGTAAGGGGATGGCCAGCCGGAACTACGGCCATCATCGCCTCCGACCATAGCAAGCGAGAATGGCAATCCTCGGCCTTCGGCGCTCCGATGACGAAGGCAATGTCGAGTTGACCTTCCCGCACCAATTGCATGATGTCGGCTGATCGCCCCTCTGTTATGTCGATGCCGATGCGGGGATATTGTTCATGATGACGGGCAAGCAGATCGGCGAGGAATCCAGCCAAGGGTGGCATATGCAGCCCGATCCGCAAACATCCTTCCTCGCCGCGCGCCAGTGAGCCGGCCGTCTTCATGGCGTGGTCAAGTTGGTCGATGCCGGCGGATACGCTCGCGACAAATTGGCGTCCGGCCTCCGTCAGCCGGACGCCTCGCGCGTGACGCTCAAATAGGAGAACGCCAAGGTCCCCCAATGTCTTCACGCGGGCGCTGACGCTGGACAGGCTGACACCCAGCGCTTTGGCGGCATGACGGAAGTTCAGATGTTCGGCGACAGCGCATGTCTGTATCAGAGCGGCCATTGGAACGCGGCCGCTCAACAGCTTGGATGATTGGTCGTGATCCGAGAATCTACCCTGCCGCCGTCTCATGCCGTCTCACGATCCCGCTGCAATGCGCCAAGCATCGCGGCGATAAACAGCAGCATCACAGACGCCCACAGACCGCTTTCGAGGCTCTGCATCACATCGTTGACGAAGCCGATAGCGACCGGCCCGAGCATCTGGCCGATCCCGAAGACGACGGTGAGAACGCCGATGGCAGACGGCCATCGCGCTTGCGGGAAGTTGCGTCTCACGAAGACGGTCGTCGCAGCCACCACCGCGAAAAATGCGCTGCCGAACAATGCCGCCGATGCGAGCAGCATGGGCACCGTATTGGATATGAGCGGCAGCATGGCTCCGATGGCGGTGATGCCGGTCAGGACTGCAAAGGCGTGCCCGTGCAGGAACCGCTTGAGGATCACCATCCAAAGCCACGGCGAGGCCATCGTCGCCAGTCCGATAATCGCCCAAAACAGAGCTTGGAAACTGACCCCGCCGCTGCTGCCCTGCACCCAGGCGATCATGAAGGTCATGTAGGCGATATAGCCCGCCCCGAAAAACAGATAGCCGCAGAGAAGCCAGCGCATGTCCTTGTAGCGAGGATTCGCCTGCACAGACGGCGGAGCGGCGGCGCTTTCACCGCGTGCTAGATGAAGGCCGATAGCCAGCGGCAGCGAAAGGACCGCAAGCGCAGCCCAAGCCGTGCCCCACGATCCCGCGCCAAACCTTTCGAGCGTGAACGGAACTGCGACGCCAGACAGCAGAATGCCAAGGCCCGGCCCCGCATAGAACAGGCCGAGCAGGAAGGCGGCGCGCTCCGGGTTGCGCTGCGCCACGCCAGCCGCGAGCACACCGCCCGAAACGAAGGCGAAGCCGCCGCCAAGTCCGGCCAGCACTCTGGCGACGTTGAGCGGTATAGCGTCACGGAACAGGGCGCAGAGCATAAGCGCCACGACGCAGGCCCATGCACCGGCCACCATGGCACGATATGCGCCCACCGACGCGATTGCCCGCGCGGCGACCAAAGCGCCGAGCAGATAGCCGGCGGCATTGGTGGTGTTCATCCAACCGGCATCCGCATAGGACCAGTGAAGATCGGCTCGCATGTCGGGCAGGACCAGCGCATAGGCGAAACGTGCGATGCCGAGGCCGATTGCAGGCGCAAGCGCCAGCGCAGCAACAACCGCAACATCGCGGCGGGCGTGCTCCGGTTCGGGGTTGATCGGTCTGTAGGTGCTGCCCCGCGAGAGCTTGGGCAACAGGTTCCAGAGGGAGTGAACAGCGCAAGCAAATGCGAGGCGCATCGCTACGTTTCGGCTCCGGTGCGCACGACGGCGATGACGGTCTATCAACTCCGGCGTGATGATCGGTTGCGACATTCATCTGAGTCCATTTTTCATACCCAAAATATCTGCTCTGGGTATGAAAATCAAACTCTGTTATACTGGGGGCATGACCGAACACGCCTCCGAGACCGATTCCCCCCATCATGCTCCCGTGCCGCTCGCCGAATGCGCCCTCGCGCGCGCTATCCGAGCCATTGGCGACGGCTGGACGCTGCTAATCCTTCGGGAAGCGTTGTGCGGGGTAGAGCGGTTCGATGCGATGCACGACGATCTTGGCATTCCGCGTTCGGTGCTCGCAGAGCGGCTGTCAAAGCTAGTCGCGGAAGGCATCCTCGAACAGCGACCTTATCGGGAGCCGGGCCGGCGGCAACGCAACGGCTATGGGCTGACGGAGAAGGGCCGTGCGCTCACGCCGGCGCTGGTCGCCTTGCGCGAATGGTCGGAAGCCCATCTGCCCGGTGGCCCCTCGCGATTGCGTCTACAAACCCAGGACGGCCAGGAGGTCACCACTCGCCTCACGCGTGCCGATGGTTCGTCTCTGGATGACCTCTCCGAGATCGTGGCAGTAGCCAAGCCGGAATAGCTGCCCATTGCTCCCTTGACGCGGCGAAAGATCGCGCCGCGCCGCCTGACGACAGGCGCTGGCGTCTCCCTGATCCACAGCAAGCAATCTGCCGCGCTGGTTCATCGCCTTGCGCACCTGCTGGCCGAAGTCGGTCGGTGCAATATCGTCCGTCTTGCCGGAGGGTTAACCGCCGGCCGAGTTACGTCGCGCCATTCCCTTATCGAGCAGGAAAAATTGGGCTCCGGCTAGAAGCAATTTTGCCGCCGCCGCTCATGGTCGCGTCCCGGCCGAAGCTGCCGAAAATCGGACGTTCGGCGGCTATGGTGCCGGTCGAAAACCACCAAAGCCAAGGCTTTGCGCGAAATCGCGGCACCAAGGGGATAAAAAATGGGGAGCCGCTCGCGCACCACCTAAACAGTGTGCAGACAACGAGATTTTCCAGAACATGAGCGACGTAGTGCCATGTTCTTTTATCTTGCCCTCGTAAAATCCCGCCCTTTTCGCCCAAAAGGCCGATTTCCGCTTTTGCGTCGAACGCGCGGATTTCCTGCATGAGAACTGCCGAAAGACTTCTGACCAAGGCGTGCGGCGACGACCGCCGATTTGCAAAATGATGGTGGGATCACCTTGGTGAAACACACCTCTCGGACAGTTCGGCATGCCAGTAACCATGCCAAAAATCGCAGAGACTTCGACACTGGGAGCGCGGCCAACACGCGATCATGAAGCACTGGAAATGCAATCGACCGCCCATCAAGCTACGGTGAGGTCGCACCGCCGCCGTCGAGCTTGGTCATAGCAAGCAGAACGCGGACTTCCTCCAGAAACGAAATTTATCGCCGCAATGGGGCCGAGTGCGGACAGGCAGCTCTTGGCTGCCGATGCGCCATAGCTGCCATTCTGTACTCAACGCGTTCGTTCATCCAGCAGACCATCGCATCCAGCATTTCCGTTCAGCACCATCAACTTGTCGAGATACCCCAACCAACTGCGGCGAACGCGAAGATCGACATTTGGTAGGTTTGGACTCGACAAGTAGCTTGCGATCATGTGGGACGATTCGACACGTAAATGGAGTTCGCTGAAGTAGAATGGCCAGTTCACAGAAGGCTGACTTTGGTGGTGCTCGCGGCTCGAACACCGGGGACGATTTCCACGAGTTTTGGGCGATGCGGCAGGCATTACGCCTCATTGAGCGTAACTCCGGGCTCAATGCAATGGCGTTGGAGGGTTTGTCGGCCGATGCCGGGACTGGAAGCGAATGGGATGGTGTCGACTGCACCCTACTCTATGGAGCCGAGTGGGTGACGACCGCCGATAGGGTTGAACTTCAGCAACTGAAGTACTCAGCAGCAAATGCGAGTGCATCCTGGACAGTTTCACGCATTTCCGCGGCAAAGACAGCGAAGCCGGAGTCCTCGGTTATTGGGAAGATGGCTAAGGCTTACGCTGCTCTGGTGGCTAAAAGGATAGCGCACGACCCCATCACAGTTGCGGTGCAGCTCATTACCAATCAGCGGATAGATGACGCTCTTATCAAGGCTATCGATGAGGCGAAGGCTATCTGGCCTGCACCCGGTTCCGAAGACACCGAGTTAGGTGTTTTGATGGAGCTGGAGGTGGGTCATGGAGAGGCGTCAGTTTACGCGGGAGTTCAAGCTTGAGGCGGTGCGCCTGATCAAGGATCGCGGCGTATCGTATGTTCAGGCATC
>JAFKKS010000229.1 GCA_017304555.1 Hyphomicrobiales bacterium
CCCGAACAAGCCGCGGGGCGTCGCGCGCGTCGACGATCGGCGTGTGATCAACGGCATCTTCTACGTGCTGCGGACGGGCTCGCCCTGGCGCGACCTGCCGGCCCGCTACGGCCCGCGCACCACCGTCTACAACCGCTTCAATAGATGGGCGAAGGCGGGCGTCTGGCTGAAGGTGTTCGAGGTCTTGGCGGCGCGCTCGCCGCAGTCGCTCCATCTGATCGACAGTTCGATCGTGCGCGCCCACCAGCATGCGGCCAGCGGTAAAAAGGGGGCGCGGATCACGCCATCGGCCGTTCTCGTGGAGGACTGAGCACCAAGATCCACGCCGTCGTCGATCAGGACGGCCTGCCGGTCCGGCTGCTGATCACGCCGGGACAGGCCTCCGACAAAGCGGCCGTCCCGGCTCTGCTTCAGGGTCTGCCGCCTGCCGGCGCCCTCGTCGCCGACCGCGGCTACGACGCCCGTGCCGTGATCGATCTTGTCGCCGCCCAAGGCGGACACGCCCACATCCCGACCCAGCGCGACCGCATCGTCCAGCGCACAGTCGAGCCGGTCCTCTACCGCCAGCGCAACCTCGTCGAGCGCTTCTTCTGCAAGCTCAAGCACTTCCGACGCGTCGCAACGCGATACGACAAGCTCGCCAGAAACTTCCTCGCAGCCATCCTCCTCGCCGCAAGCCGAATATGGATCAGAAATTATGAGTCTACGACCTAGGTAGGGGACCTAATCAAACAATTGTCAAGATTGGTTGATTCGTTGTTCGAACGGGTCTGGGCGGCATGGAGGAAACCATGCGCGATCTGTTCTGGCTGTCGAATGAAGCGTGGAGTGCGCTCGAGCCGCATCTGCCGCACAATCAGCCTGGCCGTCCGCGCGTCGATGATCGGCGCGTCATCAGCGGCATCCTGCACATTCTGAAAACAGGCGCGCGATGGCGCGATGTTCCTCCCGAATACGGCCCCGCCAAGACGATCTACAATCGCTATGCGCGATGGGCGCGACGCGGCGTGTGGCAGCGCATCTTCGCCAAGGTCGCCGCCGCAGGACCTCTTCCCGATGAACTCGCGCTCGACAGTTCCGTCGTGAAGGCGCACCGCTCGGCGTCGGGCGGAAAAGGGGGGAGTGGACGCAGGCCGTCGGTGTCTCGCGCGGCGGCCGCACAACGAAAATCCATTGCCTGGCCGATTCTCGCGGCCGCATTCTGGCCCTTGCGCTGACGCCAGGAAACGTCGCCGACATCACGATGGCCGAGCCGCTACTCGACGTCATCAAACCTATAAAACGCCTCATCGCCGACAAAGCCTACGACGCCGACCGCCTCCGCGAGAAACTGATCCAAAACAATATCGAGCCCGTCATCCCAGGCCGCGCCGCCCGCGCCGTCGCCTATCCCATCAACAAAGCCGCATACCGAAGACGAAACATCATCGAGCGCATGTTCTGTAAACTCAAAAACTGGAAACGCATCGCAACACGCTACGACAGGCTTGCAATCAATTTCCTCGCCGCGATCGCCCTTGTTGCAATTGTGACGCAATGGCTCAAATGAGTCCCCTACCTAGCGCCGGCAATGAGTTCGTGATTCTTTGAAAGACTTGCTTACTTCTCATTCCCGCGCGGATTTCGAGGTGGAGCGCTGGGCAAAATGGGCCACCGCCTGCCGGCGCGAGCCGGCCCCAGTCAAATTAACTGATCGCTTCGAGGCCGGGCTCGGCGCGCTCGCGCATGTGTTCCCCGACATAGGCCATCAGCGCCAGCTTCACCGCCT
>JAFKKS010000230.1 GCA_017304555.1 Hyphomicrobiales bacterium
AGAACACGCCGGAGCCGATTGTCAAGACGCTGAACGCCGCGATGGTGAAGGCCATGCACGATTCGACGGTTAAGGATCGCTTGTCGGGACTCGGCGCGGAAATCGCGAGCGACGACCGCGCGACGCCGGCTTATCTCGCCAAGCTCGTCAAGGACGAGACCGAGAAGTGGGCGAAGCCGATCAAGGCGAGCGGCGTTACCGTGGACTGACGCGCGCTGTCCTTATCGTCGAAAAGAAAAGCGGCGGCTGCTTCGGCAGCCGCCGTTTTTGTTTCTAAGTGGAGGTTCGGCGTCAGGCTTTGCCGAACACGCGCTTGAAGATCGTCTCGACGTGCTTGTGGTGGTAGCCGAGGTCGAAGTTGGCTTCGATCTGCGCGGGCTTGAGTTTGGCCCGCACGGCGGGGTCGGCCTTGAGCAGTGTCAGGAAGTCGCCCTTGCCCTGCCAGACCTGCATCGCGTGCCTCTGCACGAGCTTGTAGGCGTCTTCCCGCGACATGCCGGCCTTGGTGAGCGCGATCAGCACCCGCTGGGAGTGGACCAGTCCGCCCAGCCGGTCCAGGTTCTTGCGCATATTGTCGGGATACACGACGAGACGCTCGATCACGCCGGCAAGGCGGGCGAGCGCGAAATCGAGCGTCACCGTGGCGTCGGGGCCGATCATGCGCTCGACCGACGAATGCGAAATGTCGCGCTCGTGCCACAGAGCCACGTTCTCCATCGCCGGCATCGCATAGGCGCGCACCATGCGAGCCAGGCCGGTGAGGTTTTCAGACAGCACCGGATTGCGCTTGTGCGGCATCGCCGACGAACCCTTTTGTCCCTCGGAGAAGAACTCCTCCGCCTCCAGCACTTCGGTGCGCTGCAGGTGACGGATCTCGATCGCCAGCCGCTCGATCGACGAGGCGACCACGCCAAGCGTGACGAAGAACATGGCGTGGCGGTCGCGCGGGATGATTTGCGTGGAGACGGGCTCGACCGTGAGCCCGAGCGCCTTGGCCACATGCGCTTCCACCCGTGGGTCGATCTGCGCGAAGGTGCCGACCGCGCCGGAAATGGCGCAGGTGGCGACCTCCTTGCGGGCCGCCACGAGTCGCGCCCGCGCACGGGTGAATTCGGCATAGGCGACCGCAAGCTTGACGCCGAAGGTGGTCGGCTCGGCGTGGATGCCATGCGAGCGGCCGACGGTCGGAGTCATCTTGTGCTCGAAGGCGCGGCGTTTGAGGGCAGCGAGCAGGGTATCCACGTCGGCGATGAGGATATCGGCTGCGCGCACGAGTTGGACGTTGAAACAGGTGTCGAGCACGTCCGAGGAGGTCATGCCGGAGTGCACAAACCGCGCCTCGGGGCCGACGATCTCGGCGAGATGCGTCAGGAAGGCGATGACGTCGTGCTTGGTGACGCGCTCGATCTCGTCGATGCGCTCGATGTCGAAGGTAGCCTTGCGGCCCTTGGCCCAGATTTTCTTCGCGGCCGACTTCGGAATCTTGCCGAGCTTGGCCATCGCGTCGGCGGCATGCGCCTCGATCTCGAACCAGATGCGGAAACGTGTTTGCGGCGACCAGATCGCCGTCATGTCCGGTCGTGAGTAGCGTGGGATCATCGGTTTATGCTGCCAGCCTTGCGCGATCGTGCGGGAGACTCAGGTCGACCGGCGTGCCCTTGGGAATGATGCCCGTCGGGTTCACCTTGGCGATCGAGTAGTAGTTGATGACGTAGTAGCGCGGCCTCACCGTGCCGGCGACGCCCGGCACCTGGTAAAGCTCGCGCA
>JAFKKS010000150.1 GCA_017304555.1 Hyphomicrobiales bacterium
CAGCCGCTCGATCATCGGCAGGACGCTGTTCGACTTCTATTCCGGGCCGCTCTGGAACTGGGACATGGTGAACAGCCTCACCGTCCAGATTCCATCGACCCAGGCGCTCTCATCGCTCGATGACCTGTTCGTGCTCGCCGGCGGCAACACCTGCGCGGTGCGCAATGCCGACGGCGAATGGGAAATCCTGCAGTTCGCAACCGCCGAGCTGATCGCGCCGGACCAGTACAAGCTCACGCGTCTCCTGCGCGGGCAGCTCGGCAGCGAGTACGCCATGCGCGATCCGGTCGGCGCCGGCGCCGCGTTTGTGGTGCTCGACGCCACCGTCATGCAGTCCTCGATCGCGGTCACCGAACGGCACAACCCCTGGAACTGGAAATGGGGTCCGTCGACCAGGACCATCGACGATCCGACCTACCAGGTCACATCGTTCGCATTCGATGGCGTCGGGCTGCGGCCCTACAGCCCGGTGCAGCTCGCAGGCGTTCGCGACCCGGGTACGTCCGACTGGACGCTCAGCTGGATACGCCGCACGCGGATCGACGGCGACAACTGGGAAGCGCCCGACGTGCCGCTCGGCGAGGAAGTCGAGCTCTACGACGTGGACATCGTCGATATCGGCACCGGCGCGGTCGTGCGCACGGCGCGCGTGAGCCAGCCGACCTTCGTCTACACCTCGGCCATGCAGATCGCCGACTTCGGCAGCAATCAGACGCAGCTGAAGTTCTCGGTCTACCAGGTCAGCCTCGCCTATGGGCGTGGCACCGGCGCGACCAGAACAGTTTAAGCAGATGACCGACACGCCCCATCTCGGCATGCCGCTGATCGCGGCAAGCCAGTCGCAGAAGCACGTCACCCACAACCAGGCGATCGTGATTCTGGACGCGATCGTCATGCTGTCGGTGATCGACTCGACGCATACGGCTCCGCCCGGCTCGCCGGCCGAGGGCGACCGATACAAGGTCGGCTCGGCCGCGACCGGCGCGTGGGCTGCCTGGGACCTCAATGTTGCCCTCTACACCAACGGCCAGTGGCTCAAGCTCACGCCGAAGAAGGGCTGGACCTGCTTCGACGAGGCAACCGGCGCGCTGACGGTCTGGACGGGATCGGGATGGACGGACATCGCCGCCGCGGGCGGATATCTGACCGTTGCGGCCACCGGTAACGGCACGCTGACCAAGCTCGGCATCCTGACCGCGGCCGACAATACCAACCGGCTAGCCGTCAAATCCAACGCCGCGCTCTTCAGCCACGACGACGTGACGCCCGGCACCGGCGACATGCGCATTGCGCTGAACAAGAGCGCCGCCGCGAAAGACGCGGCCTTCGTCTTCCAGAACGGTTTCAGCACGCGGGCGCTGTTCGGCCTCCTTGCCGACGACAACTTCACCGTCAAGGTCTCGCCGGACGGATCGACCTTCTACACCGGCATGTCGATCGACAAGTCGTCGGGCAAGGTCTCGTTCCCGGCGCTCGCGAAGGTGTCCGCCTACATCAACTACGATCATTACGCGGCGACCACCTACGTCAACACCGACATCAACAACGAGGATCTGGACACCGCCAACGCGTTCGCTTCGAACGTGTTCACGGCTCCGACGAGCGGGCTGTACAAGGTCGGATATTCGCTCGGCTGGACGCAGAACGGCACGAACGCGCCGACCTCGATGCACGGCCGCCTTCTCAAGAACGGGGCGACCGAAGTGCTGCCCTCCGCGTCGCGCGCCTCCAACAACGCCGCCGACACCGGCAAGATCATCATCTGCACGGAAGGCATCATCTCGCTGACCGCAGGCGACACGCTGCGCCTCCAGCACAAGTTCTCCTCGCTTGACGGCTACGCCTCGGCAAACATCACCCGCTTCTGGGTGGAGCAGCTCACCTGATCTGATCGCACGCCGAAGCATCATCGGCTCACGCTCTGACCACAACCACACAAGCCGCCGCGAGGCGGCTTTTTTCATTTGGAGGACGCGAATGGCGGCTTCGACCTATGACGAGGCCCTGCGGCGCCTGCTCGCGCACGAGGGCGGCTACAGCAATCACCCCTCCGATCCCGGCGGTCCCACCAACTTCGGGATCACGCTCGCGGACTACCGCCGGTACATCAAGCCAGACGCCACGGCCGCCGACGTTCGCGCCATGTCGGTCGAGCAGGCGAAGGCTATCTACCGCAAGCGCTACTGGGACGCGCAGCGCTGTGACGAACTGCCGGCTGGCGTCGACTACAGCGTCTTCGATTACGGCGTAAATTCAGGGATCGGCCGCAGCGGCAAGGTGCTGCGCCGCGTCGTGGGCCTGCCGGACGACACCAGCACCGTCACCGATCAGGTTCTCGCCTACGCGCGCGTGCGCAATCCCCAGGTCCTGGTCGCCGCCATCTGCGACGAGCGTCTCGCCTTCCTGCAGTCGCTCAAGACCTGGCGAGTTTTCGGCCGCGGCTGGGGAAGACGCGTCGCCGAGGTGAAGGCGGTCTCGCTCGCATTGGCCGGCAAAGCGCAAGGCGTTACGCCGAGCCCTGCGCCTGTGCCGGTCGCGGGCACGCCGCCGTGGCTCGCGCGGATGAACGCGATCCTCGGCCTCTACGAATTCCCGGGCGCTGCCGACAATCCGGCGATCGTCGCCATGGCCAGGGCCTGCGGCGGCAACATCGCGCGCAGCTACAAGCACGACGCGACGCCCTGGTGCGCGCTTGCCGTCAATTATTGCCTGGTCGCCTCTGGACTTCCAGGCGACGACAGTCTCTGGGCGCTCGACTTCGCGCGGTACGGCATGCGCCTCAAAGGCGCGGCTGTGGGCGCGATCGCCACCAAGACGCGCGCCGGCGGAGGCCACGTCTTCCTCGTCGTCGGCCGCACCCGCGACGGCCGCCTTGTCGGCCGCGGCGGCAACCAGGGCGACATGGTGTGCGACGAGGTGTTCGATCCCTCGACTATCACTGCGTTCACCTGGCCGAAGGACTATCCGCAGCCCACACAGGTCGGCTTCGCGGCGCTGCCGGTGATTGAGACTGCGCCGAAGGCGAAGCGCGAGGTCGCCCTGCCGCCACCGACGAAGCTCGAGCTGCCCGCCAAGGGTGTCGTCCCGCCGCCCAAGGCCGCCAAGGAAATCATCACCAAGGGCGTGCCCGCCGGTGGCGCTGCCGGCGGCGTCGGCTTCTGGGACTGGGTCGTCGCTCATCCCTGGGAGACCGCTGCCATCGCACTTGTCGGCACAGGCGCGATCGGCGGCGCCGTCTATGCGCTCAACCGCTGGCATGCGCGCCGACAGCAAGCGCCGATGCCGAACCTCGTTGCCGTTGCAGCTTAAAACAAGGAGTACACGATGCTGATGTTCGTCCTCGTCGCCACGAGTTTCCTCGCGGTCTACTGGTTCTGGATCCGTCCCGTCCTGAAATCGCGGCCCGCCTTCCGCGAACTCTACGAGCAGGAGGAGAGCTTCCTCGCGGCGGTGCGCCAGAAGTTCGCCGGAATAAAACAGAAGCTCACCTCAGCCATCGTCGTCGCCGCAAGTATCGCGGTGAGCGGATACGACTTCATCGCGCCGATCGTGAGCGGCGGCGACGTGAGTTCGATCGCTGCACAGGTGCCGTCCTGGGCATGGCCGCTCATCCTGATCTCGGTCACAGCGCTGTTCCAGTTCCTGCGCAACCTCGCTGACAAGCGGCACCAGGCTGAGCTCGCCGAGAGTCCCGCGCCCGCGCAGGAGGGCTAGGCATGTGGACCTGGCTCGCGAGCCTCATTGGCGGGCCGGTGATCACCGGTCTGATCAACGCTTACAAGGCGAAACTCGATGCCGCGAACACGCAGGACCGGATCGCGGCCGACCTCGCGGCGAAGGAAATCGAGGCGGAGATCGCCGCGCGTGCGGACGCCTCCAGGATCATCCTCGCCGAGCAGGGACGCTGGTACACCGCGATCATCCGTCCGCTGCTGGCGCTGCCGATCATCATCTATCTCTGGAAGGTGATCGTCTGGGACAAGGTGCTCGGGCTCGGCGCCACTGACCCAATCACGGGGATGATCGCCGATTGGACCGGCACGATCCTCGCCGCCTACGTCGGCGGACGGTCGATCGAAAAGGTCGCGCGCATCCTGCGGCGATAACTCCGCGACCTGACGTCTGCGCAAACACGCCTCATCGCTCGCAATACATTTGGACCCGGTTGATCGCGGGGAGCGGAGTGACCAGAAATGCCAAACAGGCTAGACGAAATCAGCCGGGTGATCGGCAACATAGAAGCGGAGGTGCGGAGTCTCTCGGCATCGGTTGCCGAGGTGCGCCAAACGTCGGCCGAACACCACCGCGAAAACCGCGAGAAACTTGAAACCATCGGTGACCGTGTCGAAAAGATCGAGGCTGACATGAAGCCGCTGGCGAACACCGTCGCAACCATGCAACCGATCGTCGCCGGCTACGCGGTGACGCGTTGGAAGATCGCTGGAGCGTTCGCGCTCGGCACGAGCATCATCACCGCGCTCGGCTGGGTGGTTTCGCTGTTCGCCGGCAAGATCGTTACTTGGGTCGTATCACTGTTTCGATGATGTCACCCCCCGCTATGGCTGATGTAGCGGGTTACGATATCGACCGACGTGCCGGACGGCTTTTCCGGCCATTCTCCTGCCGACTTATTCCCGCCGAGAAACCGCTATGCGATAGCCGCCGGCTTTGCTGGAGCTGCTGCAGCAAGAGCCAACAATTCAGCTTCTTCCAGCGTCTCCTTTTCTAACAGGCGTTTGGCGGTCCGTTCGAGAATGTCGCGTCGCGCTTTCAACAGATCGATCGTGCGCTGGAAAATTTTGTCTACGATCGTTTTCACCTCGTGATCGACAGCAGCAGCAGTCTCTTCGGCGTATTCACGCTCTCGGGGAGGCGAAGGCAGGTCCGGACCCGTCAAGAACGTCCTGGGATCGCGGTCATAAGCCACGTTGCCGAGCTTCTCTGACATGCCGTAGCGCGTGACCATGCTACGCGCGATGTCGGTCACCCGGCGCAAATCATCTGCAGCCCCAGTCGAAAGATGACCGAACACAATCAGTTCGGCGGCGCGCCCGCCAAGTAGGACCGCCATCTTGTTTTCGAGTTCCTCGCGGGTCATCAGGAAGCGGTCTTCGGTCGGCCGCTGGATGGTATAGCCCAACGCGCCTACACCGCGCGGAATGATCGAGACCTTGTGGACGGGGTCGACCCCGGGCAATGCCATTGCCACCAGCGCATGGCCCATTTCGTGAAAAGCGACGATCTCGCGTTCTTTCGGATTGAGCAGCCGGTTACGCTTTTCGAGCCCGGCCACGATGCGCTCCACGGCGTTACCGAAATCGGCCATGGTTACCGCTTCTGCGCCGCGCCGTGTGGCAAGCAGCGCAGCCTCGTTGACGAGATTGGCAAGATCGGCACCGGTGAAGCCGGGCGTAAGGCCTGCAACTTTCTCGGCATCCACGTCCGGGCCGAGCTTCACCTTCTTCATGTGAACATTCAAAATCTGAACTCGGCCTTTCTTGTCGGGGCGGTCCACCAGCACCTGCCGGTCGAAGCGTCCCGCGCGAAGTAGCGCCGGATCGAGAATCTCGGGCCGGTTGGTGGCGGCGAGAATGACCAAGCCGGATCGTGAATCGAAGCCATCAAGTTCGACGAGCAACTGGTTGAGTGTTTGCTCCTTCTCGTCGTGGCCACCGGCATAGGGGGCGATTCCCCGAGCGCGGCCCAATGCATCCAGTTCGTCAATGAAGATGATAGCGGGGGCCTTTTCACGTGCCTGCTGAAACAAGTCGCGCACGCGCGCCGCGCCTACGCCGACGAACATCTCGACGAATTCAGAGCCGGAGATGGAGAAGAACGGCACCTTCGCTTCGCCCGCCACTGCCTTCGCAAGCAGCGTCTTGCCCGTGCCTGGCGGACCCACGAGCAATACGCCCTTGGGCATGCGACCGCCGAGGCGCCCATACTCAGTCGGGTTTCTGAGAAAGTCGACGACCTCGCGCAACTCATCCTTGGCCTCGTCCACGCCGGCCACATCGGCAAAGGTTACGCCTGTATCAGACTCGACGTAAATCTTGGCCTTGCTCTTGCCGATGGACATCAGCCCGCCGCCAAGTCCTTGCGTATCGGCGAAGCGCTTCCCGAGATACCACCACAGGCCAAAAAAGAGTGCGACCGGCATTACCCAGGAGAGCAGATCGCGCAGGAAGGTGCTCTCGATTTGACCGGTGAAGCGCACGCCATACTTTTCTAGCTCGCTCGCGAACGCCGGATCGACGCGCGTGGTAATGAACTGTTTCTGGCCGCCCGGGAGCGGCTCTTTAAGCGTACCCTGGATGAAGCGGTCAGAAATGCCCACCGACGTGACCTTGCCGTCGCGCAACAGGTTCTGAAAATCGCTGTAAGGAATCGGGGCGATCTGGGTCGCCATGGACATGACATATTGGATCAGCAATACCCCAATGAATGCAGCGATCGCATATCCGATGTTGAAACGGGTTTGACCGGTCATCTGACAGCTCCATCACGATTTGGCCGTTCGAGCGTTTTCTCCATCAGTTCGTGCATCTGCCTGCGCAATCCGTGCACTTGGTCGAGGAGATGCAGGATCAGTCCGATGCCTTCGTCGTTCACCCCGAAATCTTCCTTGAGTTCGCGGATGAGGCGCGCACGCGCGACGTCCATGTCGGTGAAGAGAGGCTCGGCTCCGCGCTGCGGGATCAGCCAGCCTTCACCAACCCAGCTCTCGAGTAGCCGTTGATCGATGCGCACACGCGCAAGGAGCTCCTGAATGGAGATCATGCCGCTGCCTCCAGTCGCGCTCGCGGATTGTGCTTCTCGCCTGCCGTCCAGCCTTGAACGAAGGTTTCCAGTTCTCGATCGGGCCGCTCGGGAAGTACGACCTTGAGCACGGCATAGGCGTCGCCCCGCCCGCCGCCCGGCCTCGCCACGCCCTTCCCTTTAAGCCGCAACCGCGTCCCGGTATTGGCGCCCTTTGGCACGCTCATAACCACGCGGCCGGCCGGCGTCGGCACTTCCACCTTTGCGCCCAGCACCGCTTCACGCAGCGTAATCGGCAACTCAATGTCGATGTCGTCGCCGTTGCGGGTGAAGAACGGATGCGGACGGACTTCGATCGAAACGATAGCGTCGCCCTGCTGCCCGCCCCCGCTGCCCGGCAAGCCCTTGCCGCGCAGACGCAACGCCTGCCCGTCCCGCGTTCCGGGAGGAATCGTGACATCGATCATTCCGCCGCCCGGCAGGCCGATGCGTTTGGTCGCGCCGTTCACCGCTTCCAGGAAGTCGACGGCCAGACGATACGGGACATCCTGCCCACGCATCCTGAATTGCGAACGAAACTCTCCGACGCCCTCGCCGAAGAGTCCGGACAACAAATCATCCATGTCGGCGTAGCCGGATGCGCCGTCGTAGGAGTGGCCGCCCACATCTTGAAAATCGCGATAATATCGCTCGGCAGGACGCTCCACGCCCGAAGCATCAATTTCGCCGCGATCGAAGCGCGCCCGCTTGTCCGGATCGGCAAGCAGATCATATGCACTGGAAACGGCCTTGAACCTTTCCTCGGAACTGCGGTCGCCGGGATTGAGATCGGGATGAAGTTTCTTAGCGAGCTTGCGGTACGCCGCGCGGATGTCCTCCTGCGTTGCGTCCTGTTTGACGCCAAGTGTCTCATAAGGATTGGCCGCCACCCCTGATCTCCATCTTTTTGGGCCGTCCGCATCGGAAGGCCGGGCTTATACCCGGCCTTCGTCCATGCTTCGGAATGTCAGGCGGTCACGCGAGGATGATCCTGATGCGCGAACCAGATGCGCGCCGCAGCGAGGAGCGCCACCGCCGCGCCAGCGGCAAGATGGACCCAAGCTGCGGTCGTGTTGGCGTTGAACGCGACGAGCCACGGCGAAACCGCAACCCAAATGCCCACGGCGAGGTTTAGCCACTCTTCCCATTCGGCATAGGCCGCAAGCGCCGCGATCGCGAGACCGGCGATCACAAGGCCGCTTAACCAAGCGTTCCAGCTAGTGGTCATCTCCGCCGCGAATCCGAAGATCCAGGGCGACAGAAAAAGGCCCCCGCCGAGGACCAAGTTGACAACATCAGCGATTGTCTCCTTTCTCCAGGTGTTTCCCATAGCTCAGCTCCTTCATGTCCGATGTTAATCACTCCTGCGAACGACGGACGAATTCGACCAGTTTTCTTAGGTCGCACCCGCCCGAATCTGTGAAGCTCATGCCGCCTTCCGATCCGCGTTGTCCTCCAGGTTGCGTACATCCGCGCGCGGCGGCTGATCGAGATCAATCAGCGCGTCGATCACCTCCTGGAGCCGCGAGGCTCCCGATTCCGGAGTTGCTCTAGAAAAGGCCAAGTCCAGCAGATAGGCGTCGAGCGCCCAGCGCCGCAACAGGTCGCGCTTTTCCTCGGGCGTCAGTTTTTCATCGTGCAGAACGTCCTGCGGATCCGCATAGCGTGCGGCGGGATCGGCGCCCGGAGCGAAGCCGTTCCGAATCACATTCGGCCCTAGCGTATGCTCAACCCATTCAAGCCGCTGGCGGCGCGCCGCGGCGGAAGCGCGCTCCGCGGCCGTCGCGGGCGCGATCACACGAAGCTCCGGGTCGCGTTGCGCCGGGCCGTGCACGGTGTAGGTCAGCCCCTGACGCCGCGCATAGGCTACAGCTGACTCCATGGAAGGGAATGAGAGCTCGACCTGCACAAGGGTGTCGTCACCGCCGGTCCAGCCCATGAGCGGCTCGATGAAAGGCGGCGTGCGACGTTCGAAGCGCAGTTTCCACTCGCGCGTCCGCGCCTTCCCACATGTCATCGCCGAGCGCGCCGGCCGGTAAATTACCGCGTGCGCGTCGCAGGGGAAGAATTGCGGCGCAAGCGGAGTTGCGGGCGGGGACGAATCGGAAAAGACATGAACGGTCATGGCAGAGCCTCGCGGCCGAGGGGGGCGGGAGCGCTGGCCACGCACCCGCCCCTTTGTTCTTATTTGATGGCGATGCGTTTGACCTTTTGCTGCGCAGTCGGGGATTTCGGCAGCGTGACGGTCAGCACGCCGTTCTTGAACGACGCCGCGACCTTGTCTTGCTCCACGTCATCGACCGGAATGCGCCGCTCGAACCGGCCGTAGTAGCGTTCGCTGAACAGCCGGTCCTTGTCTTCGGTCTCCGTCTTCTTCTCGCCGCGGATGGCGAGCACGCCGTTGGCAAGCTCGACCTCAACATCTTTCTCTTCAAGGCCGGGCAGCTCCGCGGTGACCTTCACTTCCTTATCGGTTTCGCTGACCTCGATGTTGGGCCAGCCCATCGCCCGGTCAAGGAAACGGTCATTCCCGAAGGGTCCGAGATCGAAGCCCCGGAAAACGTCGTCGAACAGACGGTTCATTTCCCGGTGCAAGGTGAGGAATGGGTTGGTGTCCTCGCCGCGGCGGACGCTCACTTCCCGGCCGCGGTTGGACCACGGAATAAGGTCTCTGATTGCCATAGTCAGTCTCCTTTGTGTTTCGCGGTTATCCTCTTCTGGTTTGGCCAAAGGGCTGCCCGCCGCGCGGCCGGCGCCGCGCGCGAGCAATCCTCGCCGGTTAGGGCTTGTCGGCCCTCAGAGTTGTTCTTCAGGCCGCGCTTTTATGCTCAAGAGCTTGGTTGTCGTTGCCGGCGGTGCCGATTGCGATCTTGCGCGGCTTCATCGATTCCGGCACTTCGCGCACCAAGTCGATCTTGAGCAGCCCGTTCTCGAACGTCGCGCTCTTCACCTGGACATAATCAGCCAAGTTGAACACGCGCCGGAACGGACGCGCCGAGATGCCCTGATAGAGGTACTCGTGCTCGCCCTTCTCGACCTTGCGGCCTTCCACCATCAGCATGTTCTGCTGGGCAGTGATGGTGATGTCGTCCGGAGTGAAGCCGGCCACGGCCAGCGAGATTTGATAGTGGTCCTCACCGGCTCGCTCAATGTCGTAGGGCGGGTAGTTCTCCTCGCCGGCCCAACGCATCGGGTTTTCAATGAGGTTCAGTAGGCGGTCGAAGCCAACGGTCGAACGCCACAGGGGTGTCAGATCATAGGTCCTCATAGCCATATCCTCCTTGTGAGCAACATGGGTACGAGCAACGCCGGACACCGCGTCCGGCGGCCGTCCAGGCCGGGCCCGGTCTTCGGCACCCGGCGCCACGCAAGTCCTCGTGGCAAGAGATGAATTAGAAAAGCACCCAGCATTTTCAAGGGGGCTCCGCGGGTCTTGCTGGTCGGCAGTTTCCACCTAGATCATTACGACAAGCATTTGCGGAAGCTTGCGGATGGACCGCAGGGAGCTCGTTTCCTTGGTGAAAGAGGCTAACCATGAATGGACCAAAGCCCTGCAACTTGGATGAGCTGATAGACGTTGCGCTGGAGCAATCTTTTCCGGCGAGCGATCCGCCCGCCTTCATGGCTGCCGCGGCTGTTGTTGGTGCTCCCAGGAAACCGCGCTCCTTGAGGCGCGCCGAAGTGTTGTCTCCGCGTGACACAGCCCGAGACCGCAGCGAACCAGTCCCGTTGCACAGCCGGCGAGACGAGCCGGCCAATCCGGCGGTGCAAGCTCTCGGTCTCTAGAATCGTATTTCATAACCGCGTCCTACGCGTTACCGTCCTTCTGTTTGCGCTGCATGGCCGCTTTGCAAAGAGCATTCACCGCGGCCCCAATAATCCTTGAAAACCAACCATCCCTTCCTAATTTTTCGGCCGAGCCGGCTCTTGCCGGTTCGGACATCGAGCAATTTGGTTTGGCGGGCAGGAGGACGAGATGAAATTCCGGCCATTGCACGACCGTGTCCTGGTCAAACGCATCGAGGCGGAAGAGCGCACGGCGGGCGGAATCATCATTCCCGATATGGCGAAGGAGAAGCCGCAGCAGGGGGAAG
>JAFKKS010000151.1 GCA_017304555.1 Hyphomicrobiales bacterium
GCCGAGGTCGAGACTTCCGGTCAGCATCATGCCGCCGACCGGACCAAGCAGCTTGAACTCGCTGACGTCGATCCTGCGCTGCTTGGCGTCGATGCTCGCTTGCACCAGCACGCGGTCGAGCTTCAGCGGCGCTTCCTTGGTTCCTGCCGGCGCGGCCAGCACGGCGTCCCCTTGTTCGACGCCGATGTTCCAGATTGTGCCGCCGTCCTTCGGCGGCATGATGCGCGCCCCGATCGTGACGTGATTGTCGCCTGAATGGATTTCGATTGGCACCTGCACTTCATGCTTGGCGCTATCCCAATGCAGATTGAACTGCGCCTCGTCGATCAACACCCGATAGCTCGGGTCTTCGATGTCGCCGATGTAGCCGGCGCCGGCGATGATGCGGCCTTCCAATTGCTCGGGAATGCCGTCGCGGTCGATCTGGGCGCGAACGACGCCGGAGAGCGGTACGTCGGTCTGCACGTTGCCGACATCGAGCCGCAGGGCGAGCAGGATGTCTTTGGGCGAGATGTCGCGGATGACGGTTTCGATGAAGCGCCGGCCTTCCGCGCGCGGGGTCACCGTTGCATTCAGCGACCACGGCCCATCCGCTCCGACCGATGTGACCGCGAGCGCCGCACCGCCGCCTTTCGGGCGGGTGAGGCTCATGTCGATATTGGCGAAGGTCAGCGCCTTGCCGTTGCGTTGATCTTCGACGGTCACGGTCCCGTTCCGCAGACCGATCTCGATGAGGTCGCGGCCATCGAGCCCGACCGCGTCCAGGTCCTTGAGCCAACTCAGCACCGCGCCGAAAAGCGTCGGCTCGAAAGCCCCGGCCTGGTTGTTCGCAAGCGGCGCGGCTTGCGCGGTGCTCATCTGCCCCTTGCCGCTCGCCGGCGTAAGGAGCCCGGGGTCGGAGGATGCGGTGAGGGCCGGTTGCTCCTGCCCGCCCGCGGCAAACAGGACCATGCGGCCGTCCCGCTCGATCCGCACCGCCATTTCGGCGCCGATCAAGCTCAGGCGCTCCGGCGTGACGTTACCGATCAGCAGGCTTGTCAGTGTGATGCCGATCTCAGCCTTGGGCGCCTTCGCAACCAGGACACCGTTCGCGTCCCGCACGGCGATGTCGTGGAGACGAAGCGCGGCACGACCGTCCTCGTCCCGCTCGAGCCCGGTGCCGGTCCGGATGAAAGGCGCCACCACAGCCCGCCGCACACCAGGGTGAAGAGGATCGCCAGCGCACCGGTTGCAATCCCGAGCGTGCGAAAGGTAGGCGAAGTCCACAGCGGTAATTCCCGCAGCCATTCACGCTCGTTGCGCAGCGCGTCGGCACTCCGCAGCGTCAGCGCGCACGCGCTCAGTTGCGCCCGACCCCAGGCTGCCCGCAGTTCCGCGATGACTGTGTTCAGCGGTGAATTCGTCATGCCCTCTCGGGCGTCCCCTGACTGGGCCCATGACCGGCGTCCGCACGGTCGCCGCCACTAGCCGGATTTGACACGAACGTTTCCGGCGCGCCAGGGCCCAATGGCCGAGGCAAGATTGACGCCGGGAAAGCGTCGAAAGGAAGGCGTTTTAGCTCAAAATCCTCTTGTAACGTCGTCACCAAAAGCGTTCGGCGATTCGTGCTCGTCGAACAAGCAATGCATTCGCCTTGTCCGGCTGCCATGCGCGAACCGCGCGTACAATCACAATACGTCCAATTTGCTTAAAATTAACCAAGAACCGCTGAAATCGCTGCCGTCCGGTCGAGCCGGAAAGCGGAGCGTCTATGTCTTCTTCTCGGTCTCATTCGGTTCAACGCCAGCCCGTTCGCTCGCCCGGCGATAAACCTCATACCGCGCCCCGCGCTCCGCATGGCAATGGGCGCGCCCGGCCCTCGCCGCACAGCTACACGCTGGCGCATGCCGGACGCCAATTCCGCATAGGCCCGATCGCCTTCTGGCTGACGGTTTCGGCACTCGTGATCATGGCGTGCTGGTCGGCTGGCACGGCGACCTATTTTGCCTTCCGTGACGATCTGCTCACGCGCCTGATCACCCGTCAGGCGGACATGCAATACGCCTATGAGGATCGCATCGCCGACCTGCGCGCGCAGGTCGATCGCCTCACCAGCCGTCAGCTCCTCGACCAGGACCAGGTGGAAAAGAAGATCGATCAACTGGTTCGCCGGCAATCCGTTCTCGAAACGCGAGCCGCCGCGATCTCCGGATTGCCGGACGTGGTTACGACCGGTTCCACGAAACCGGCGGCGCATCGCCCGGCCGTTCGCGCGCAGAACACCGCGACGCCGACGCCCAAGGCTTCGCCGATCAGCGACACGGTGATCCTCGGCCCCGCGCCGATGCGTGAAAGCAACCTCGAATCGCGCGTCCCCGGTGCGGTTCGGACCGCCGCCGTTGCCGCGGGCCCACATGGATTTCAAGGCGCCCTGGCGCGGCTCACCGACGGCCTCAATCGCATCGAAGCGACCCAGACCAGCACGCTTCTCGCGCTCGAGGAAAACTACGACGGCAAGATCAAGCGCATCCGCGGCGTGCTGAACGATCTCGGCATCGACGCCGGCGGGAAAGGGAAAAACACGGATGTCGGCGGCCCCTTCGTCGCCGCCTCCGCCGCGCATGGCGCCGCCGCCACGTTCGAGCGGCAGTTCCAGCGCGTCCAGTTCGCCCGCGCGAGCCTCGATCGGCTCAATCGAACGCTCGTTGCCGTTCCGCTACGCAAGCCTCTCGCCGGTGATCTCGAAACGTCGTCCGGTTTCGGCGTTCGTATGGACCCGTTCGTCCGCTCCGCGGCGATGCACACCGGCATCGACCTGCGCAGCCATTACGGCGAGCCCGTGCGCGTCACCGCGGCCGGCAAGGTCACCGTCGCGGGATGGAGCGGCGGTTATGGCAAGATGGTCGAGGTCGACCACGGCAACGGCCTTGTCACCCGCTACGGGCACATGTCGGAAATTCTCGTGAGCGTGGACCAGACGGTCAAGCCGGGGCAGATCGTCGGCCGCGTCGGCTCCACCGGCCGTTCGACCGGACCACACCTGCACTATGAGACCCGCATCGACGGCGATCCCGTCGACCCGCACAAGTTCCTGCGCGCCGGCCTGCGCCTCGTCGACAAGACCTGAGCGCCGCCGGTAGCCGTTTCCTGCAGACCTCATCCTGAGGAGCCGCCAAGGGCGGCGTCTCGAAGGATGGCCCAGTCGGCGTGACCATCCTTCGAGACGCATCGCTTCGCGATGCTCCTCAGGATGAGGACCGAGTAGATCGCGAGTAATCTCGCGGTCATTGCCGCGCTCGAAACGCTCACCCCAAATTGCGCTAACTTCGTATCCCTGCCGCCTCGCCAACCGCGAGTGGTGAGCGCCGCACGCCTCACATCATCAAGTTGGGATTATGTGAGTTATTGCGGGAAAATATTGCGCAATGCGCGACCGCGCGATACTGTCGATCCGTGGCGAAGGGTATCGACCTCGCCGCGCATTCACCGACTAAAAAATAAAAACAGAGATTAGGGGAGAGATCGAAATGAGAGCGTGGCTCGCAGCCTGCTTTATCGGCAGTTTATCTCTGGCATTCCCAAGCATCGCCTCGGCCCAGAAGACCAAGGTCATGGTCTACACGGCGTTGGAAAACAACATGTTGGCGCCATACAAGGCCGCCATCGAAAAGGCCGTGCCGGAAGCCGACGTCGTATGGTTTCGGGATTCGACCGGCGTCATCACCGCGCGCGTCCTCGCCGAGAAGAGTGCTCCCAAGGCGGACCTGGTCTTAGGAATGGCGGCGACAAGCCTGCTCGATTTCAAGACGGCCGGACTGCTGCAAGCCTACGAGCCGAAGGGCGCGAGCGCGTTGAAGCCGATCTTCCGCGACCCGGCCGCTCCCTATAGCTGGACCGGAACGGCCGCCTATCTCGGCGTCCTCTGCTTCAATACCGCCGAGGGCGCCAAGGACAAGATCGCGGTCCCCACGTCGTGGAAGGACCTGCTCAATCCGGCCCTCAAAGACAAGATCGTCATGCCGCATCCGGCTTCCTCCGGCACGGGCTATCTCATGGTCGCCGGCTGGCTCCAGAGCATGGGCGAGAAGGCGGGCTGGGAGTTCATGGACGGCTTGCACCAGAACATCGCCAGCTATCTGCATTCGGGCTCGGCCCCTTGCGTTCAAGCCGCACACGGCGAGCGCACCGTCGGGATCGGCTTCGACATGCGCGGCGCCATCGAGAAAACGAGAGGCGCGCCGATCGAGGTGATCGTGCCGAAAGAAGGCACCGGCTGGGAGATCGAGGCCGCCGCCATCGTCAAGGGCACGAAGAACCTCGCCATCGCCGAGAAGATCGCGGACTGGGCCGCCACGAAGGACGCGAGCGAAGTGTTCTCGAAATACCATGCGATCGTCGCCTATCCGGGCGTACAGCACCTCCCGCCGAACTATCCCGCCAACGGTGAAGCCGGCATGATCAAGAACGACCTCGCTTGGATGGCCAAGAACCGGGACCGCATCCTGGCCGAATGGTCCAAGCGCTATGAGTCCAAGTCGGCGCCGAAGAAACAGTGACCCGCGCCCCGCAAGATCTGCTGATCCGGAATATCCGCCCTGCGGGTGGAGACGCCGGGTCTCGTCGAGGCGCACACGCATCTCGACAAGACCTTCTGGGGGATCGGCTGGCAGCGTCATATGGCCGGCCCGAGCCTGATCGACAAGATCGAGACGGAGCGCCGCAAGCGGCGCGACCTCGGCCTCGATCCGGCGCAACAGGCGGCGCGGCTGGCGGCGCAGATGATCGGGCTCGGAACGACGCATATCCGCAGCCACGTCGACGTCGACACCGAAGTCGGCCTCGCCGGCATCGAAGGCGTCATGGCGGCCCGCGCGCGGCTGAGGGATGTGGTCGACATCGAGATCGTCGCTTTCCCGCAATCCGGTCTGCTCGTTCGACCCGGCACGTTCGAATTGCTCGACCGGGCGATGACGCTCGGCGCCGAAGTCGTCGGCGGCCTCGACCCCTGCGCGATCGACAACGACCCGAAAGGTCACCTCGACGCGATTTTCGCCCTGGCGCAAAAATATGGGCGCCCGATCGACATCCATCTGCACGAGCTGGGCGAGATGGGCGCCTTCTCCATGGAGCTCATCGTCGAGCGCACACGCGCGCTCGGCATGCAGGGCAAAGTCGCGATCAGCCACGCCTACTGCCTCGGCATGCCGGATGCCTCGCATGCGCGTCGGCTCATCGAGGAGTTGGCAAAAGAACGGATTGCGATCCTCACCACCGGTCCGGCCGCCTCGCCTGCCCCACCGGTGAAGGCGTGCACCGACGCCGGCGTTGTCGTCAGCGGCGGCTCCGATGGCGTTCGCGACAGTTGGAACCCGTACGGCACGGGCGACATGCTGGAGCGGGCCATGCTCATCGGCCTGCGCAATAAATTCCGTCGTGACGAAGAGATCGAACTGGCGCTCGATGTCTGCACGTATGGCGGCGCGAAGATGATGGCGGTCGAAAATTACGGATTGTCCGTCGGCTGCGCGGCCGACTTCGTTCTGCTGCCCGGAGAAACCGTGGTCGAGGCTGTCGTCTCCCGCCCCGCCGACCGCATGGTCTTCAAACGCGGCAGGCTCGTCGCGCAGGACGGTAAGCTCGTTGGCTCATAGAGCCGTCATGGCCGGGCATAGCCCGTCGAAGACGGGCGTGAACGCCCTTTTGTCCCGGCCATCCCGACAAGGATAGTTCGAAGCCAGCCCTAAGCGAGATCGCCGGGACAAGCCCGGCGATGACGAAGGCAGTCATCCGCTCGTCCCCGCGAAAGCGGGGACCCAGAGCGAGGTGATGCTGGATTCCCGCTTTCGCGGGAATGAGCGGACGTTGCGATTGCTCAATCCAGCTTCACGCCGGAGAATTCGACGACCTTCGCCCATTTCTCCGTCTCGGCCTTGATTACGCCGCCAAACTCCGCCGGCGTCGCGACGATCGGCACGCCGCCGAGTTCCGCGATACGCGCCTTGACCTTCGGGTCCGCCAGCGCCTCGTTCACGTACTTGTTGAGCTTGGCGATGATCTCAGGCGGCGTTCCCTTCGGAGCGCCCATGCCGAACCAGGCGCTGGCCTCGTAGCCTTTCACCGTCTCGCCGACGGTCGGCACGTCCGGCAGCGACGCGCTGCGGTCCGCCGTCGTGACTGCGAGCGGGCGCAGCGAGCCGCCTTTGATGTGCCCAACGGACGAGGGCATGTTGTCGAACATCACCTGCACCTGGCCGCTGAGCATATCGGTCAGCGCCGGCGCCGACCCGCGATACGGCACGTGCTGCATCTTCACGCCGGTCATGAACATGAAGAGTTCGCCGGAGAGATGGATCGACGTCCCGTTGCCGGAAGATGCCATGTTGATCTTGCCGGGATTCTTCTTCGCATATTCGATGAACTCGGCGACCGTCTTCGCCGGCACCGACGGATGCACCTCCATCACGTTCGGAACGCGGGCGATGCCGGCGACCGGCGCGATGTCGTTGATAAAATTGAACGACAGCTTCTTGTAGAGCGATGTGTTGATCGCATTCGCCGGGTTCACCAGCAGCAGCGTGTAGCCGTCAGGGGCGGCGTTCACGACCGCTTCCGTCGCGATGTTATTGCCCGCGCCCGGTCGGTTCTCGATCACCACCTGCTGGCCGATATGCTCCGACAGATACTGTCCGATCAGCCGTGCGAAGATGTCCGTGCTACCTCCCGCCGGATAGCCGACGACCCATTTGATGATGCGCTTCGGATACTGATCAGCCGCGGCGGCGCCCTGGACGCCGAAGACAACGACGCCGGCCAAAGCAAGTAGAAAAAGACGCAGACGGTTCATCCCTGATGTCTCCTTATGGGCCGGCGCGAGACGCCGGCGGGCTCTCTGCATAGCGGGTGCCTGCGCACCGCTCAATCCAGCCAAAAGGCTGTGCCGCTCCGCCACGCGAATTTTCGGGAACATGCGACGGGGGTTCGCGTTGGTCCCATGTTGGAAAAGGCAGGAAAGTGAGCCGGCGCCGCGCCGGCTGCAAAAATCCAAAACGGGGAGGTTTGAATGAGTCCACCGACGCAAGGTGCCGCGACAATCGCTGAGGCAAGCGTTTGGGCCGAAGCGTAGCGGCAACTCACGGACGACGCATCGGGAGCGGCCACCCAGGGCCGCATCAGTGAGGCAAGGCCCAACCCGGCCCTCCCGCGTGCGTACGTATGCCAGGGCGAGTAGCCCCACCACATAAAATCAAGTCGATATGTAAATCCTAGTCGACGTCCTCAACCTCGGCCGTCGTTCCGAACGCCCTCTGCGCCAGCGCCGCCTCCATGAAGGGATCGAGATCGCCGTTGAGCACGCCGGAGGTATCCGACGTCGACACGCCGGTGCGCAGGTCCTTCACCATCTGGTACGGCTGCAGCACGTAGGATCGGATCTGGTGCCCCCAGCCGATATCCGTCTTTGCCGCCTGATCGGCCGCCGCCTTTTCTTCTCGAATTTTCAACTCGCGTTCGTAGAGCCGCGCGCGCAGCATCTGCCACGCCTGTGCGCGGTTGCGATGCTGTGAGCGGTCGTTCTGGCAATAGACGACGATGTTCGTCGGAATATGCGTCAGGCGGATCGCCGATTCCGTCTTGTTGACGTGCTGGCCGCCGGCGCCGCTCGCGCGCAGCGTATCGATGCGCACGTCGGACTCCTTGATGTCGACCTGGATGCGGTCGTCGATCACCGGATAGACCTGAACGCTGGCGAACGACGTATGCCGCCGCGCATTGGAATCGAACGGCGAGATGCGCACCAGCCGATGCACCCCCGCCTCCGTCTTCGCCCAGCCGTAAGCGTTGCGCCCTTTGATCTGCAAGGTCGCGGACTTGATGCCCGCTTCTTCGCCGGGCGTCTCCTCCATGAACTCGATCTTGTAGTCGTGCTGCTCGGCCCAGCGCGCATACATGCGCAGCAGCATGCTTGCCCAATCCTGGCTCTCGGTGCCGCCGGCGCCGGCATGCACTTCCAGGAAGGTGTCGTTGTTGTCGGCCTCGCCGGAAAGAAGCGCCTCAACCTCGCGCCGGCTTGCCTCCGCGCGCAGCGCGCGAATTGCGGCCTCCGCTTCGGCAACGACCTTCTCTTCGTTCTCGGATTCGCCGAGCTCGATCAGCATCAACTGATCGTCGAGCTCACGCTCCAGCCGCCCGATCGACGTAAGCTGATCCTCGAGCGCATTGCGCTCCTGCATCAGGCGCTGCGCACGCTCGGGCTCGTTCCAGAAATCCGGTCCTTCGGCCTGTTTGTTCAGCTCCGCCAGACGCACCTTTGACGCGTCGAAGTCAAAGATGCCTCCTCAGCAGTCCAATCGACTGCTTGACGCCTTCGACGTCGGTTTGTGTTTCAGCGCGCATGAACCGGTTCCTTGACTGCGGGGATACCCCGCTCGCGACGCAGCATGTAGCGAGAGCCGCTCGTCCGCGCAACCTTCAACACACGCCGGAGACAGATGACGACCGCGGACGAACAAGAATGATCGCCGCGGCGGCAACGTTCAGCGCGGCGCAGACGAAAAGCGGCGCGTGGTAGCCGCCGGTCATATCCTTGACGAAACCGAGGATCGTCGGGCCGAAACCGGAGGCCGATTGGGCAATGGCGGTGACCAGCGCGATCAGCATCCCGAACGCCAGGGGCTCGAATTCGCGTTGGATGATCAGCGCCGGATAGGTGATCAGGTTTCCGACCGAGAGGCCGTAGACGGCGCAGCAGACGAACAGGGCCGCGACGTTCCCCGTTTGCGCCATCACCATCAAAGCAAGCGCTTGGCTCGCCATCGATACCGCCGCGGCGATGCGTTGATCCAGGCGATCGATGAAAAGGCCGACGGTGACGCGCCCGAGCACCGCCATCGTCGACGTGACGGCGACGGCGAGACCCGCCGTCTTGCGTCCCATGAGCGGCTCAAGGAACGCGATCTGGTGCACGAGGAATCCGACTTGCGATGCGATCGCCAATGCAAACGGCGCGGCGACGCTCCAGAACGCGGCGCTGCGCAGCGCTTTGCCTTTCGTCCATCCGCCCATCGGCCGCGGCGGCGCGTCGGTCGTCGATAACGCCGTCGCGGAGACTGGTCCGGGCCCGAGCCAGGCAAGCACGAGCGGCACGAGGATGACGACCATCGCACCGACGGCGACCATTGCCGCGAAGGAGAACCCCTTCCACGCGATGAGGTACACGAGCGATGGTGAAACCAGGATGCCGCCGCAGCTGGCGCCGTTGAGCGCGAGACTGATAGCAAGGCCGCGCTTGCGGGAGAACCACAGGCCGAGGATGTTGGTGATTGCGCCGAGGCCGAGCGCCGCCCAGCCGCCCGACATGACGAGATAGGCCGCGTAAAGCTGCCACGGCGTATGAATGAGCGGCAGCGCCAGGATCGGTGCGCCCATCAGGACAACGCCGGCGAGCACCAGCCGCCGCGGACCGAAACGATGCATCGCGTCGCCGACGAACGCGACCAGCAGCGCGCTCATGAGATAGTTGACCGTCGTCGCGCCCGCGACCAAGGCCGCCGACCAGCCGTGCTGCTTCTGCAGTTCCGCGAGAAACACCGCGTGACCGTAGAAGCCGAAGCCCCAGCCGAAGACGGCCATCACGAAACAAACGCCGACGACGCGCCAGCCGCGATAATGGAGCGAGGCTTCGTCGTGTTCGCTACAACCGGGCTTCAGCATCGCGCCTCTGTCATGCGACAGTCTCAACGTCGCACGAAATCAGTACGCGGTCGCCGCTCTTCCACCCCCTGTTCCTTCGGCGTCGGCCGAAGGAACAGTTTTTGGACATCGCGCTAAGGCACCGACAGACGTCGTCATTGCCGGACTTGATCCGGCAATCCATCATTTTTCACGAAGACGACAGACGCCCGGTTCAAGCTCGGGCATGACGAGCAATGGGCTGCCGCGGACCCTGCTCAATATCCGCTGCGAACGACGATGCCGTTGGTGCCGCGCGGCCAGTAGCAGGCGAAGCCGATGTAGTCGCCGTAGCGCGGCGTGACGCTGGTGATGCGGTGGATCTTGCCCCAGCGCGCGCAGTAGTCGGCCGCGATCCGATGACGGAAGTGATGCGTGTCCGGCGACCACGACATGATCCCGCCGATATCGTTGCCCTGCACGGGCGGCACCCAGTCGGCACGCGCCGAGACAGATAGCGCGACAAGGAACGTCGAGGCGAGAACGGTCAAGGCACGCATGAGTCACCGGTGTCTGGTGCGGCGGGAATCTTCGAACCGCATTCTAGTGGTTCAACTCCAACATTTGCACCCCCAGACCCCCGCCTTCCGGTGCAAAACGCGGAGGCCGACGTGGGCGAGCCCTAGTAAAGCCCGCCGGTGCCCGAGCGCACGGCGCGATCCGCTTCCGGCGACACGCCGCCGCCATAACCCGGAGGCGCGTTCGGGTCGCTGTAGCCGCCGACCACCGAGTAGTTGTCCGGCGGCGCGGTGCCCGGCTTGAACGCTTCGAGGATCACCTTCTGCGAGCCGGGGCCGGCGCGCATGCCGGTCGACGCGTCGATGCGGATGAGCTTGATGCCGGGCGGCACCCGGAACGGCACCGCCGCCTTGTCCGCGAGCGCGACCTTGAAGAAATCCTTCACGATCGGCGCCGCGAGATGCCCGCCCGTCATACCGCGCCCGAGCGGCTTCGGCTTGTCGTAGCCGACATAGACGCCGACCGCGAGATCGGGCGAAAAGCCGATGAACCACGCGTCCTTTTCGTCGTTGGTGGTGCCGGTCTTGCCCGCGATCGGCTTGCCGACTTCGCGCAGGATCGTTCCCGTTCCCCGCTGCACGACGCCTTCCAGGATCGACGTCACCTGATAGGCGGTCATCGGGTCGAGCACTTGCTCACGGCGGTCGACCAGCGATGGCTCAGGCTGGTTCTTCCATTTGTCGGCGTCGCAGCCGCGGCATTCGCGCTCGTCGTGACGATAGACCGTATGCCCGTAGCGGTCCTGGATGCGGTCGATCAGCGACGGCTTGATGCGCTTGCCGCCGTTGGCAAACATCGAATAAGCCGCTGTCATCTTCAGCACCGTCGTCTCACCCGCGCCGAGCGCGAACGAGAGATACGGCGGCAGGTCGTCATAGACGCCGAAGCGCTTGGCGTATTCCGCGATCAGCGGCATGCCGACGTCTTGCGCCAGGCGCACCGTCATCACGTTGCGTGAATGCTCGATGCCGAAGCGCAGTGTCTGCGGTCCGTAAAATTTCTTCTCGTAGTTCTCCGGGCGCCAGATCCCGTTGCCGGCGCCCTGATCGATTTCGATCGGCGCATCCAAGACGACGGTGGACGGCGTGTAGCCGTTGTCGAGCGCCGCCGCGTAGACGATCGGCTTGAACGCCGAACCTGGCTGGCGCAGCGCCTGCGTCGCGCGGTTGAACTGGCTCTGGTCGTAAGAGAAGCCACCGACCAGCGCCAGCACGCGGCCCGTCCACGGATCCATGACGGTGATCGCGCCCGACACCTCCGGCACCTGGCGCAAGCGGAAGAGATTGCCGGCCGGCTCCGCCGGCTCCTCGGCGTCGGACGTTTGGCGCTGCTTGCTCTTCGCCTTGTCTTTCTTTTCGTCGCGCACCAGCGGCTCGACATAGATGACGTCGCCCGGGTCGAGCACTTGCGAGACTTTGGTCGGCGTCTTGCCGCGCGTCGCCCCACTCGCCGCCTTCGCCCATTTCACGCCGTCGATCGGAATGATGCCGATCTGGCGATCCTTGGAGATGGCCCCACCCTGCTCGCGCGCCGGCTGCAGCCCGATCCGCGCCGACTGGTCGCCGGTCTCCAGCACCACCGCGAGCCGCCACGGAATGTCGTTCAGGCCTTTGACGTCCGCGAGCTTCGTGCCCCAGTCGCCGCCAGCCTTGATGTCGATCTTGCTGACCGGCCCGCGCCAGCCCCGCGCCTCGTCGTACTTCACCAGGCCGTCGGCGAGCGCCTTGCGCGCCATGATCTGCATCTTCGGGTCGAGCGTGGTGCGAACCGAGAGCCCGCCCTCATAGAGCTTCTTCTCGCCGAAGCGCTCATAGACTTCGCGGCGCACCTCCTCGGCGAAATACTCCGCGGCGAAGATGTGCGCGCCGGTCGGCCGCGCCGTGACGTTCAGCGGCTCTTTCTTCGCCGCGTCCGCGTCCGCCTGCTTGATGGCGCTGGTCTCGGCCATGCGGTCGATGACCCAGTTGCGCCGCTCGATCGCACGCTCGCGCTGGCGGAACGGATTGTAGTTGTTCGGCGCCTTCGGCAGCGCCGCGAGGTAGGCGGCTTCCGCAATCGTCAGTTCGTGCACCGACTTGTCGAAATAAAGGAGCGAGGCAGCGGCGACGCCGTAGGCGCCGATGCCGAGGTAAATCTCGTTCAGGTAAAGCTCGAGGATCTTGTCCTTCGAGTAGGCGCGCTCGATGCGCAGCGCCAGCAGCGCCTCCTTGATCTTGCGATCGAGCGAGACCTCGTTGGTGAGCAGGAAGTTCTTCGCCACCTGCTGCGTGATCGTCGAGGCGCCTTGCGGGCGCCGGTTCGATCCCATGTTCTGCAGGTAAAGCAATCCGGCGCGCAGGATACCGCCGAAATCCAGACCGCCGTGCTCGTAGAAGTTCTTGTCCTCCGCCGCGAGGAACGCGTTGATGACGAGTTTCGGCACCGCCTGGATCGGAATGTAGAGGCGGCGCTCGCGCGCGTATTCGGCGACCAGCGACCCGTCGGTCGCATGCACGCGCGTCATCACCGGCGGCTCGTAGTCGCGCAGTTGCGAGTAGTCCGGCAGGTCCTTGGAGAAATGCCACATCAGGCCTGCGGCGGCCGCGATGCCGACGAGGAAGACGACGGTTCCGGCCGCAAAAATCCAACCGAAGAAGCGGAGCAACAGCTTCATCGTCGCCGTTCCAGTCCTTGCGTCATTCGCATCGCGCCAGCGTCAGATTCGCTATTATACAGGCGCAGAGGCTGTCGCGGAGCCCTCGCGGCACGGGCGACGCCATCGGCATGTTTCATCCGCTTGGTTCGTCGCGCCGCTTTATGGTTAAACTGAGGCTTCACAACGACAATTCGCGAACCGCACGAGGTGTGGACGCCCGGCAACACGGTCCGGAAATGAGCAGCGTGCTCCTTCCCGCGCACCGGCATGCTCACGGCCGTGGCTTCGGCGCCGCCCCCGCGGCGACCTGTGGCGCGAAGAAATCCGCAATGGCCTGGGCGATCGAGTCCACGACCTTGCGCCGCCAGCCATCGGACGTCATCAGCTTGAGGTCCTGAGGGTTGGAGACGTAGCCGAGTTCCACCAGGACCGACGGCACGTCCGGCGCCTTCAAGACCTTGAAGCCGGCCGACTTGAGCGGATGCTTGTGCAACTTCGCGCTCGACTTCAGTTCGCTGACCAGCTTGCGGGCGAAATTCGTCGAAAAGGCTTTCGTCTCACGCTGCGCGAGATCGATGAGGATGTCCGCGACGTCGTTCGGCTCCGAAGAGAGATCGACGCCGGCAATCACGTCGGCCTTGTTCTCGGCTTCCGCGAGGTTTGCCGCCTCACCGTCCGACGCCCTCTCGGACAGCGTATAGATCGTCGCGCCGCGCGTTTCCGGGTTGCGCCGGCCGAGCGTGTCGGCGTGGATCGAGACGAACAGCGAGGCTTTGTGCGCACGCGCGATGCGCACGCGCTCGCCGAGCGGAATGAAGCTGTCGTCGCCGCGCGTCATGACGACGTGGTATTTGCCGGACTTCTCGAGCTTATCCCGCAGCATCAGCGCGAAATCGAGCACGATCGATTTTTCCGCTTCGCCGGACGGCGCTGTGGTGCCGGCATCGAGCCCGCCATGGCCCGGATCGAGGACGACGACCGGTCGACCGTCGCCTGCGGGCGCAGGCGTCTCCACCTCGCTCTTATGCGTCGCCGCGGCCGCCTGCCGGCGCGCATTGTTCTCCAGCGCCAGGTTGCGCATGAACGTGTCGCGGTCGACGGAGACGAGATCGAGCACCAGCCGCGCCGGCTGGTCTCCTGTCGGGTCGAGCACGAACGCCTTGTCGATGCGGACCGGCCCTGCCGCATCGATGACGATGCGCGAGCCGCCGGGCATCACCATGCCGTAGCGGAATGCCTTGATGAGCCCCCGCCCATTCTCACCGCTTTTCGGCGGCAAGCTGAAGGACACTTGCGGCAGGTCGACGACGACGCGATAGGGATCGGCGAGCGTGAACGCCGAGAGTTCGACGCTGCGTGAGAGGTCGAGGATCAGGCGTGTGCGCGAATCGTCACCGCCGACGCGAACCGCATTGGCGACCGCGACCGTCTCGCTCGACGCCTTGCGCGCCGGCGTCGCCGTATCCCCGGCGCGAGCGGCCGTGAAGGCATGCGCGGACAAGGCTCCGGCCAGGACGGCGCCGAGCGCAAGCCTGTGGAAACGGCGGAGTTTCACGCGGTTTGGCTCCTCGACAGCCATCATTCCTGCATAGGCGGCCGTGGTTAATCGGCGATTAAACCGTGGCGGATGAACATCTTGGGAGAGCCGAGCGACACCGATACCTTGCTAAAATCGCCCCGGCCCCGTAAGAAAGGGACACTGACGGTCGAATATTCCGGTCTTGCCGCGTTCGGGCAGTCGGCGGCCCGCCAGGACCGCGATGCGGATCAACCGCGATGCGGACCATTTGGCGGGCAGCGCATTCGTCCTCGCCTTGCGCGACAGCGCGGTTTTGGTGAGCGACGAGCTGCCGAGCCCAAGCCCTCCGTCATGGAAGACCGGACAGCGCGCACCTTCGGGACGTGCCAACCGTCAGTTTGAGAGCAACCGCGGCAATACGCTGCCGCTTATTCAGGCCCTTCGGCATGATCAAGGCGCAGCCTGATCGCAGATTTCATCGCCGCGGCATGTCCGCGTGTAGCGATGGGTTCGTCTGCGCGACGGCGACGCCTCCCTTTTTCAGTCAACACTCATCAGTCGGCGCTTCGCGCCGCGTTGGATCGGCTCGCCGTATGCGTTGCGTAGCGGATCCATGCGCGGCCGCCCGCCGTAGGAAACGACTTCAATGGCCAACAAGATGCTCATCGATGCCACCCACCCCGAGGAGACTCGGGTGGTCGTGGTCCGCGGCAATCGTGTAGAGGAATTCGATTTCGAGGCGGAGAGCCGCCGGCAGCTTCGGGGAAATATCTATCTCGCCAAGGTGACGCGCGTTGAGCCGTCGCTTCAGGCTGCCTTCATCGAATATGGCGGCAACCGCCACGGCTTCCTCGCCTTCAGCGAAATCCACCCCGACTACTATCAGATCCCCGTCGCCGACCGGCAGGCGCTGATCGACGACGAAGAGCGCGCGCATCGACCGGCGCGCGAGCCGATCGGGCGGCCGCCGCCGGCGCGCTCATTCCCGCACCGATGCCGTGCGCCGGAGCGAACCGGTCGAAGGCGCCGAGACGCGGAACACGCAACACGAGGATGCCGCGCACGATAGCGATACGTCATTCGCGAACGAGGCCGGCGATCAGACCGCCGCTCCGACCTACGAGGCGAACGCTTTCGACGGCGCCGCGCCTGCGCATGATCCGGCGCCACAGGATCATGCCGAAAGTGCCCCGCTCGACGAAGGAGCCGCTCCCGAAGCGCAGGCCGGCGCGACCACGCCGATCGCCGACGCTGAATTCATCGCGACGAACACGGACGTTCCCGCGGCTGAAGAGCACGCCGGCCACGATCACGACGATCATCATTCCGAAGCGCACGATTCCGACGATCACGCCCACGGTGATTATGATCACGACGATCACGATCACGACGCACATGATCACGATGATCACGACGCGCATGCGCACGACGATCACGGTGAGCCGCATGCCGAAAACGGCAACGGCGAGCAGCACCACGGCCACGGAGTGGATGAGGTCGGTGGCGATGACGAGGAAGACGTCGTCGAGTCGGTCGGTGGCGCCGACGCCTTCGAGGAGGTGCAGGAGCGCATGCCGCGCATGCGCCGCCAGTACAAAATCCAGGAAGTCATCAAGCGCCGGCAGGTGATGCTGGTGCAGGTGGTGAAGGAAGAGCGCGGCACCAAGGGCGCGGCGCTCACCACGTATCTCTCCCTTGCCGGCCGCTACTCGGTGCTGATGCCGAACACGGCGCGCGGCGGCGGCATTTCCCGCAAGATCACCAGCGCCGAGGACCGCAAGCGTCTGAAGCAGATCGCGACCGACCTCGAAGTGCCGGAAGGCATGGGCGTGATCCTGCGCACGGCCGGCGCCAACCGCACCAAGGCCGAGGTCAAGCGCGACTTCGAGTACCTGCTGCGGATGTGGGAGACGGTGCGCGACCTGACGCTGAAATCGTCGGCCCCGAAGCTCGTCTACGAGGAAGGCTCGCTGGTCAAACGCTCGATCCGCGACCTCTACAACAAGGACATCGACGAGGTCGTCGTCGCCGGCGACGAGGCCTATCGCGAGGCCAAGGACTTCATGCGCATGCTCATGCCGAGCCATGCGAAGAACGTGAAGCCCTACAAGGACAGCCAGCCGCTTTTCACCCGCTCCGGGATCGAGAGCCAGCTCGACGCGATGTTCTCGCCCGTCGTGCAACTGCGTTCCGGCGGCTATCTGGTGCTGAACCAGACCGAAGCCCTGGTCGCGATCGACGTGAACTCCGGCCGCGCGACGCGCGAGCACCACATCGAGGACACCGCGCTCAAGACCAATCTCGAAGCGGCCGAGGAAATCTCACGCCAGCTTCGCTTGCGCGACCTTGCCGGCCTCGTCGTCATCGATTTCATCGACATGGACGAGAACCGCAACAATCGTGCGGTCGAGCGCAAGCTGAAGGAATGCCTCAAGCACGACCGGGCGCGCATCCAGGTCGGCCGCATCTCGCATTTCGGCCTCATGGAAATGTCGCGCCAGCGTCTGCGCTCGAGCATGCTGGAAAGCTCCACCGAGAAGTGCCCGCATTGCGGCGGCACCGGGCACATCCGCTCGGTCTCCTCGGTGACGCTGCAGTTGCTGCGCTCGCTCGAGGAAATGCTGCTCAGGGGCGCTAGGCATAAGCTCGCCGCACTCACCAATTCCGAGGTGGCGCTCTACGTCCTCAACCACAAGCGCGCCCACCTGCACGACCTCGAGGATCGCTTCCAGATCACCATCACCGTCAACGCCGACGCGACACTGAACGGCCAGCAGCCGTTCCTCGTCGAACG
>JAFKKS010000231.1 GCA_017304555.1 Hyphomicrobiales bacterium
CGCCGATGGCGGAGAGGCCGAATCCGATGGTCGAGTGCAGCGCCATAGTGGCGCCGCGGAAAGCCGGGACGGCGCTTGCCGTCATTCCGGAGGTCAGCGCTCCGGAATCGCCGTTCACGGTCAGCGCGTGCAGGAAGATGAGCGCAAGGAGAAGATATGGAGAGCCATCAGTCGAGAGCCCGATCGTGACGGCGAGAGCCGCGGAGCACACCATGACGGTACTGATGGCCCGGTGGCGGCCGAAGCGGATCGCGAGCTCGTTGCCGATGATGCTCGCGGGAGCCGCCAAAATCGTCACCAGAACGCTGACCGCGATCGGGGAAAGGACCCCGGCGCCGTTGTTGTGGGCGACGACGAAGACCCAGAACGCGACGATCCAGGTGCGCACGCCATAGAGTTCGAAGCAGTGCGCGCCGTAGCCGAGGATGTATCCCAACGCCGAGTAGTTATGAAGCACTGGCCGGAAATCCAACAGCGCGGCTTTCGTCGGGGCCGGCTTGGGCGGGGCCATCTGCCAGCACGCAGCCAGCATCAAGAGCGGGCCGAGGCCGGTGACGAAGAAAGCGGCGCGCCAACCGAACCGGTCGGCGACCACCTGCGCGACCAGGAAGGAAAGGCCGACGCCGAAGGAGAAACTCGAGGTGTAGAAGGTGACCGCACGCGAGATCTCGCCGGGGGGCAGCCGGTCGGTGAGCGCCTTGAGGCCGGGCATATAGGCGCCGCCGAAGCCGATGCCGACGAGGGCCCAAAGTGCGATCGCGGACCACAGGCCCTGCGCGAAGGCGCCGAAAGCCAACGTCGCGGCGCCGCAGAGCGCAGACCCCGCAGCCAGGATGATCCGTGCGTCGAAACGGTCTGTCAGCGCCGTCAGGACCGGCACGGACAGCATGTAGCCGAAGGTAAAGGAGCCGGCCATCAGCCCCGCTTCGGTGGCGGACAGTCCCCAGAGCGGTATCAGGTGCTGGGCCATGATCGCGGGGACGATCACATGCGGAAGCAGGTTGCCGACCTGTCCGATGCACATGGCGACCAGGAGGGGGCGACCGGTCAGCGACATGGAGGCGACATGGGCTTGGCCTTTCCGATTCCCCGCCGAATCCGGAGAAGAATCGGCCGTAACGCATTTTTAACCACGAGTGCCGCTGGTAGAGGCTGGAAACGAACGTCAGAGCCAAAGTTTGAACAAATTTGACTTCGATTTCGGTCGGGCCAGCAAGAAGCCAGCATGAACGCTCACCCTTTGCGGCCGGTACGGCGCCACTTCGAACGTGCGCAGTCGACCGTTGCTCCGCCAGCCCTTTGCGCGACCCCGCCCGGGCCTTTGTCTTTAGAGGACTAGCCGATGAATCCCGTTACGACGCCGCCGCCGGCCTCGGCTTTGTCCATCTACGACCTGTTCATGCACGCCGATATCATCGTGAAGGGCGTGATCATCGGCCTTTTGATCTGCTCTGTCTGGGTTTGGGCCATCGTTTTCGACAAAACCCTCCTCTACGCCCGGATGCGGCGTTCGATGAACCGATTCGAGCAGGCTTTCTGGTCGGGGCAGTCGCTGGAGGAGCTTTACCGCTCGCTCTCGCAGCGGCCGACTCACTCCATGGCGGCGTTGTTCGTCGCGGCGATGCGGGAGTGGAAAAGGAGCTTCGAGGGGCCGGCTAAGTCCTTCACCGGCCTGCAAATGCGGCTCGAAAAGGTGATGGATGTGACCATCGCCCGCGACACCGCGCGATTCGAGCGAAACCTACTGGTCCTGGCG
>JAFKKS010000232.1 GCA_017304555.1 Hyphomicrobiales bacterium
GAAACGGCATGCAGGCTATCCGCAATGTTGAACGGCAGAGGCGACATTGGAAATCTCGCTTAAACGGTATGAAGAGGCGCAGACCATAGCGCGCGCCGCCGTCAAGTCGCGGGCCGCAAGCGCCGCCCGCGTCATTTTGCGGAGGCCGCGGCCTCCCTCTGCTCCTGCCAGGCGGCAAAGCCTTCGGCGCGGAGCTGGCAGGCGGGGCATGTTCCGCATCCTGCGCCCCATGGGTGGCGCTTGATCCGCTCGCCGAGGTAACAGGTGTGCGTGTCCTCGACGATGAGGCGCACGAGGGCATCCCCACCGAGTTCCTGCGCAAGCGCCCAGGTCGCGGCCTTGTCGATCCACATCAGCGGCGTGTCGACTACAAGACGACGATCCAACCCTAGACTCAGCGCGACTTGCATCGCCTTGAGCGTATCGTCGCGGCAGTCCGGATAGCCGGAGTAGTCCGTCTCGCACATCCCGCCAACAAGATGCCTCAAGCCGCGCCGGAAGGCGTGATCGCCGTTGCGGATGCGATGGGCGTCACGGACGCCGGAATTTTCGGTGACATCCTGGTCGCGCGCATGAAGAAGCGCGGCGTGCAGGCGCTGGTCACCGACGGCGTCATGCGTGACATCGCGGGCGTACTCGGAACGCAACTTCCGGTCTGGGGCTCAGGCGCGGCGGCGCCGCCTTCGGTCGCGGGTCTGACCTTCGTCGGATGGCAGGAGCCGATCGGTTGCGGCGGCATTGCGATCTTCCCCGACGACGTGATCGTGGCCGACGACGACGGCGCCGTGGTCATTCCGCAGGCCATCGTCGAGGAAGTCACGCAGGCGGCCGTCGAGCAGGAACGCTTCGAGACCTGGGCGGTCGGCGAAGTCGAGAAGGGCGTGCCGTTGCCCGGCCTCTATCCGCCGAATGCGGAAACCAAGGCGCGCTACGAACGCGAGATCAAACGGTAACAGGCAGGGGCGCGGCGGCCGCGCGCGCGAGGCGTCATGTTCTTCTTCGCCTCGAAGGTTCTCGGCTTCGTCGCCACACCGTCGAACTTCCTGATCGGTTGCGTCGTCGGCGGCGCCCTTCTTCTTTTCACGCGTTTCGCGCGTTCGGGGAGAAGATTGGTGCTCGCCGCCGGCGTCCTGCTGCTGCTCTTCGGCGTCACGCCGCTGAGCAAGCTGCTAATCGAGCCGCTCGATCAGCGTTTCCCGCCATGGGATCCGGCGGGCAAAGCGCCGGACGGGATCATCGTTCTCGGCGGCAGCGTTGTGCCGGCGTTTCTCGATCGTGGCGTGCATTCGCTGCTCAATGAAGCCGCCGAGCGCGTCACCGCCGCCGTCGATCTTGCGCGCCGTTATCCCGAGGCCAAGATCGTGCTCTCGGGCGGCAATGCGACGATCCTTCCGGGTGTCCGGCACACCGAGAGTGAGGCGACCGCTGCGCTTCTCGAAACGCTCGGCGTTCCGCGCACGCGCCTCGTGATCGAAGATCGCTCGCGCACCACGGCGGAGAACGCGACCTTTACGAGAGCGATCGCTGACGTGAAGCCGGGCGAGCGCTGGCTATTGATTACATCGGCGAATCATATGCCGCGGGCCGTCGGGACCTTCCGCAAGGCCGGATTTCCGGTCGAGGCCTTTCCCGTCGATATGAAGACGACCGGGCCGAATGACATTCGCCCCTTCGACAAGATGAGCAGCGGCTTGAAGCTCACGGATGTGGCCGTGCACGAATGGATCGGCCTCATTGGTTATTGGCTTGGCGGG
>JAFKKS010000233.1 GCA_017304555.1 Hyphomicrobiales bacterium
GCGGCTTCGGCCGCCCTCTCCGCGGCTCATCAAGGTGGCGCCTTGCGGCGCTCCACGCCCCCTCGTTGTCCGCGAGGGGTTCCGCCTCCCCTCGCCGCTTCGCGCGCGAGGCCGCAGGCGCATGCCCCGCTCTCCCTTCCCACAATCTGGAGTGCCGCCATGAGCGACCAGACCGATAGCAATTTGCCGCAGACGAATGACACCGCGCCCGCGCAGGCCGAACCTGACGCGCCCGCACAGAGCGTGTCCGAACACGCGCTTCCAGCCGTCGCGCCATCCGATCCCGAAAAGGACGACATCGCAGCGTGGCTCGACACGTTCGCCGATGTACCGGACGACGGCGCGCATTCCCCGCCCGACGCCTCTCCGCCGCCCGCGGCGCGCGCTCTCATCGGGCGCGCGCGCCTTGCGACGCTCCACATGGGCGGGGGGAACGCGTAACGCCCGTCCCGCCGCGGCGTTTGTAGATGCCTCGGGACCGCGCTTCGGACACTTCGCCCGGGGGCGAACCCCGCAAGGACGAAGGCCTTCAGCCAGCTCCTGGCACCCGCTCCTAGTGGCGGGCGACGGAGTGCGAGGAGCCGGCCTGCCGCCGCGAGCGCACCTGCCGCGGCCGCGAGCCGCATTGCTTCGGCGCGGTCGGCGATCTCGTGCCCGTCTGCGCGCTGCCGTTCCTCGCCGGCTTTGTCGACGGCCAGCGCGAGCGCCTGCCGTTCGACGTCATGCTGGCGCGACTACCGGAGGGCGCGGCGCAGCACTGGGCGGCCTGGCACGCCGCGGTCGCGCAGATCGTGGCGCGGCCACGCTCTCGCCGCAGCGATGGAGAAACGGCGGCAAGTGGCTCTGCTTAGTGTGGCTCTCCTTAGTCTCGTCCAGATCGCGGCGAAGTCTCCGCGCCCCGGCGGAATCACGCCGGCCGCTGATGGTAAGGACGGACGCGATGCGGGCGATGCGTATGACGGCGCTGGCGGCAGCGTTGATAACCAGCCTAGCCGCCCCACCCGCGTCCGGTGCGAGCCTGCGCGACGCCGTCGCGCCGATCGTCGCGCGCGAGGTCCACGCGCTTCTGCCGGAGAACACCGCCGGCGGCGTCGCGGTCGCGGTGCGCCACGGCGGCGAGACGCTGTTCTTCAATTTCGGCTATGCCGATAGCGCCGCCAAACGGCCGCTGAGCGAAGACTCGCTGTTCAATCTCGGCTCGCTGCGCAAGGTGTTCGAGGCGACGGTGCTCGCGGAGGCCGCGCAGCAGGGCGCGCTCTCGCTCGACGATCCGGTGACAAAGTACCTGCCGGAGCTGCGCGGTGGCGGCGACATCACCAAGGTCACGCTCGGTGAACTCGCGACGCACACCTCCGGCCTGCTGCTGCCGCAGGACCATCCGCCGTGGCCGGCCGAGGGTTACACGCGGGCGAGCTTCATCGCGACGCTGAAGGCGTGGAGCGCGGAGCCCGGCCACCCCCCCGGCACCCGCCACACCTATACGCATGCCGGCTACATCCTGCTGCAGCTCGCGCTCGAGCGCGCGCTCGGCAAGCCGATCGGCACGCTGTTCGCGGAGCGCATCACCGCGCCGCTCGGGCTTTCCTCGACCTTGGTGCCGGAACGCGGCGCCGACACCGCGCATGGCGGTCTCACCGCCACGCTGCTTGCGCGCGCGGTGCAGGGCTACGACGAGAACGGCGCGCCCGTCGGCACGCCCGGCAACCAGCAGGGCTATTACGATTTTCCCGGCACCGGGCAGATGTTCTCTTCGGCGCGCGACCTCGCCGCGTTCATGGAAGCGAACCTGGGTGAGCGGCCCGCGCCCCCCGCGCTCGCGGCGGCGCTCGTCGCCGCGCAGCAGGGCCGCTTCCCGATCACGCCGCACATCGCGCAAGCGCTCGCCTGGGAGGTGCATGCGGACGCGCAGCCGCCGATCGTTGGCAAGAACGGCGGGCTCAACAACACCTCGACCTATCTCGGCCTGATGCCGGCGCGGAAATCCGGCATCGTCATTCTCGTCAATCGCGGCGACCAGGACGCCGCCTCCGTCGGGCGCAAGATCCTGCGCGCGCTCGATCCCGCGGACCCGTGATCGCGTGCGGGCTTGTTCGCCGGGGCGCGGGGCTTATGTCAGGACAAAGCCGACGCGCACGCGGCGAGCTTGCGCGGGCAAGGCATCGGGGCGCGGCTCGTCGTCGCGGTGATGTATGCGCTGCGCCCCCGCCGCCTGCGGGTCGTGCCGGCCTGCGGCTTCGCCGCGAAAGTCATCGCGGCGCATCCGGAATTCGCCGAGATGCTGCGCCCGCCGGCCGACGACGCCGCGGCGCGGGCGCGCATCGACGCGCAGCTCGACGAGGCGTTGAAGGAGACATTCCCGGCAAGCGATCCGATCGCCATCGACAGCGAGCCCTGAGCATGGCCGCGCTCGGGCGTGAAGCCGCCGACCACGACGCGCTCACCGCGCTCAACCGCGACTACATCGCCTCCGTCCAGCGCGGCGACGTGAAGCGCTTCGACGAAATCCTCGCGGCGGAATTCTACTGCAGCAATCCCGACGGCAATCTGGTCGACCGCGCCGGGTTTCTCGCGCAGACGGCGCGGCCGGTGACGATCACCGGGCTCGTTTCGGAGGACGTGCTCATCCGCCTGTTCGGCGACGTCGCCGTCATTCATGGGCGCACGCGCTACACCACTGCCGAGGGCCGCGCCGCCAGCGGCCGCTACACCGACGTCTGGGCGCGGCGCGATGGACGCTGGCTCGCCGTCTCCGCCCACGTCACGCGCGGATGAGCGCAACGGGGCTTTCGCGAGGGAGGTTCGCATGGCCGATCAAGTGACCGACAACCCCGCCCGCCAACGCTTCGAGCTGACCGTCGACGGGCACACCGCGTTCGCGGCCTACGCGCTCGCCGACGACGTCATCACCTTCACGCACACCGTGGTGCCGAAAGAGCTTGCCGGGCGCGGCGTCGGCTCGACATTGGCGCGCGGCGCACTGGACAATGTGCGCGCGCGCCATCTCAAGGTGATCGCCGAGTGCCCGTTCATCGCCGCCTACATCGCGAAGCACGCGGAATTCGCCGACCTGCTGGCGTGAGCGCGCGTTGTGTCGGAGACATCAGGCCGCGGCGAACTTCTCGTCCTTCTCGGCGGCACGCTTCGCCGCCGGCCGTGCGTTCAAGCGTCCGACATAGGCGGTGAACTCCGGCCGTTCGGGGATGAGCTTGAACAGCATCCCCCAGCGCAGACCGGAGCCGATCACGACATCCGCCGCGGTGAAT
>JAFKKS010000152.1 GCA_017304555.1 Hyphomicrobiales bacterium
ATGCCGGCCGGAGGCGGCGCGAAACTCAAGGTCTCAAGCCCGCCGCTGGATATGTTCGCGGTCGACGATGCGGTGTGGGTCGAGTTCGACCCGCAGCAGATGGCGGTGATCCACTGAGTGAGATGCCGCCGCCCGACAATATGATTGACCGACACTGTCATGTATCGCAGTCTTTCACGCAGAAAATAAAAAGCCGGAATTAAGGAGGAATGGGATGCGGCCAATGCTGAGGATGACGAGCGCAGCATTACTGCTATGGGGCGTAGGGTTTACCGGGTCGGCGAGCGCCGCTGACAATCCGACAGTGACCTGGAATCTCTCCACATGTGGGCCGCCGCGCGCCTTCACGGCCGGCGTCGAGGCGCTCGCGAAGCATGTCGAGAGCGAGTCTGGCGGGAAGTTCACGATCAAAATTCACTACGGTGAGGAGCTTGGTAAGGCTGTCGATAACCTCGACAACATCAAGCTCGGCTCGTTCGAGATCGCGCAGATCTGCACCGGCTATCACCCCGGAAAGAATCCGGCGATCACCGTTCTCGATCTGCCGGCGCTTCCGCTCGCTGATCCTGACGTTCACGCAAGAGTGCACGACGCGATCTACAAAGATCCCGTCATTGTCAAAGAATTCCAGCGATGGAACGCCACGGTGTTCATGTCGGTGCTGCAACCGCAGTCTGAAGTCATGGGCACGGGCGAGCCGCCCATGAAGATGGAAGATTTCAAGAGCATGCGCGTGCGTGCGCTTGGAGGGACGGGCGATGCGCTCAGGAATCTTGGCGCAGTGCCGACCTCGGTGCCCGCTCCAGAAGTCTATAACGCGCTTGAGCGTGGAGTCTTCCGTGCGGCGGCGTTCCCTTACACGTATGCATTCGCGTCGTACAAGCTGCCGGAAATTTCAAAGTGGTACACGACGAATCTCGCGCCCGGCGCCAACAACTGCCCGACTGTCGTGAGCCTGGATGCGTTGAAGGCGTTGCCGGCGAACTATCGTGAAATGCTCGAGAAAGGGCGGCCGGTTGCGTATGAGGCGCTTAAGAAGGCGCAAAAGGTCATTGACGAGAAGAATTTGGCCGATTGGCAGAAGCGCGGGCTGACGGCGATCAAATATTCGGATGAGGAATTGAAGAAATTCCTCGATAAGGGGGCGAAACCCGTGTGGGCTGCCTGGGTTAAAGCGAGCGCCGCCAAGGGCGTTCCGGCGCAAGAGCTTCTCGACAAGGTTTTGGCTGAGGCGGCGAAGGCTAAGAAAGAGCTTGGAAAGTAAGCGCTCGCGCATCGTCATCTAGGCCGCTGATCGGGGAGGGAAATTGGTGGGGGCTGGCGCGACATTGCTCGCTGGTGCGGATCGTGTTCTGCGCGCGATTGAGCTGGTTACAGTCGTTTTTGCCGGCCTCGTCATCTTCTTCGTGATGTGGATCGGTGTTGCGGAGATTTTCTCGCGCAAGCTGCTCAACTTTCCGCTTTATGGCCAGCTCGATCTGATCGAGTTGACCATGTCGAGCTACGCAATCCTGCCGATCTCGTATTGTTGGCGCGCAGCCGGGCATATTCGCGTCGAACTCGTCATCGATCTTTTCAAGGGACGGCGGCGCTGGATTGCTGAGTTCCTGACTTCGCTGGTTGCTTTCGCGCTGCTGAGTGTGATGCTTCCAGGCGTCCTTCACTTCTTCCAGAACGCCTGGGAAATCGGTGATTCCACCATCAACACACAATGGCCGACCTGGCCGGCTAAGGCCGTTCCGGTGGTCGGCTTCGCAATCCTTTGGGTGCGCCTGCTCCTGGAACTGTTCGCTTACCTGCGCTTGATCCGTTATCCGGATGCTGCTCCGATCGCCATTCCCGAGCATCATGACATCGTCGCCGACGCGGTGGAGGAGGCGAATACGATCGTCCCGACGACGTCAGCGCATGAGGGCGGACACTGATGCTGCCCATTCACTATGGTCTCATCGGGATGGCTGCGCTCGGGATCCTCATCGCGCTCGGCGTCCGCATCTTCATTGCAGCTGGCGTTGTGGGATTCTGCGGGTTATGGGCCTTGCTCGGCTTCAGCAAAGCGGTCGGCATCGCCGGGCACATTCCGTACTCGGACACGACGAATTATGCATTGTCGGTGCTGCCGCTCTTCATTCTGATCGGTCATCTCGCGCACCACGCCGGCATCGTTCAGGGCGCGTATCGCTGCGCGCGCGCCTGGCTTGGCTGGCTTCCTGGCGGACTAGGCATTGCGACGGTGTTCGCCGCCGCAGGTTTCGCCGCCGTGTCGGGCGCTAGCACGGCAACGGCCGCCGTATTCAGTCGGATCGCGCTGCCGGAACTGCTGCGCTACAAATATCACCCAAGTCTCGCCGCTGCCGTCGTGGCGGCCGGCGGCACGCTGGCGTCGTTGATTCCGCCGTCCACGATTATGGTCGTTTACGGGATCATCACCGAAACTTCGATCGGTGGCCTGCTGCTGGCCGGATTCATTCCCGGCATCATCTCGGCGGCCCTTTACGCGGCGACGATCCTCATTCGCTTCTACTTCAATCCGTCGCTCGGCGAGCCGATCGTCGGCGTGTCGTGGAGCGAACGCTGGGGCACGTTGCACGAGGTCACGCCGATCGTGATGGTGATCGGCGTCGTGCTCGGCGGCATGTATACCGGTTGGGCGACGCCGACCGAAGTGGGGGCGCTTGGCGCTTTCATCATCTTCGTCATGGCCCTTCTGCGCCGCACTCTGACGGGAAAGGCGTGGCTGCATTCGCTCATCGACACGGCGAAGCTCGGCGTCATGATCTTCTCGATCATCTGGGGCGTGTTGGTTTTTGTCCGGTTTCTTGCGTTCGCCGGAATTTCGTCAGCGTTCCAGAGTTGGATCCTGGCGCTCGGTGTCTCGCCCTATATGGTGCTGTTTAGCGTCATCTTGCTTTATATCGTGCTCGGCATGTTCATGGACGGCATCGGTATGCTGCTGTTGACGCTGCCGGTCGTGTTCCCGCTCATGGTCAAACTTGGCTTTGACCCGATCTGGTTCGGCATTATCGCAGTGAAGATGGTGGAGGTGGGGTTGCTCACGCCGCCGGTCGGCCTGAACTGTTACGTCGTGGCCGGCGTGCGCCCGGACATCCCGCTGCAGCAAATTTTTCGCGGCGTGTGGCCCTTCGTTGTTGCCGATCTCATCTGCGTCTTGATCTTCATTCTTTTCCCCGAGATCGTAACTTTCCTTCCGAACTTGATGATGGCCAATTGATATTTAGGTTCGCGCATGTAACGAGAAACGCGTGGACGTGTAGGGTTGGCTCATGAAGACGATAGACATTAATTCCGACCTCGCGGAAGGATACGGGGTCGCCTATATCGCCGGCGACGACGACGCGATGCTGTCGATCGTGACCTCCGCGAACGTCGCCTGCGGCTTCCACGCCGGCGACCCGGAGATCATGGCGCGCACCTTCAAGACGGCGAAGGAGCGCGGCGTCGCCATTGGCGCGCACCCGGGATATCCCGACCTTTGGGGCTTCGGCCGCCGCCGCATTCCCTACAGCCTCGGCGAGATCGAGCGGTTGATCGCCTATCAACTCGGCGCCGCGCAGGCGCTGGCGGCTTATTCCGGCCATCGCATTACTTTCGTGAAGGGCCACGGCGCCATCGGCAACATCACGGAAGTTGATCGTTCGGTCGCGGACGCGGTCGTGCGCGCGGTCAAGGCGGTCGATCCGTCGCTGACCATGCTGACGATCGCACGCAGCAAGCAGGTCGAAGCGGCGGAGAGCGCCGGCCTTCGGTTCATTTCCGAGATCTATGCCGATCGCGGCTATGGCCCGAATGGCGCGATGATCCCACGCGGCCAGCCCGGCGCCTTGGTCAAGGATCCGAAAGAGGCGGCGGATCGCGTAGTGGCGATGGTCGAGGCAAACGCGGTGATCACGACCGACGGCACGCACCTGCCGACGGAAATCCGTTCCGTCTGTGTGCATGGCGATTCACCGGAGGCGGTCGGCACGGCGCGTCTGGTGCGACAGCGGCTGGAAGCCGCCGGCTTCAAGGTGACGCCGTTCTCTCCGGCCTGACCTCCCGCCATGGCTGACATCGCGCCCCGTTATCTCGACGCCGGCGAAACGGCGCTAGTCGTTGAATTCGGAACGACGGTCGATCCGCAGATCAACGATCGCGTGCTGGCGCTGGATGCCGCTTTCACGGCCCTCAAGCTCGAAGGCGTGCGCGAGACGGTGCCGACCTATCGCTCGCTGATGATCCACTACGATCCGCTGGTGATCGACCGCGCCGCCGTCATCGCCGCGGTAGAGAGCCTCGAGGCGACGCCGGTTACATCATCCGCGCCGAAGAGCCATTGGCTCATTCCTTGCTGCTACGCACACGAATACGCCGAGGACCTGACGCACATCGCGGAGATGACGAAACTCAGCGAAGAACGCGTGGTCGAGTTGCACACCGGCGCGCGCTATCGTGTCTACATGTACGGCTTTGCCCCGGGCTTCTGCTATCTCGGCGGCGTGCCGAAGGAGCTAATCGTGTCACGCCGCGAGACGCCGCGGCCGCCGCATCCGACAAATGTCGTTTTGCTCGGCGGCGGGCTGACGCTGATCACGACATTTTCGATGCCGACCGGATGGTGGCTCATTGGCCGCAGCCCGGAGCGCATGTTCTCGCTCAAGCGCGAGAACAATTTCTTTGTCGGGGTCGGCGACACGCTGCAGTTCGTGCCAGTCGACGCCGCGACATTCGCCACGCTCGATGCGCGTGCGGAGGCGGGTGAGGTCGTGTCGCGAAAGGCTGCGACATGAGGGCGGCCCTGCGCATCCTCTCGGCGGGCCCCGGCGTCACCACCCAGGACCGTGGGCGCAACGGTTACCTTCGCTTCGGCGCGTCGGAGGCGGGGCCGATGGATCGGCTGGCGCATCGGCTTGCCAACCGCGCCGTCGGTTCGCCGATGGATTCGCCGGCGCTGGAAGTCTCCAATGGCGGTGTGGAAGTGGCCGTGGAAGGGGCGCCGGCCTCGGTCGCGCTCTCCGGCGGCGCCTTCAATATCGCGCTCGACGGTCGGCCGCTGCCGCCGGCTTGTGTCGTCACGCTTGAGCCCGGCATGCGGCTTTCCGTCCGCGCCGGTGCGACGGGCTCCTGGTGCTACGTCGCTCCCGCCGGCCAGATCGAAGTCGCCCCGATGCTCGGGTCGATCTCGACACATACGCGTACGGCGCTCGGGGGCATCGGCGGCCGGCCTTTGATGGCGGGTGATGTTCTGCCGCTTTCGGGCGCGCGGTCGGGTCTTGGCGGTCCATTCGAGATCGTCTCGCCTACGCTGCAACGATACGACGGCGGCATCCGCGTCATCCTTGGTCCGCAGGATGATTTCTTTGCACCCGACCAGATCGACGCGTTTTTGCATGGCCCATGGGTCGTGTCCGGGCGCAGCGACCGTATGGCTTATCAGTTGGAAGGGCCGAAGCTGACGCACTGCAAGGGATTCAACATCGTGTCCGACGGCATCGCCATGGGCGCGATCCAGGTGCCAGGCGTCGGACAACCGGTGGTGCTGATGGCGGACCGGCAGCCGACCGGCGGTTATCCGAAGATCGCGACCGTGATCGGGGTCGATCTCGGGCGGTTGGCGCAGATGCGGCCGGGCGACACGTTGCATTTCGAGAAGGTGTCCGTCGCGCAGGCAGTCGAGGCGCGACGTCAGGAAGCGCGGCTGCTGACCGAGCCTGTGGTTCTGACGCCGCTGGTGCGGACGGAGCTTTCGTCGGAATTCCTGCTCGGCCTCAATCTCGTTGATGGCGTGACGGCGGCTGAGCACCCGCACAGCTAAGCGAGTTCAGTAATCCTGTGCGACAGCTTCGCCTGTTGGAGCCAGCGCCGGAGCGAGGAATTGCGCGCGCGCGAGTTCCGCGAAGCGGCCGCCTTTCTCGATCAGTTCGTCGAACGTGCCGCTCTCGATGATGCGGCCATGATCGAACATCATTACGCGATCGGCGTTGCGGATGGTCGCGAGACGATGCGCGATGACGAAGGTGGTGCGGCCGATCACGACTTCGTTGAGCGCGGCCTGGACCTTCGCTTCGGTCGCGGCGTCCATAGCGCTCGTCGCTTCGTCGAGGATGAGGATCGGCGGGTTCTTCAGCAGGGCTCGGGCAATTGAGAGGCGCTGGCGCTCGCCGCCCGAGAGAGAGCGGCCGCGCTCGCCGACATTGGCATCGAAGCCGCCGGGCGTCGCCTCGATGAAGTCGAGCGCCTGAGCGCGCCGCGCCGCGTCGCGCATCTCCGCATCCGTGGCGTTGGCTTTTCCGACGCGGAGATTGTCGGCGATGGAGCGGTTGAACAGCAGCGACTCTTGAAACACGACGCCGATATTGCCGCGCAACGCCGCGAGCTTGATATCGCGAATGTCGCGCCCGTCGATGCGGATCGCGCCCTGCTGCGGATCGAATGCGCGATGCAGGAGGCCGAGCGCCGTCGATTTTCCGGCGCCGGTCGGGCCGACCAGCGCAATCGTCTCGCCCGGCTTGACGGTGAAGCTGAGATGCTCCGCGGCGATCCGCTTGCCGTCATAGCTGAAGCCGACATCGTCGAAGACGACCTCTCCGATCATACGGCCGGGATCGACGGCGCCCGGCCGGTCAGCGACCGCCGGGTTGGTGTCGAGCACCGCGAAGAAGTCCCGTAGGCGCGGCGCCTCCAGGAGGATGCGATGCGTGAAGCCGACCGCTTGCTCGAGGCGGTGGATCACCATGGTCGCGAAGCTCATGAAGGCGACGATCTCGCCAACGGTGGCGAGGCCGCGCAGGTGCAGCCACGTGCCGACCGCGATGATCGACAGAATGGTGAACGTGGTTGCGGCGCGCGACAGCATCGCCGCCACGGCCCACCAGGAGAGGACGGGTATCTGCGCCGCAAGCAGTCGTTCGACCAGGCGCTTGAGATCGGACACTTCCGTGTCCACGCGCGTGAAGCTCTGGACAAGGGCGATATTGCCAAGCGTGTCGGATGCCCGTTCCGCCACATCGGAATAGCGACTTTCGACCGAGCTTTGCAGCTTCTCGGTTTTCGCCACCGTGATCGCGGTGAGGATCGAGAAGACGACGCAGAGCGCGATCAGCAGAAGCGCGAGGCGCCAATTGAGATAAAGCGACAGCGGCAGCAGCACGATCAGCGACAGATAAGTCGATAGGTGATCGCGGAAGAACGCGACCCACAATCCCCACAGCGAATCGGTGCCTTGCAGCATGATCTTCATCAGGCGGCCGGAATGCGTCGTGCTGTGATAGGCGAGGGGAAGTTCGATCACATGCTCGAAGAAATGCGCGACCTGTGCCTGCCGCTGACGATGCGCGAGGCGATCCGAATGCAGTGCGACGAGCGTGCCGAAGACGATCGTGAGCAGGCCAAAAACGACCCATGCTGCGATAAGGCTACTCAGACGAACCCAGATTTGTGAGTCGCCCGTTGCCGCTCCCGTGAGCGTATCGATGACGCGACCGAACAAGATCGGTTCAGCGAACTGCGCGCCGACCACCAGCAGGTTTCCAGCAACGAGCAGCCAAGCCAGGCGCTTTTCGGGGGCCAGAAGCCCGAGCACCCGGCGATAAAGCGCGAGCAGCGAGCGCAGGCTGCTCGATGACGGCTGTTCCGGCGATGTGGCCTCTGGTCCAGTCATGGTGCGCCCTTGCCTCCGCAATCCCATGGGTGCGGTCCGCCCGTCAAGTTCGCATATCTGGCACCGCATGCGCGGCGTTGCCGTTGCATTGACTTGGCTCCCTCAAGCGGCAAACGTAACGGTTCCAAGAACGGCATCTCCGCCAGGCGGTCATCTGCGCCGACGCATACAATCAGCGAAAAAATGGAGGCCTTCGTGCCATCGATTTCCGGCAAGCGCGCGTTTCTGGAACTTCTGAAGCAGGAGGGCGTGGACGTTCTTTTCGGTAATCCCGGAACAACCGAGCTTCCGCTCATGGATGCGCTCGCGGTTTACGGTGATCTTCGCTACGTGCTGGCGCTGCAGGAGGCGGCGGTGATGGCGATGGCCGATGGTTATGCGCAGGCATCCGGCAAGGTCGCCGTGGTCAATCTGCATGTCGCGCCCGGCCTCGGCAACGCCATGGGCATGCTCTACGACGCGAAGAAGGCGGCGTCGCCGATGCTGATCACGGCAGGGCAGCACGAGCAGACGTTTAATGTGACCGAGCCGGTCCTGTGGGACGATCTGCCGACGATTGCGCGGCCGCTCGTCAAATGGTCGAGCGAGGTGCATCGGCTGGCCGACCTTCCGCGCATGGTGCACCGCGCGGTCAAGACGGCGCTGGCGCCGCCGACCGGGCCGGTGTTTCTTTCGCTTCCTGGCGACATCCTCAACGCGGAAGAAGAGGTCGATCTTCTCGCGCCGTCACGCGTCGCGCCACGGCTACGCGGCGACCGCCAGGCAATCGAGGAGGCGGCGGCGATCCTTGCGGCCGCGGAGCGCCCGGTCATCATGGCGGGCGACGGCGCGGCGCAATCGCATGCGCACGCCGAATTGGTGGCGCTGGCTGAACTTCTCGGCGCGCCGGTCTATTGTGAGTTCATCGCCAACACCGCGTCGTTTCCCTCGACGCATCCGCTGTTTCGCGGGGCGGTGACGCGTCTCGTTCCGAATGTGCGGCAGATCCTCGATCAGCACGACGTGCTGCTGTCGGTGGGGGCGGATCTGTTCACGCTGTCTCTGCCTTCGCCGATGGAGCCCATTCCCGACGGGCTTTCGATCATTCATATCGACAGCGATCCGTGGGAACTCGGAAAGAACTATCCGACCAAGGTCGGGCTTCTCGCCGACCCGAAGGCGAGCCTTCCGCAACTCACGGCGGCGACGCAGGAACGCATGTCGAGCGGCGCGCGCGCCAAGGCACGCGAGCGCTTCGATGCGAACAAGCGCGCGGCGGCGGCCGAGCGTGAGGCGTTGGTCGCAAAGGCCAAGATGCTCGCCGGCGAGGTTCCGATCCAGCCGCTGCCACTGCTGCATGCGATCGGACAAATCCTGCCGCGCGACGCTGTTGTCATCGAGGAGGTGCTGTCTTCAGCGCCCGGCATTCGCCAGATGATCAACAGCGACGATCCGCAAAGCTATTTCGGGTTGCGCGGTGGCGGCATCGGCTGGGGCATTCCCGCCTCGATCGGGATCAAGGTCGCGCTGCCGAACCGGCCGGTGGTCGCGCTCATCGGTGACGGAAGCGCCATGTACACGATCCAGGCGCTCTGGACCGCGGCGCATCAGAAGCTCGACATCGTGTTCGTCATCTTCAACAACTCCTCCTATCGCATCCTCAAGCAGCGCGTGCATGCGATGCGCGGCCACGCGGCGCAGCAGGATTTGTATGTCGGGATGGAGTTGAACGATCCGCCGGTCGATTTCGTCACCCTGTCGAAGTCTCTCGGCGTCGCCGGAGAGCGGGCGAGGACGATTGCGGAAGCGACCGACCTGATCAAGAAGGCGATCGCGAGCGGCGGCGCGCATCTTATTGACGTGACGCTCGATCGCGCATTCAAGCCGGTGTAGCGAGCAGAACCATGGCGCATCAGCCCAAGGGCACATCCGCGGCGAAGCTTCCGCTCGAAGGCTTGCGGATCATCGATCTGACGACGGTGATCATGGGGCCTTACGCGACGCAGACGCTCGCCGATCATGGCGCCGACGTCATCAAGGTCGAGCCACCCGAAGGCGACGTGATGCGCAACGGCGTGCCGATGCGCAACCCGCGCATGGGCGCGATCTCGCTGCTGCTCAACCGCAACAAGCGCAGTGTCGCGCTCGACCTCAAGAAGGAGGCGGGGCGGGCGGCGCTGCTGCGGCTCTGCAAGGACGCGGACGTCCTCATCAGCAATGTCCGCCCCGCGGCCATGCGTCGCCTTCGTCTCGGCGAGGAGGATGTCCGCGTCGTCAATCCGCGCATCATCAACGTGGCGCTGGTGGGGTACGGGCAATCGGGGCCCTACGCCGCGCGCCCGGCCTACGACGATCTCATTCAGGGCATCTCCGGCGTCGGTTCGCTGTTCGAGCGCTCCGGCAGCACGGAACCGCGCTACGTTCCGTTTGCGATCAGCGACCGCATCGTCGCGCTTGCGGCGGCGCATGCGGTTCTCGCCGCGGTGATCCAGCGTGACCGCACAGGGAAGGGCGTCTCCGTCGAGGTGCCGATGTTCGAGACAATGGCGCAGTTCGTGCTTGGCGATCACTTCGCCGGCCGCGTGTTCGAGCCCGACCTCGGAGGCACCGGCTACAACCGCTATCTCACAGCCAATCGCCGGCCTTATCGCACCAGCGACGGCTATATCTGCGTGCTGATCTACATGGAAAAGCACTGGCACGGGTTCATGGAATCGCTGGGCCGCCTGGAGGAGATGCTAGCGAATCCGCGCATGGCAACCCACACCGCGCGCGCCAACCACTACCACGAGGCCTACGGCATGGTCGCCGACATCCTGCTGACGCGAACGACGGCGGAATGGTTGGAGTTATTCGAGCGCCTCGACATTCCCTGTGTGCCGCTCAACGATCTCGACGCCGTGATCGATGACGAGCACCTCAACGCCGTGGGCTTCTTCGAGACGCAGGAGCATCCGACCGAGGGTACGGTGCGCTACACCGGGGTGCCTAATCGGTGGAACGGTGAGCGTCTGTCGATCCGCCGGCACGCGCCACGGGTCGGCGAGCACAGCGTCGAGGTTCTGCGCGAGGTTGGATTTTCGCCGGATGAAATCACGAAGATGGCGGCGGATGGGGTGACGGTCGATGCGCCCTAGACTACGATGACGTTCATCGTCATGGCCGGGCTTGTCCCGGCCATCTCGATTCAATAGGCACGGAACGAACCTAAGCGAGATCGCCGGGACAAGCCCGGCGATGACGGCTTTTTCTTTCTTTTTCAAGTGATGCGATGCGCACTCCCGTCAAGAAAACGCGTCGACCCCGGTGAGCTGGCGGCCGCTGACGAGCTGGTTGATCTGTGTCGTGCCGTCGGGGATCGTCAGCATGCGCGCATCGCGGAAATACTTTTCGACCGGGAACTCGCGGCTGATGCCGAAGGCGCCATGCACCTGGATCGCGTTCGAGGCGACGCGCAGCGCCGCCTCCGTCGTGAACGCCTTTGCAATCGAGGATTCGATGGCGCATCGCTGTCCCTGCGCCATCATCCACAGCGCGCGGTAGACGAGCAATTTAGAGGCGTGAACGTCCGTCGCCATCGACGCGAGCAGGCCTTGCACCAATTGATGGCCGGCGATCGGCTTGCCGAACGCCTGGCGCTCGCCGGCGTAGCGGATGCTGGCGTCGAGCGCGGCCTGCGCGGTGCCGGGCGCCAGGGTCGAGACGAAGCAGCGCGAGCGCTCGAAGCCTTTCATCGTTTCGCGCAAGCCCCCGCCGA
>JAFKKS010000369.1:0-8144 GCA_017304555.1 Hyphomicrobiales bacterium
TGCGGAAGACGTTGCGCGCGCCAAAGCGGTCGGCAGTCAACCCGCTCGCAGGAATGAACACCGCGAGCGAGAGCAGATACGACGTGACGGCGAGTTTGAGCGTCAGCGGGCTCGTTGACAGGTCGGCTGCGATCGCCGGCAGCGATGTCGCGATCACCGTGGAATCGGTGTTCTCCATGAAGAGAGCGACGGCGACGATGAGCGGAACCAGCCGTTCGGTGCGCATCAACGTTCCGACTCGGGCTCGAACGTGATGCCGCGCATCAGCGCGTCGCGGCCGAAACGCTCACGTACTTTGTCCATGGCGCGCTCCGCCGCGCCCGAGCGTGCGATCCGCGCTTCGACGAGGTCGGGTGCGTCGGCATTGTCTTGCGAGCAGAGCGACGAGACGCCGATGCCGATCAGGCGATAATGGGTGCCGTCGATCTCGCGCGCGAGTAGGAGTCTTCCGGCGGCAAAGATGCGATCGGCGAGCGCCGTTGGGCCATCAAGCGAAAGCGCACGTGTGCGCAGGCGGAATTCGCTGGTCTTGAGCTTCAGCGTGATCGTCGTGCCGGCGATGGAATGCGCCTTCAAGCGTGCCGACACCTTCTCGCACAGACTCCAGAGCCGCTTCTCGAGCGGACGAAGCTCCGCGATGTCGCGATCGAACGTCGTCTCCGACGACACCACCTTGGCTTCGCGGTCGGGCGTGACGCGCCGTGCATCCATGCCGCGCGCGAGGCGCCAGAGGCGCTGCCCTTCGGGGCCGTAGCGCCGCATCAAATCGACTTCGCTCGCCCGCTGCAGGTCCGCGATCAGGCGGAAGCCGTCGCGCTCGAAGCGTTGCGCCGTGACCTTGCCGATGCCCCAGATGAATGAGATCGGGCGCGGCGCCAGAAACGCCGGAGCGTCCTCCGGCGCGAGGATCGTGAAGCCGCGCGGCTTGTCGAGATCGGAGGCGATCTTGGCGAGGAACTTGTTTGCCGAGAGCCCGATCGAAACGGAAATGCCGAGTTCGGTCTCGACCCGCCGGGCAAAGCGGGCGAGCGATTCCGCCGGGCTCGCATTGTGCAGCCGCGCAGTGCCGGTGAGGTCGAGGAAGGCTTCGTCGATGGAGAGCGGCTCGACCAGCGGCGTCAGGTCTTGCATCAGGCCGCGCACCTTTCGGCCGACCTCCACATACTTCGCCATGTTGGGGCGAATGACGGTCGCGCCGGGGCATAGCTGCAGTGCCTTGAACATCGGCATTGCGGAGCGGATGCCGTAGCTGCGGGCGATGTAACAGGCGGTTGCGACGACGCCGCGCTTTCCGCCGCCGACGATGAGCGGCTTGTCGGCGAGGGAAGGGTCATCGCGCTTCTCGACTGTCGCGTAGAACGCGTCGCAATCGACATGGGCGATGGACAGCATATCGAGCGCCGCGTGCGCGAGCACGCGCGGCGATCCGCACGCGGTGCAGCGCGTCACGTCGTCCTGCAGTCGTGTCAAACAGTCCCGACAAAAGCGAGGCATGATTCGGCCCGCATCCTCCGGGTATTTTCGCCCAGCGGCGAGGCCCTGCAAAGGAGCGGCAAAGCCGCTGCTATGCACCATCGCGCTCCCAGCGGCGCCCGGCCAGGGCGGTGCGCGCCCGTTCGATATCGGCGGGGTCGATGTCCACCCCGGCGGCAAAGGCCGTGAGGATGCGTTCGTCGGTACCGAGATAATCGAGAATCGCGCCTTGGAACTCCGGTTGCACGACGGCTTCGCGCAGTTGGTCCGGGTCGGTCCCCGTGAGGTCGAGGAATCGGCGGCGCCGCTCATCGTCCTCCATGAGGAACGAAAACGCCATGATCGCTAGCGTTTCCGCAGTATTTCGGTCCATAGGGGCGGCTTTCAAAGGTTACGTTTGCCTTTCCGTAACACATCTTCGGCTATCGTTTGGGCGGTTCCGCCGGGTTGTGCCTGGCCGTATTTGTGAGGCCGAACGTCGGACGACGTCTGAGCTTTGCCACTTGCGTTCGTGTTGACTATCGCGTCACGGAAGGGCCGCGGTCGCACGCTCCAGCGTCGCGGCTTAGCGAAGACACGGTGCAAGGGCAGGGGGTTCACAAATGCCGAAGACGGTCCTCATCGTGGAGGACAACGAGCTCAATATGAAGCTCTTTCAGGACCTCCTTGAGGCGCACGGCTACCAGACCGTGGGCACGCGCAACGGCATCGAGACTTTGGATCTCGCGCGCAAGCACCGCCCCGATTTGATCTTGATGGATATTCAATTGCCCGAAGTGTCTGGGCTCGAAGTCACCAAATGGCTCAAGGACGACGCGGAATTGCGAACGATTCCGGTTGTTGCCGTTACCGCTTTTGCAATGAAGGGAGACGAGGAGCGCATCCGCGAGGGCGGCTGCGAGGCCTATCTGTCCAAGCCGATTTCAGTAGGGAAATTCCTTGAAACTGTTCGCCATTTCCTCGGACAAAACTAGAAAAGAGAGGCGGGGATGACGGCGCGCGTTCTTGTTGTCGACGACATCCCGGCCAATGTGAAACTCCTCGAGGCGCGGCTGACCGCCGAGTATTTCGACGTGGTCACCGCGACGAACGGACCCGAGGCGCTGGCGGTCTGCCGCGCCGCCGCATGCGATATTGTTCTGCTCGACGTGATGATGCCACAGATGGACGGCTTCGAGGTTTGCCGCCGGCTCAAGGCAGACCCCGCGACCCATCACATTCCGGTCGTCATGGTCACAGCGCTCGACCAGCCCTCCGACCGCGTGCGTGGACTTGAAGTCGGCGCCGACGATTTCCTCACCAAACCCGTCTCGGAAACGGCGCTGATCGCGCGGGTGCGCTCGCTCGTGCGCCTCAAGCTCGTCTCCGACGAGTTGCGAATGCGCGCGATGACGTCGCGCGAAATCGGCATTCAAGGGCCTGGGATTGAAGCGATCGCGGACAGCGGCCGCAATGGCCGTATCCTGCTCGTCGACGATCGCCGCTCCTCGTATGAGCGGCTTGCCGCAACCTTGTCGTCTGAACACGAGGTCGATGTCGAAACGGATGCGAATGCCGCGCTCTTCCACGTCGCGGAGAGCGCCTACGATGTGCTGATCGTGTCGCTCGGTCTCGAGAATTTCGATGCGCTGCGCCTGTGCAGCCAGATCCGCTCGCTCGAACGCACCCGGCATCTGCCGATTCTGATCCTGGCTGAGCCGGAGGACAATGCGCGGTTGCTGCGCGGGCTCGAGATCGGCGTCAACGACTACCTCGTGCGCCCGATCGACAAGAACGAAATGCTCGCGCGCGTGCGCACGCAGATCCGCAAGAAGCGCTACAGCGAACGCTTGCGCGAGAACGTGCAGCAGTCGATCGAGATGGCGGTGACCGATGTGCTCACCGGCCTGCACAATCGGCGCTACATGGAGATGCATCTCGCGGCGCTGGTCGATCAATCGACCGCGCGCGGAAAGCCGCTCTCCGTTCTCGTTCTCGATATCGATCACTTCAAGTCGATCAACGACAGCTATGGACACGATGCCGGCGACGACGTGCTGCGCGAATTCGGCGGGCGCATCCGCAAGTCAATTCGCGGAATCGATCTCGCATGTCGCATCGGCGGCGAGGAGTTTGTGATCGTCATGCCGGAGACGGACCTTGCGGTGGCCGGCATGGTGGCGGAGCGCCTGCGCCGCCGCATCGTGGCCGAAGCGTTCGCGATCAGCGGCGCGACGCCGATTCCGGTCACGATCTCGATCGGCCTTGCGGCGCTTGCGACGCCGACGGACACCCCGACCGCGATCCTGCGCCGCGCCGATCAGGCGCTCTATCGCGCCAAGCGCGACGGGCGTAACCGGGTCGTGGCGGACGCGGCGTAGCGTCTGAAGCCGTCCGATTTAAACCATAATTTTTTACGTTGACGCGAAATTGCGCCCGCTATCAAGGGCTTGTCGGTTGATTTCCGTGCGCGTTCCGATAGCCTTTGCTTTCGAAAGGGCGTCCAGAACAAGTAGAATTTTAAGGAAAAAATTCATCCACCGGCCGCATCGGCGCTGGTGATGAGAATACCCTACGGAGTGCTCAGGTCCGCCGCATCTCCTGGGTCCGTGGGGTTCGGCCGGTTCGGGAGTGGTGCGAGTGGCCTCCTCATGATCCGCTCCCGGCCGGCCACCGTTTACAAGCTGATGAATCTATAAAGCCATGAAACAAGAACGCCGCGTGCCAGGTCTGGCGCGCGGCGTTTTTTCGCCCATCGAATGTGGGCCGATCACTTGATCTTGGATTCGCGGAACTCGACGTGTTTCTTCGCGACAGGATCGTATTTCTTCTTGGCCAGCTTGTCGGTCATCGTGCGCGAATTCTTCTTCGCGACGTAGTAAAACCCGGTATCGGCGCTCGAAACGAGCTTCACCTTGATCGTCGTGGCCTTGGCCATCGCGTTGCTTCCTTGTGCGGCGAATAGGGGACGCGCCCCAGGGCACGCCTCGAATTGGGCCGGAAACTAGCGACAGGCTTCCGAAAGTCAACCGGCGGCTGCCGCCGCCGGTCAACTTAAGCCGCGTGTCGAGGGGGTTACGCGTCAATAATCGCCACGATCCTGAGCGTCCGGGGGTTGAGGATGAGGATCTCGTCGCCGACGACCACGTATTTATAGCCGCGATAAGCCGGGACGATTTCGACGACGTCCGCGGGCACCTCATAAACGTGAACCGAACGCGGCACGACGGTGCCGACCGTGATCGCGAAGTTCACGTTCGAAATCGACCTGGACCGGACGGAACTGCCGAAGTGCTCACGCACCTGCGTCCTTTGTTCGGTGGTCAGCTTGGTGTCGGACCGGGCCGTCGAGCCGGTATTGCCGGATTCGCGCGAACGTTCGCCCGCCCGTTCGTTGCTGTGACCGTTGCGGCCACGTTCCGTTTGCCCCATGCGCTCGCGCTGTTCGCCGCGCTCACGCTGACCGGTCCGCTCGCGTTGTTCGCTCTGTCCGGTGCGCTCCCGGTCCCGGGACTGGGTAGTTTCACCACGACGCCTCTCCGGCATTCCTTCCTTGGACTGTGCGTTGTCGCGGCGCTTTTCGGTCTGGCCCTCCTTGGATTGCGCCGTGTTGCCCTTATGGGTGGCGGGCGCCTGCGCGCGGCCCTTGCTGGAGCCACCCTCGTCGGACTTCATCTGCGACGAGCCGTGGCCTTTCGTTTCGCCAGCGGCTCCGCCGCCACTCTGCGATCCGCCGCCTTGCGACATCGCTCCGCCCTGCGATGTGCCGCCCGATGTGCTTCCGCCAGTCTGTGGATTTTGTGCTGAGGCGATGGAAATGCCGGCCAGGAGGGCTACGGCGGCTGTCGTGGTCAAAAGAGTGCGTTTCATGAGGTCCTCTCTGAAGACCTCCCCTGTGCCATCGCACGAAAACGCCCCGACCTAGCCGCCGGTTCCTGTCGTCAAATCAATTCGCGTGTAAAACGACCGCGCACCATCCTGTAAAAAGGTACCGGCCGGTCCGTCTCGAGCCCTGCGGCGATGCGTGCCTCCAACTCCTCGAGCACGACCTGCGTGATGGTCGGGAGATCGAGCTGGCGCGCCTCGCTGACTGGTATCCAGACGAGATCGTCGAATTCGCCGTCAGGTCCCACCGTGCCGTCGAAGCGATGCGCGATCGTCTTGGCGTCGATGGCGAAAAAGCGCGTATCGAAACGGCGCGGCCGCCGCGGCGGCGTGATTGCCCGCGCGATGAAATACAGCGACTGCAAATCCGGCATCACATTGGCGTCAGCAAAGGGCTTCCAGCCTTCGCCTGGAATTTTCGGCGTCTGGGCGTTCCGCGTGCCAAGAACGACGCCCGTTTCCTCGCTGGTCTCGCGCAGCGCCGCCAGCGCGAGCGCGCGGGCTTTCGCTTTCGTCGGTCGCTTCACGTGGGTAAGGAGCCGTCGCTCGATGGCAGCCGGCAGTTCTCCCGCAGCCGACATGCGCCCGTCGTAAACTTCGACGCGCCCGCCGGGGAACACGAACTTGCCCGGCATGAACTTATGGCGATCATGCCGCCGTCCCATCATGACCTTGGGCTGACCCTCGCTGTGATCGAGCACGATCAGCGTTGCGGCGTCGCGCGGGCGGACATTGGCAAAGCTCTGGTCGCGCTCGGTGTTGGTGAGCCGTTCGACAAGGTCGTTCATCGGCCTGCTCCCGCCTTTTGCGTGGCGAGAGCAAGACCGTCGTCAGGCAAGGCCTGCGGGTCGAAGCCATGCATGTAGTTCGCCCATTGGGCGGCGACGATCGTTCCTTTCACCGGCTGGAGCAGGCCGAGCGCCATGCCGATCGTCATCGGGAGCCACAGCATCGCATGCGTCAAGTACGACGGCGCGAATGCGACTTCGACCGCGAGAGCGATCGGCACGATGAGGTGGCCGACGATGAGGATCACGAAATAGGCCGGGGCGTCGTCCGCCCGCTGGTGGTGCAGCGCTTCACCGCACGCCGGGCAATGGTCGGTGACTTTCAGGAAGGCGCGAAACATCGATCCTTTCCCGCAGTTCGGGCAGCGACAGCGGAAGCCTCGCATCAGGGCGGTCATCGCGTGGCGATAAGGCTTCGCGGACGGGGTATTCATCAACGACCTCTGTTTTTTCGCCGCGGAGAGCGGCCGGATGGCGGCCGCTTGGCGCGACCGGGCTTGGCGGAAGGCTTGTGGCGCCCTTTGCCGCGGTTGCCTTTAGCACCGACGCGGCGGCGTGGGGATGGTCTTCCTTCGGATAGCAGCTCAAACCGTAGCGCACCGGCCACCGGGGCAGCTTCGACCAGGCGGACGCTGACGCGGTCGCCAAGCCGGTGCGTCTCGCCGCTCGCTTGGCCGACCAGCGCGTGCTGCGCTTCCTCGAAGCGGTAGTAATCGTTGCCGATCGTCGAGGCGGGGATGAATCCGTCGGCGCCGGTCTCGTCCAGGCGCACAAAGAGGCCGGCGCGGGTGACGCCGGAGATGTGTCCCTCGAACGTCGCACCGATGCGGTCGGCGAGGAAATGCGCGATCAGCCGGTCGACCGTCTCGCGCTCGGCCTTCATCGCGCGCCGTTCGGCGCCGGAAATGCGGCCCGCGATCTCGCTAAGCGCGATCGGATCGGCGTCGTCGGGGAGGCCATCGTCGCCGAGCTTGAGGGCGCGGATCAGTCCGCGATGCTTCACCCGGGCGAGGATGCGATTGAACGCGTCCGGCTTGAGCACGGCGCCTTTCGGCAGGTTGATGTCGAGCGTGCGCAGGAATTCGCGCAGCGCTTCCAGCTTCTCGAGCGAAGGCTCGTCGTGGACGCGGTAAATGAGGGGCGTGCGCGCCTTCTCGAGCGTCTCGGCGGCAGCGACGTTGGCGAGGATCATGAACTCCTCGATCAACTTGTGCGCGTCGAGGCGTTCCGGAACCGTCACGCGGTCGACGGTCCCGTCGGGCTTGAGGATGAGCTTGCGCTCCGGCACGTCGAGGTCGAGCGGCTGACGCTTGTCGCGTTCCTGCTTGATCGCGCCGTAAGCGGCATAGAGCGGCTTTAGAACATCCGCCACGATCTCTTTGGGAACGCTATCGGTTTTTCCGTCGATGGCAACTTGCGTCTGGGTGTAGCTGAGCTTCGCGTGCGAGCGCATGAGCACGCGGTGGAACGTGTGCGAGCGTTTGCGCCCATCGGCGGCGATGATCATGCGAGCGGCGAGGGCGGGGCGGTCCTCGTCGGGACGCAGCGAGCACAGATCGTTTGAGATGCGCTCCGGCAGCATCGGCACGACGCGGTCGGGGAAATAAACCGAGTTGCCGCGCAGGAGCGCCTCCCGGTCGAGCGCTGAGCCCGGCCGCACATAGTAGGCGACGTCGGCGATGGCGACGGTGACGATGTGCCCGCCGTGGTTTTCGGGATCCGGGTCGGGGGCGGCGTGGACCGCGTCGTCGTGATCCTTGGCGTCGGCCGGGTCGATGGTGATCAGGGCGATGTCGCGCCAATCCTCCCGGCCTTTGAGTGTCGCGGGCTTTGCCGCGCCCGCTTCGGCAAGCGCCGCCGCGGGGAAAACGTGCGGTATGTCGTAGGTGTGGATCGCGATCAGGCTGATCGCCTTCTCGCTGTTGAGCGAGCCGAGCTTTTCGCGCACCCGCGCCGTCGGCAGGCCGAAACGGCCATGCCTGGCGACGTCGACGGCGACGAGATCGCCGTCCTGTGCAT
>JAFKKS010000369.1:8171-18890 GCA_017304555.1 Hyphomicrobiales bacterium
ATCGTCCGTGGCTCCGGGCGGGATCGCGAGTTCGCGGCCGAGTTGCTTCTTGTCGACCGGCACCAAGCGGCCGCCGCCGCTGGGAAGACTACGGAAGATACCGAGCACGCGTTGCTTGGCGCGGTCGAGCACCTTGATGACGCGCGCGGTGTAGGCAACATCGTCAGCGCCGTCGCCATCGTCCTGCACGCGCAGCAGCGCCCTGTCGCCGATGCCGGCGACCTCGTTGGCACGCGCCTTGCGCAGGGTCTTCACGCGGATGCGGGGCGAGGGGCCACGCTCGGCTTCGTCCCACTCCACCGGGCGGGCGATGATGTCGCCGTCGCGGTCACGGGCGACGATGTCGGCAAGGAGGGTGGCCGGCAATTGCCCGGGCCGAACCAGTTTCTTGTGCGATTTTTCGAGGCGACCCTCGTCGGCGAGGTCGCGCAGGATGCCCTTCAGGCGCGCGCGGTCGGCGTTTTTCAGTCCGAAGGCACGGGCGATCTCGCGGGCGCCGACGTCGCCGGAATGGGAATCGATGAAGGCGAGAATGTCTTCCTTTGTCGGGGCCTGCGGGGTTTTTATGATTCTATTCAAGAGCTTGAGAGTTCCAATATGGCGCCGCGAAGGGCGCACTAATTTGTAGCCGCCTTGCGTGGCGGAGAGTCCGATTTTTTCGATTTGGCTTTTTTGACTGAAGGCGTCGATTTGGTTTTGGCTGCCGTCTTCGGCTTGGCGGCCGATTTGGGCTTTGCAGCCTTTGGTTTGGCTTTGGGTTTCGCCGTTTTTGCCGCCTTGCGCGCGGGGCGCTTGCCTCCGCCTTTCACGATGCGCTCTTCGATCAGCGCCAGCGCTTCCTCAAGCGTAATCGCGTCCGGCGCTTTGTCGCGCGGCAGCGTGGCGTTGATGCCGTCGTGGCTCACATAAGCACCGTACCGTCCGTTTTTAACCACCACAGCGCCGCCGTTCGGGTGGTCGCCGAGGGAGCGGCCGGGATCGCCGCCGCCGCGCCGCCCGCGTCCGCCTTTCAGCGCCTTTTCGGCGATGAGTGTGACGGCGCGATTAAGCCCGATGTTGAGCACGTCGTCGCCGGCCTCGAGGCTGGCGTAGGTCTTCTGATGCTGGACGTAGGGGCCGAAGCGGCCGATGCCGGCCATGATCGGCTCACCCGTTTCCGGATGCTTGCCGACTTGGCGCGGCAGCGAGAGGAGCGCGAGCGCGCGCTCAAGGTCGATGTCGCTCGGTGACTGACCTTTCGGAATACTGGAGCGCTTCGGCTTTTCGCCTTCCGCGCCTTCGCCGAGTTGCAGATAGGGCCCGAAGCGGCCGGCGCGCAGCGAGACTTCCAGCCCGCTTTCCGGGTCCTTGCCGAGGACGCGCGTGCCGCCGCTGGCGGCGGCATCCCCGTCGCCGTTGACCGCGAACTGGCGGGTGAACCGGCACTCCGGATAGTTCGAACAGCCGACGAACGCGCCGAAGCGGCCGAGCTTGATCGAGAGCCGGCCGGTGCCGCAGGTCGGGCACTGGCGCGGATCGCCGCCGTCGGCGCGGGCAGGGAAGACGTGCGGTGCGAGCACCGTGTCGAGCGCGTCGAGGACCTGGCCGATGCGCAGGTCCTTAATGTCGTCGACATTGCCGATGAAGCCGGCCCAGAAGTCGCGCATCAGCGCGCGCCAGTCGACCTCGTTGTTGGAAACGCGGTCGAGTTGTTCTTCGAGCGACGCCGTGAAGTCGTATTCGACGTAACGCGCGAAAAAGCTCTCGAGGAACGCGATGACGAGGCGGCCTTTGTCCTCGGCCATGAGACGGCGCTTTTCCAGGCGCACGTAGCCGCGGTCCTGCAGCACCTGCAGGATGGCGGCATAGGTCGAAGGCCGGCCGATGCCGAGTTCTTCCATGCGCTTGACGAGCGAGGCTTCCGAGTAGCGCGGCGGCGGCTCGGTGAAATGCTGGTCGGCGGTGATCGACTTGCGCTCCAGCGGCTCGCCGGCGCTCATCGCGGGCAGGCGGCGTGACTCTTCGTCATCGTCGCCGTCGTCGCGGCCTTCCTGATAGAGCGTCAGGAAGCCGTCGAACTGCACGACGGTGCCGGTCGCGCGCAGATCGAGCACGCGCGGCCCGACTTTGGCGGTGATGTCGACGGTCGTGCGCTCGAGTTCCGCGGATTCCATCTGGCTCGCCAGCGCGCGCAGCCAGATCAACTCGTAAAGCCGGGCCTGATCGGATTCGAGATACTTGGCGACCTGGCGCGGGCGGCGCGCAAGGTCGGTCGGGCGGATAGCTTCGTGCGCCTCTTGCGCGTTCTTCGCCTTCACCTGGTAGCGTCGCGGCGCGCCCGGCACGTAGCGGTCGCCGTAATCCGACCCGATGACGCGGCGGGCCGCGGTAATGGCTTCGTCCGCGATCTGCACACCGTCGGTACGCATATAAGTGATGAGGCCGACCGTCTCGCCGCCGATGTCGACGCCCTCATAGAGACGCTGCGCGACGCGCATCGTCTGTGCAGGCGCGAGGCCGAGCTTGCGGCTTGCCTCCTGCTGCAACGTCGACGTCGTGAACGGCGGCGGCGGATGCCGCTTGGTCGGCTTCGCTTCGACATTGGCGACGGAGAAGGTCGCGGTCTCGAGCGCCTTCTTGAACGCCTCGGCCTCCGCACCGGTGCCGACGTCGAGCCGTTGGATGCGCTTGCCATCAGCGCCGACGAGGCGCGCTTCGAAGGTTTCCGCACGCGGCGTCGCGAGCAGGGCGGCGATCGACCAGTATTCACGCGGGACGAACTTCTCGATCTCCATCTCACGCTCGGTGACGAGGCGGAGCGCGACCGATTGCACGCGGCCGGCCGAGCGGGCGCCGGGAAGCTTGCGCCAGAGCACGGGCGAGAGCGTGAAGCCGACCAGATAGTCGAGCGCGCGGCGGGCGAGATAGGCGTCGACCAGCGCGCCGTCGATCTCGCGCGGATGCTTCATCGCATCGGTCACCGCCTGCTTGGTGATGGCGTTGAAGACGACGCGTTCGATCCGTTGGTCCTTGAGGGCGCGCTTTTCCCGCAGCGCTTCCAGCACGTGCCAGGAAATGGCCTCGCCCTCGCGATCCGGGTCGGTCGCGAGAATGAGCTTGTCGGCCCCCTTGATCGCCCGGGCGATGTCGGAGAGCCGCTTCTGGGCTTTGGGATCGACCTCCCAGATCATCCGGAAGTCGGCGTCCGGGTCGACCGAGCCATTTTTCGCGGGCAGGTCGCGGACATGACCGAACGACGCCAGGACCTCGTATCCAGGTCCCAGGTACTTATTGATTGTCTTGGCCTTGGCCGGCGATTCGACGACGACGACGTTCATGCGCCCGAAATTGTGAGGGTTTTAGCGGCGCGGCCGCGGATGAGGCCGCCGCAATCGGGCCGGAACATGGGTAATCGGACCATGTCTGTCAAATACGTCGCCTCGAAATCATTTGCCATCAATGCAACCATTAAGAGCGTTATTGAATTTATGCACTTATATAGATATGATCGTCATCGAGATGTTCGGCCGGGCAAAAGAAGGCAAAATGCTCTCCACTTCACGTCGATCCGAAGAGCGAACAGCTTCGGCGCAGTACCTCGCTGACATGGCGGCACAGTGCGCACGTTTGGCGCGGGCGCAGGGGCTCGATGCGCTGGGATACCTGTTCGATATGGCCAATCTCGAAGCGAGAAATGCCGCAGGCGAGCGAGGGCGTCCTGAGACGACGGCTTAGGAACGGGCGACAAGGTCAGGCAATCACGGCGGGTCTACTCGCTCAGCGCCACCAATCCGCCGCGATGCCGGTCGAGGCGGCCGGCGAGTTCAAGCTCCAGGAGGACCGTTCGCACCACCGCCGGGCTGGCATCGGCCATCCGCACCAGATCGTCGATGCTGACGGGCGTCGGTCCGAGCAGACCGACCACGCGCGTCCGCTCGTTCACGGCAGGCTCTTCAAGGCGCTCGGGATCGACGGGCGAAGGCTCTTCGAGCGGGAGTTGGATGGCGCGTTCCAGCATTGGCGTCAGAGTGGAAAGAACATCGTCGCAACTCGTGACCAGCGTCGCGCCTTGTTTAAGAAGGCCGTTGGTTCCCTCGGTGCGCGGATCGAGCGGCGAGCCGGGAACAGCAAAGACTTCGCGGCCTTGCTCCAGCGCCAATCGCGCGGTGATGAGCGAGCCCGAACGCCGCGCCGCCTCGACCACGAGAACGCCGGCGGAAAGCCCGGAGACGAGGCGGTTGCGCCGGGGAAAGTCCCGCGCCCGCGGCTCCCATCCCATCGGCATTTCGCTGAGCGCCGCGCCGTTCTCCTGGATCTGCGCAAGAAGCGGCGCGTGTTCCTTCGGGTAGACGCGATCGAGCCCGCCCGCGAGCGCGGCGACCGTGCCGCTCCGCAGGCTGCCACGATGCGCTGCGGCATCGATGCCGCGCGCCAGCCCCGAGACGATCACGATCCCGGCCTGGCCGAGTTCATGGGCGATACGTTCGGCAAACTTCATGCCCGCAGCCGACGCGTTGCGCGCGCCGACAATCGCCAGCGTGGACCCGGAGGCGATCGCGGGGTGGCCAAGGACAAGGAGGATCGGCGGGGCATCGTCGATGGCCCGCAGCCGGGGCGGATAATCGGCCTCACCAAGTGTGACCATCGTTGCGCCGAGCGTACTGGCTGCAGTCAGTTCGCGCTCCGCTTCATCGATTGAGCAGATGCGGCCGGGAGCCTGGGCGCCGCCGCGTCGCGCCAGAGAGGGCAGGGCCGTGAGCGCGGCCGCTGCTCCGCCGTAATGGTTGAGCAGCGCGCGGAACGTGCGCGGGCCCGGTATTATGGCGCAAACGCCACAAGCGTTGAATCCCTGCCGGGCCTATTTTCCCGGTTATGCCACACGCATTTCAAACGAGGCCGGACCATCCGGCCATTCACACGCTGGTCCGCTTGCACGCTGACCTTGGCGCGAAGATTCAGGCCAACAAGGAACAGGGCCTAAAGCTTGCGGAGGACATGAAGCACGTCGAAGCCGTGATCCGCATGTTCGATCCGGCCTACGATGTCCGCCGCATTGCCGTCAGGCGGCGCAACCGGGATAACCCGTGGTTCAAGCGAGGCGAAATCATCCGTGCCGCCCTGGACGTTCTGCGAGCCGCTGAGGGGCCGATGACGACGCGGGATATCTGTCGCCGTCTGCTGACCGACAAGGGCGTGGCGGAGCCTACAGCCGACCAGATTCGTGGAATGATCGGGGCCGTCCATCGGTCGCTTCAAGGCCACGTCGGCCGGACGGTCGAGACAGTTGGCGAAGGAATGCCGGTCCGGTGGGCAACCCAAAAATGCCAAGGGGGCACGGCCTGTTAACCGCACCCCCTGTAATCGACGGTCTCAGCGGTTTGGCATCACCCTCCGAGACCCGCCATCCCTCTACTCTTCATGACTACCCCAAGGGGTTGGCTAAGAAGCTCCGCATGAATTTCAGGAACGGTCTCAAAGCCCGATGCCGAAGCAGAGCGGGTACAGCGGAAATATACGCCTTAAAGATGATTCGTCAAGTGGGACAAGTTTAGAGCATGTAAGACACATGCCTGAATATTTGTTAATTCTTCTGCTGAGATAGAAACATTCAAGTATTTGCGCTTTCCGTACTGATCTTTTCCAAGCCCTATTAAGTGTAGACGATGGAAGGCCACCGTAGCAAACATGTCTGCCTTGGCCCAATACATAGGGCTACCCCAAGGTTTTGGTAGCGGACGTTCGAAGGAGATCTTGTGATGGTAATTTTCAACCGGGAGGGGATCGGTCCCACTCAGTGGAACGACTGTGCATAAACCGGAGCGATTTCTGAGACGAGGAGTGATGACAACAACCGGGCGCGTCTTCACCATCTCGGGCTCCTTAAAGCCCGGCTCATAAGCGCAAAGCAGGATTGCCCCCGGATTGGGGTGAAAAGAAATTGCCATAAGGAATCACCAATCACAGATAGCATATCGGCACGGTGCTACCGGTCTAGGTGCCGCTGCCAATAACCGCTGAAATCAACAGACTTGCCGCGCTTCATCGCCAAGCCCGCCACGCGGTTCACCTGTTCGCCATTCGAGAGACGGCGGCAATCTTCGCGCCATGAAGCTTCCTGCGCATAGCGCAGCAAATACGCGCCCGCGATGTGGTGATGGTGGCCGATTTCGGCGCGGCGCATACGACTGAAAAATTCCTCCGCCCAATTCGTGCAAGCGCCGTCTTGGCTGTAAGCCTCTTCGTGATTGATGCGCTTCATTTCGAAGCGGCCATGAAGATCGTTCCAGCTACCGGCTTCGTCGGCGTTGACGACCGTGCCCTTGGCAACGCGGGCGCGGATGAAAGAGGCGGCTTGGCTTTCGGTCTGGAACACGGCGGGGACTGAGTTGCCGCCACGCTCGCGGACGATCACAACGACTTTGCGCTTGCCGTTCTGATTGCGGACGAAGCGACGGTCACGGCGGTTCTCGCGAAGATTGGCAGGCTTCACGTAGCCGCCAAAGTAACCGCCATCGACCTCCGCCACCTTGCCTTCGCCGCCGACGACGCGGCCCTTCAATTCTTCCGCCATCGCTTCGCGCAGCTTGTGAAGCAAGACGAACGCGCACTTGTAGGACACGTTCAAGTCGCGCGAGAGCGCCAGCGCGGACTTGCCCTTGACCTCGTTGCAGAAGATGGCGATGGCCGCGAGGTAGCAGCGCAGCGGCAGCTTGTGCGAGGCGAACAGCGTGCCGGATGTGATCGAAAAATCCTTCACGCAGGCGCGGCAACGGAAGCGCGGCGCACCTTTCAAACGGCGGCAGTCGTAAGCATCTACCCCGCCGCAATGCGGGCAAACGGGCTGCCCGTTCGTTTCAGCCCAACGGATGTTGCGGAAGGTGGCCTCCGCGTCGGCGTCCTTCATCGTGAAGATCGACGCGAGGGAGAGGGTTTTCGCGGCCTTGGAAAGGAGGAAGTGCTGAGCCATCGGACAACCCTCTTGTTTATGAGAGCTATCATATGTGATAGGTGATAGGGTTGTCAACATAAATCTATCAGATATGATAGCGCTCATATTTGATAGGAGGCTGCATGGCAATCACCTCGGAAGAGGAATGGGCGGAGCGCGCTGCTGCGTTCCTAAAGCACAAGCTGCGGGAGTCGGACGTCACTTATGCCGAGTTGGCAAAGCGATTGAAGCGGCACGGGCTCAAGGAAACAGAGGCGTCGATTACGAACAAGCTTGCGCGGGGGACATTCCCGGCAACATTCCTCTTGGCCGTCCTGGCCGCGCTGGAACTTGACGGCGTGGCTCTAGAAGAGATTTAGGCGCCGTCTGGCTTGTCGGTAGGATCAATCCCAGCCTCGCGACGACGCCTTTCGATCTCCGCGTCGTACCGGGCGCTTTGCATTTGCACCAAGGCGCTTGGAAGAGCGAACGTGAACAGGAATGATGTTACGCCGACAAATAGATATGAGCGTTCGACCCACAGCCGCCACAGGCTGTGCTCGTCCAGCGCCTTCTCCAGGACCACCCCGGTAAATAAAAGGCCGATGGTCAGTAGGTAGCAGATCAACAGTCCAACGTGCCAACTTAGGCGGGACATCATCACGTCACGGCGAACCTCTGCTATCCGCCATGAGCCGTGGGGTATCATAATCGGATCGCCAATGATCGTTATGATCGCGATCAGGAAGCCAGCAAACACCGTGAAAACCGTGATAATGATCAAGATTAGATCGGGGTTCTTGTGCACTGACGGTTGGCCAAAGTACGCGGCCAGAGCGCCGACAAGTGCGCATCCAATAATGAAGATGGCGCGCATTTGATCACTCCACCGACCCACTGCGTGTCAAAACTTTGTAGAATTCAACCAGTTCATTCCACGCCTTGTCGCGCTTGACCGTCTTTCCTTCGCCGTCAATCAGGACCTTCGAGCGGATGAATATTTCGCTCTGGGTGATGCGCTGGCCCGTTTTGGTGAGGATCGAAAAGTCGTCTCCCTTCTCGGCATTCTTTACGATGTCGACAGCCAGTGCCTCGATACGTTTCTCGCCGAGTTTGATGCCATTGCGTCGTCGCTTATCGACCTTCAGAGACAGCACCATGTTCAGGCTATCATTTGTGTAGTCGTTCGGTGCCTTCCAGATTGATTTTAAAAATTTTCCGGCCGCGCCCAGCGTGCCGTATGTTGTTGCCTTTCGCTTCTCGTAGAGCGCGGTTGCTTGCGAAACTAGCGCTTTGATTTCGATTTCCTTCACGCCCTGACTGTGCAAGAGGCGAAGCTTGGTGATGTCAGCCGCCTTGGCTAGTTCGAAGCGTTCGGAGTCTTTGCGGAGGTGCGCCTTCTTAAAAAGTTCGCGAAGAAACCAGTGTATGGAGCCATCGCGCATCCCGGTCGCGCAAAAGCAAACGTGATCGCCCTTTACGAAAACGAAGGCGTCGCCATCCAACCACTCTCCGTCCGGTGGCGGCGCTTCCGTTTTTAAGTCGAGTCCGGAACTTCTTTCCGGCACTTTCGGAACGACCGACGCAGACTCTCCTGGCGTGTCCGCAACGAGATGTAAGACGAGACCGCTCTTGTCGTCCGATCCTACATTCCGCTGCCTGGCACTTCGGGTAAGAGTTCCGCCGTATCCGATGGTTCGTTCTTCAACGGTCTTAAGCTTCAAATGCGCTTCGCGAATGCACCACTCCAAATCAATCCCGGACACGTCATCGACCCAGACCGCCCGCCTATAGCTGACGGTCTTCTCCTTTTTTTCAGCCATCCCCAAGTCCTCCCCAGACCGGAGGACAAACGATGCCACAACCGGAGGGGGACAGAAAAGATGGGCTCTCTCAGAGGTTAAAGACGCGCGAAGCCTAATCATGCGAGGCCCCGCTTGTGGCGTTTGCGCCATAATACCGCGCGGGCCGACATTTTCGCTGCGAATGAGGCGCAGCCAGTCCAGCCGCTGCGCGTCCGTCAGCCGGATCCCGTTTTTGACCAGCACGCCCGCCTCCCTTACCCGGATAAATCTTGGACTGTGCCGGAGGTGATGCACAAGTAAAACGTGTGATCGCAGGCGGAAATGCACGGGTGGCCAGCCGCGGCGCACCAAACCTAACGGCCGGCCGCTACCGGGGCTGCTTCGTTCACGCGCGAATTCGGTATGGCTGGTTTCCTGTGATCGCTACTGAACGTTCCGGGTGCTTCATCGTTAATGAAAGGTTCCGCCGGGGGCATAATGAGGTGTCCCATGCGTTGCTTTGGCTTTTGCGCGACCTTGTTCATTGGGTTGACGGTAGCCACGAATTGTTTCGCGCACGACAGCTGGATTTCGCACGGGAAGTTCCGTAACGCGGCCGGCGAGTGGTGCTGCGGCGAGGGCGATTGTTTCGCCATCCCCTCGAGCAGCGTTCAGATGACCGGCTCCGGCTACAAACTTTTCGGCGTCGAGACGGTGCCGTTCAGCGAGGCGCAGCCGAGCCCCGATGGCGTCTTTTGGCGCTGCAAGCGTCCCGACGGTTCACGGCGCTGCTTTTTTGCACCGCCGCCGGGCAGCTGATGTTCGGTCAGTTCGAGGAGACCGGTTCGGCCTTTTTGCCGATCTTGCCCTCGGTGCCGGCAGCGAGGCGCGCGATGTTCGCGCGGTGCATGATCCAGACGAGGATCGTCAACGCGGCGAACAGTTCCGCGAGCTGAGTGTCGCCGCGCCACCAGAAGAACGGCGCCATGGCGGCGCTCGCGACCAGCGCCGAAAGTGACGAGTAGCGGGTGGCGAGGGCGACCGCGAGCCAGATGGCGCAGAAGACGAGGGCGGCCGGCCAATAGAAGCCGAGCAGGATGCCGATATAGGTGGCGACGCCTTTGCCGCCTTTGAATTTCAGCCAGACGGGAAACAGGTGCCCGAGGAAAACGCCGACAGCGGCGGCGACGGCCAAGTCGCGCCCACCGAAATGGGCGACGATCAAAACCGCGGCCGTTCCTTTCAGGACATCGCACAGCAGCGTCGCCGCCGCGAGCTCCTTACGCCCCGTGCGCAGCACATTGGTCGCGCCGATATTCCCCGAGCCGATGCTGCGGATGTCCGTCGTGCCGGCGAAGCGCGTGAGGATCAGCCCGAACGGAATCGAACCGAGGAGATAGCCAACCGCGAATGCGGCGATGGTGTGCGGCGGTGAAGCAGCGAAGGTGGTCAGCATGCGCTCAAGCGTAAGCGTAGGCGGTGCGCCCGGCAACGATGGTGCGCACGACGCGACCCTGCAGGCGCGCTTCGTCGAACGGCGTGTTCTTGCACTTCGACTTCAGTTGCGCCGGGTCGAGCACCCATGGCGCGTCGAGGTCGATCACGATGACGTCGGCGCGCGCACCGGATTTGAGCGTCCCGCCAGGGATGCCAAGGAGTTGTGCCGGCCGCGTCGACATCGCTTTCAGGAGCACTGAGAGATCGACGTCGCCGCTATGCATGAGACGCAGCGCCGCCGGCAGCATCGTCTCGAGCCCGACCGCGCCGGGAGCCGCTTCCGCGAACGGCAGCCGCTTGGTCTCGACGTCCTGCGGATCGTGGTCGGACATCACGACATCGATCAGCCCCGACTCCAGCGCCGCGACGAGGGCGGAGCGGTCGCTCTCCGGGCGCAGCGGCGGCGTCATCTTGCAGAAGGTGCGATAGGCGCCGATGTCGATTTCGTTCAGCGTGAGATGGTTGATCGAGGCGGAGGCGCTGATGTTCAGGCCCGCCTCCTTGCCACGGCGGATGACGTCCAGCGATTCC
>JAFKKS010000158.1 GCA_017304555.1 Hyphomicrobiales bacterium
AGCCGAGGCCGGCCATCGTCGGCGTCGCCGTCAATGATCAATCATGGATCGCCGGGCCGACATAGGCTTCAACGAAGACGCGGTCCCAAACCGGAATCGTCCACAGCGCGTTGACGTAACCGAAGCTCGTGCGACCCGACACGTTGGCGGCGCCACCGATCTCGAAGCGCGGCACGATGAAGGCCCAGAAATCGTTGGTGGCGATGGGTAGGCGCGGCGTCACGAACGAACCGTTGAAGTCGACCGTATCGCGTTCGACGCTGCCGACACCGTGCGCGAACGCACCGAAGCGCACTTCGAAGCGGTTTGCGGGATCGATCGGAACCGGAGACAGCGGCGCCCATTGCTGCGCAAGCGCGGGACCGGCGCAGAGAAGGACGGCCACCACGAGCAGATAGGCAAGCCGGTTTAGTCGATGGTCGAATCTCAGGGCCACGCGCGTCGGAATCCCCTCTGGTTACAGCACCTAAACAAGGTCCGTTGCGGGGGCGCAACACAAATCTTTACGTCGCCCCCGTATCCGCGCAGGCGTGGCCGGGAAACCACGTCCTCCCACGCCCTCTCTATCGCCCCATCGCCCAAATCGTGATCATGATGACGATGATCGCAACGAACTGCAGCAAGACGCGCAGCCGCATCAGACGTTGCGATGTATTGGGCGACCCGCCCCGCATCATATTGACGAGCCCGAGCAGCAGCACGACCGCAACCGCTCCAATTGCCACGGGCACAAAGTAGGTAGACAGCACTGACGCCATTACGGATTTTCCCTGAGCAGGAGGTCGCGGCTACGATGGGGGCGTGTTTTTCTAGGCAACCGCTTCCCATGCCCGACAACGACCATACGCCCCTTTTGTCGATTCTCACGAACGGAGACTGACATGTCCGACCCTTTGGCCTGGAAGCGTCGCACCATCGCGGCACAGGCGCTCGGCGCTATCGAGCCGATGACCAAGGCGGTCGTACCCCCCGTCCATGTCGCGTCCACCTATATCCGCGACCCGGACAATCAATATCGCACCGGCTTCGCCTACGGCCGGCCCGATAACGCCACGGTCCGCCAAGCCGAGGCCGTAATCGCTGCGCTCGAGGAAGCCGAAGACGCGATGCTCCTCGGTTCCGGCATGTCGGCCGCGACCAGTGTCGTGCTGGCAGTCACACCGCCCGCACATATCGTTGCGCCGCAGGTCATGTACTGGGGTCTGCGCAATTGGATGGTCAACGAAGCACGGCCCTACGGCTACAAGGTGACGCTGGTCGACACGTCGGACCTGGAAGCGCTCAAGCGCGCCGTCAGGCCGGGGGAGACGAAGCTGGTTTGGCTGGAGACGCCGTCGAACCCGACCTGGGACATCACCGATATCGCCGCCGCCGCCGAGATCGCCCATGCCGCGGGCGCCGTGGTGGCGGTCGATTCGACGGTCGCAACACCACTGCTCACCCGGCCGATCGAATTCGGCGCTGACATCGTCATGCATTCGGCGACCAAGTATCTCAACGGCCATTCCGACATCATCGCGGGCGCCCTGGCGACGGCGCGAAAAGACGCGTTGTGGGAACGCATCGGCGCTGTGCGGGCTCACCACGGTGCAATCATCGGCCCCTTCGAAGCCTGGCTGCTGATGCGCGGAATGCGCACACTCGATTTGAGAGTGCGCGCGGCGTGCGAAGCGGCGGCGCTGCTCGCCGTCTGGCTGTCGCGTCACCCCGCAGTCGCGCAGGTGCTTTACCCAGGGCTCCC
>JAFKKS010000370.1 GCA_017304555.1 Hyphomicrobiales bacterium
GGCTTCGGGGTGGCATTGGTTCGTCATTCCGATTCCGCCGCTTCCGCCGGAGCTCGCGATCCTCGGCGGCACGCTCGTCGGCGCCTTGCTCGGCGTCGTCGCCGGCGCGATCGCCATCCGCCGCCAAGGCATCTACTTCGCGATGATCACGCTGGCGCTGGCGCAGATGATGTTCTTCTTCGCGGTGCAGGCGCCGTTCACGCATGGCGAGGACGGCATCCAGGCGGTGCCGCGCGGCTGGCTGTTCGGCGTATTCAATCTCAGCGACCAGGCGACGATGTACGCCACCGTCGCCGTCGTCTTCCTCTTGGGCTTCGGCTTGATCTACCGCATCATCAACTCGCCGTTCGGCGAAGTGCTGAAAGCGATCCGCGAGAACGAACCGCGCGCGATTTCGCTCGGCTACAAGACCGAGCGCTACAAGCTCATGGCGTTCGTGCTCTCCGCGACGCTGGCGGGAACGGCGGGCGCCACTAAGGCCATCGTGTTCCAGCTCGCCTCGCTCACCGACGTCGACTGGCCGATGTCGGGCGAGGTGGTGCTGATGACCCTGGTCGGCGGCCTCGGCACTATTTTTGGACCCGTGGTCGGCTCCTTCATCGTGGTCACGATGCAAGACAATCTCGCGCAGTACGGTCAGTGGGTGCTGGTCATCCAGGGCGTGATCTTCGTCCTCTGCGTGCTGCTGTTCCGTCGCGGCGTCGTCGGCGAGATCGCCAATTACTTCAAGTTGAAGCTTTAGTCCCAAAGCCGTCATGGCCGGGCATAGCCCGTCAAAGACGGGCGTGAACGCCCTTTTGTCCCGGCCATCCACGTCTTTGCTTGCGCGGGATTAAGACAAGGAAGACGTGGATGCCCGCAACAAGTGCGGGCATGACGGGAAGGGGCTGTGGCTCCAAGCTCTCGCGCCTCGCACCTCAGGGTGACGGATGGAGCTCAAGCCGCCACCGGTTAACCATAATGTCCGGTTAACCCTTGAATGCTTGCGCGAGGGCCTCTACGCCTAAGCGGGGCGCTGTTTTGTGTTGCGTTGCGTGGTGTACATGTCCCGTCAGTCTTCATCCGACCCGTCGGATCGCGATGCTTGCGATCAGAACATCTGGGAGCGAACGGATCAGGCGGTGATGCGCTGGACGCGCCTCACCGAAAAGCGCCGGAACCATCTCCTCGAACTTTATCGCAGCGGCCGCTGGCGCCACTACTTCCCCAACGAGGAAGCGCTGGCGCGCGAGTTGCGCAGCATCGCGCGCGGCATCGAAGACTGGCGGAACCTGATCCCGCCAAAAGTTGCCGCACCTGCCGCGACGTTGGCGCCGGAAAGCGGGTCCGCGAACATCGAGACGTCGCCGCTTGCGCCTGAGATCGGCGGCGAGCCGGACGCTCCCGCCGATCTTCCCGAATTCATACGGGGCGGTCTCCCTTCGCGACAGTAAGGGTGCGGTTGTCGACGCCCGGCAGCATCTTCGCCGGGTCGCGCGTCACCACGATATCGAGCACGGTCGGCGTGGAGGTGTTCTCCAGGCCCTCGCGCAGCGCGCCGCTCAATTTCTCCGGATCCTCGACGCGGATGCCCTTGCAGCCCATGGCGTCGGCGATCCGCGCGTAGTTCATCTCCACGAGATCGGACGACTGGTAGTTGCCCTTGCCGTACATCGAGTGTTGCAACGCCTTCACGTAGCCTGACGCTGCGTTGTTGAAGACGCAGATGACGAACGGCGTGCCGGAGCGGCGCGCGGTTTCGAGGTCGCCGATCGTCATGTTGAAGCCGCCGTCGCCGGTCATGCCGACGACGCGGCGCTTACCAGCGGCAAGCTGCGCGCCGAGGCTCCCCGGCACGCCGTAGCCGATCGAGGCGAAGCCGCGATCGGCGATGAAGTGGCGGCCGGCGCGCTTGGTGTCGTAAAGCAGGCCGCCCCAGTGGCCGGCGAAGCCGCCGTCGGCGACGAGGATCGAATCCTCCGGCATCAGCGTGTTCAACTCGTTCATCAGGCGGCCGACATTGATCGGCTTCTCGGTTGATTCCAGCCGCTCACGCGCGCCCTCGCGCCATTTCGCCATGCGCGCGGGGATTTCATCGCAATAGGCTTGCCGCTTCGCGCGCATCGCCTTGCCGTCGCCGAGGGCCGTCGCAAGGTCGGCGAGCGCCAAGCGTGCATCCGCTGCCATGCCGATTTCCGCTGGCGTGGTGCGGCCGAGCTCTTCCGGGCAGATGTCGATATGGATGATCTTCGCGCCTGGCGCGAAGAGTTGGAAGCGCTTGGTCGCGATCTCGCCGAGTTTGCAGCCGGCGACGATCAGCGCATCGGACGTCGCGACGAGATCGTTGGCGATGCGCGAATAGCGGCCGAACACGCCGGCGGAAAGCGGGCTCGTGCAGGCGATCGCGCCCTTGCCGGACATCGTGTGCGCGACCGGGATATTGTGCGCTTCGGCGAGCGCCGCGAGCGCTTCGTAAGCCTCGGAAACGTGGATGCCGCCGCCGACGAGGAGGAGGGGGCGCTCCGCTTTCGCGATCAGCGCGGCGGTGCGTTCGAGCTCGTGCGGGTCGGGACGGGTGCGGCGCGCCTGCGCTTTCAAGGTCGCCGGATCGACGCGGAAATCGGCGGCATCGAAGTCGTACTCGCCATGCGCCACATCCTCCGGCACGTCGAGCACGACCGGGCCGCAGCGGCCGCTGGTAGCGATGGCGAAGGCGCGGCGCACGAGTTCGGGAATGCGTTTCGTCGATTCGATGCGCAGCACATCCTTCACCGCCGGGCGCAGGATTTCGATCTGCCGCGCCTCCTGCGTCATGTTCTTCCAGGAGTGATCGCGGTTGGTGTCGCCGATCAGCACCACCTGCGGGATGCCGGCGTTGAAGGATTCGACCAAGCCGGTGACGAGGTTGGTCGCGCCGGGCCCGAGCGTTCCGTCGCAGACGCCGGGACGGTTGGTGACGCGCGCGTAAGCGTCGGCTGCAAAAGCGCCGCAGCGTTCGTCATTGATCAGGAAATGCTTGAGGCCGAGCGCGCGCATCGCTTCGTAGAACGGCAGCAGCTGGAAGCCGCCCATGCCGAACATCGGGCCGACTTCGGAGAGCCGCAGCATTTCGGCGAGCGCCTGGCCGCCGTTCATGCGGCGGGTGGAGTTCGAGGCAGTGGTCATGCTTTCAGTTCCTTCACGCGAGCGGCGACGAGACGCCCCACAAGTTCCTTGGCCGAAATTCCGATTTCCCCGCCGCAGCGGACGGCGCGAGCGTTGAGCGCACTCACGAAACCATCGTTGTAGGTGGATTGTCCGTCACCGATGCGGGCGCTCCAGGCACTGATCGTCGCGCCGGCAATGCCGCGTGCATCGAGCGCGGGCAGCCGCGAGATGCCGGCGCCGTCGATGCCGATATCGGCGTCGTTGTAGAGCGCAGCGAAGACGTCGTACTTCACCGCCGTCTGTGGCCGTCCACCGAGCAACCCACCGTGCGACCCGGTGACGATGATGTGGCCGGCGTCCTGTGGCGTCACCAGCGCATTGGAATCGAGCGTGACAACGTTGACCTGCGGCGCCGACGCTTTGGCGATATCATGACGCGTCTCATGCATCGGCGTCGGCGCACGCGGAGGTGCGATGTCGGCGCCGGCCAAGATATCCAGCGCCGCTTGCGCCGTCATGCCGGCTTTGACACCGAGCGCATGCGCACGGCCGTTCACGAAGCTGATCACGCCGCGCGCCAAGCTGTCTTTCCCGTCGCCGATGCGCGCGGAGCGATGGCCGATCGTGGCCGCCGGCATGCCGAGGTTTTCAAGCAGATCGAGGCCGGCGATCCCGGCGCGCTCGCGCCCAACGCCGGCGTCGGACAGGATCACCGCCTTCAATTCCGCCTTCGCCGCGAGATAGGCGGCGTAAAGTCCCCCATGCGAGGCCGCGAGCGCGGCACACCCGCGAGGATCGGGCCCGAGCGTCGTGACGCTGTCGGTGACGATTGGGTCGTGCACTCTTGTTCTCCGGGAAGAGAACCGGGGGAGGGCGGGTCGATGGCGATTACAGACTTTTCACCAGTGGACAGGGCCGGTGCGTTTGAAGCATCCTTCCCATCCCCGCGCAAGCCGCACACGCATCGGCGAACCTCCATGACCACATCCGGTGATAACCTCAAGCGCCTGCTCGATCTCTATCGGACGATGGCGCGCATCCGCGCTTTCGAGGAAACGGCGCTCGAGGCGCACAAGGCTGGCGACATCCCCGGGCCGCTGCATGTGTCGATCGGGCAGGAGGCGGTTGCGGCTGGGCTGTGCGCCAATCTGCGCCCCGACGATCGCCTGACATCCAATCATCGCGGCCACGGCCATGCGATCGGAAAGGGCGCCGAGCCGGCGCGCATGATGGCCGAGCTTTACGGGCGTGCGAGCGGGTATTGCCGCGGCAAGGGCGGCTCGATGCATATCGCCGACTTCTCTGTCGGGATGCTGGGGGCGAACGGCGTCGTCGCCGGCGGCATTCCGATCGCCTGCGGTGCGGCGCAAGGGCTGAAGCTTTTGAAGTCGGATGCCATTGCCGTCTGCATGTTCGGAGACGGCGCGACGAACCGGGGTCCTTTCATGGAGGGAATGAACTGGGCCGCGCTTTATCAGTTGCCGGTGCTGTTCGTCTGCGAGGATAACGGCGTCGCCGCCTTCACCGCGGCGGAAAGCGTCACCGCGGGGCAGGGCGTCGTCGCGCGTGCCGAAAGCTGCGGGGTGCCCGGCGTCACCGTTGACGGCAACGATGTTCTCGCCATCGAGGAGACGGCGCGCGATCTCGTCGCCAGCATCCGGCGCGGAGAAGGCCCGCGGCTTCTGCATGCGCGCACCTATCGTCTGCTCGGCCACACATCGACCGACCCAGCCGCATGGCGGCGCGCCGAGGACGTGGAAGCCGCGCGTGGGCGTGAGCCGCTCACTCGTTTTGCGAAGCTGCTGCAGGAGCGCGGCGCCACCGAGGATGCGCTGGGGGCGATCCGCAAGCAGGCGATGGACGAAATGGTGAAGGCGCGGGAAGGCGCGCGCGCCGCGCCGTGGCCGGAGACCGCCGTCGCCTTTGACGACGTGCAGGACGTGGGAGCGGTCGCATGGGCGCGGTGACCTTGGTCGAGGCAGTGCGGCTCGCCGCGCTGCAGGAAATGCGGCGCGACAATCGCGTCTGGGTGCTGGGCGAGGACGTCGCGCGTGGAGGCCTGTGGGGCCAGTACAAAGGATTTCTCGACGAGTTCGGGCCGGAGCGCGTCGTCTCCACGCCGATTTCGGAATCGACGATCATGGGCGCCGGCCTTGGCGCGGCGCTCGTCGGCACGCGGCCGATCATCGAGATGCGCATCTTCGATTTCGTCATGTGCGCGATGGACGAACTAGTCAATCAGATCGCCAAGGTGCGCTACATGTTCGGCGGGCAGGCGAAGCCGGCCGTCGTCGTGCGCATGCCGCATGGCATGTGGCGCAATTCCGCCGCGCAGCACTCGCAGATGCTGGAAGCGTGGTTCGCGCATCTGCCGGGCGTCGTCGTGGTGACGCCGTCGAACGCGGCCGACGCGGCGGGGCTTCTGGTGCAAGCCATCCGTAGCGACGACCCGGTGCTGTTCTTCGATCCCAAGGATCTGTGGCAGGCGCCCGGCGAACTCGCCGACGAGATCGCGCCGATCCCGTTCGGCAAAGCGCGCACCGTGCGCACGGGCGATGCGGCGACCCTCGTCTCTTGGTCGGCGGCAATGCCGCTGGTCGAGAAGGCGGCGGAGACGCTGGCGGGCGAAGGGATCGCGGTTGACGTGCTTGACCTGCGGACGATCTGGCCGTGGGACGAGGACGCCGTCGCGGCTTCGGTGAAGAAGACCGGACGGCTACTCGTCGTGCACGAGGCGGTCGAGGTCGGCGGCTTCGGTGCCGAGGTGGTGGCGCGGATCGTCGACCGTGCCGGCCCAACTAATTTGAAGGCCGCGAAGCGGCTCGGCGCCCCGCGCATCCCGATTCCGTTCGCTCCGCCGCTCGAAGCGGCGGTGCGGGTCAGTGCGGAGAAGGTCGTCGCCGCGGTAAAGGGAATGCTGTAGCACTTCGTGCCGCCATCTCAGGCCGTCCCTTCGAGGCTCGACGCTTCGCGTCTCGCACCTCGGGGTGACGGATCGTTGGCATTGGTCATTGTGTCCGGTTGTAGCCCCTTGCCGCCGCTTTCGCGCTCGACCATGATGCGCCCGATAATTGATAAGCGGCCGAATGGCCTGCCAAGAAAACTCTGGAGGAAACGATGAAGACCACTCGTCGTGCCGTGCTTTTGGCCGGCACCGCCGCCGGCACCACGCTCGCCATGCCATGGATCGCGAAAGCCGCACCGGAATTTCAATTCAAATATGCCAACAACTCACCGCTGACGCACCCGCTCACCGTGCGCACCATGGAGGCGATGGAGCGCATCAAGAAAGAGACGAACGGCCGCGTCGAGATCCAGGTGTTTCCGAACAATCAGCTCGGCTCCGACACCGATATGCTCAGCCAACTCCGTTCCGGCGCCATCGAGTTCTTCACGCTCTCGGGCCTCATCCTTTCGACGCTCGTTCCCGTCGCCTCGATCAACGGCCTCGGCTTCATCTGGGAGAGCTACGACAAGGTTTGGCCGGCGATGGACGGCGCGCTTGGCGCGCACATTCGCGCGCAGATCGCGAAAGCCGGCCTCGTCGCGATGGAGAAGCAGTACGACAATGGTTATCGCGAGATGACCTCGTCGACCAAGCCGATCAAAACGCCGGACGACCTGAAGGGCTTCAAGATCCGCGTGCCGGTGAGCCCGCTGTGGACCTCCATGTTCAAGGCATTCGACGCCTCGCCAATGTCGATCAACTTCTCCGAAGTGTATTCGGCGCTGCAGACCAAGGTCGCCGAGGGGCAGGAGAATCCGCTCTCGATCATCTACTTCGCGAAGCTCTATGAGGTTCAGAAATACCTGTCCGAGACGAACCACATGTGGGACGGCTTCTGGATGCTCGCGAACGGCAAGATGTGGAACGGCCTTCCGAAAGACGTGCAAGAGGTCATCGCCAAGAACCTCAATCAGTCGGCGGTCGACCAGCGCGCGGACATCGCCAAGCAGAATGACACCTTCAAGGCCGACCTGACCAGCAAGGGCATGGAGTTCCACAAGGTCGATCCGAAGCCGTTCCGCGACAAGCTGCAGTCCGCGGGCTTCTACAAGGAGTGGAAGGGCAAGTACGGCAACGAAGCCTGGGCCATCCTGGAGAAGTTCACCGGCCCGATCGCGTAAATTCGCGGTTGCGTCGGTGCGCGCGGCTCTGATCGTCCCTCCCCCGCGGGGGAGGGACAGCCGCTCCGCCTCAATGATTCAAGGCAGCACTCCGCGATGACATCTCCGGAAGCGGCAGTTGACGGCGCAACCATGAATGCGCGCAGCGGGAGCGTTGCTCGCATCGAAGCCACGCTTGGGCGTACGGTCGAGATCGTGGTCGCGGTGCTCACCGCGATCGAAGTGATCGTGCTCTTTGCCGGCGTTGTGTCGCGTTACGTTTTCCATGAGCCGCTGGTCTGGTCGGACGAGCTCGCGTCGATTCTCTTTCTCTGGCTGGCGATGCTCGGCGCCGTCGTTGCGTTTCGCCGCAGCGAACATATGCGCATGGCGATGATGGTGAACCGCGCATCGCCGGGCTTGCGCAGTTTCTTCGAGGCGATCGCGATGGCGACCGCCATCGCCTTCCTGGTGCTGATCCTGTGGCCAACCATCGAATATGCGATGGACGAGGTCATGATCATCACGCCGGCGCTGGAAATCCCCAACGTCTGGCGCGCTGCGGCACTGCCGATCGGCTGTGCGCTGATGCTCCTGTTCGCGGCCTTCCGCCTGGTGCAACTGGGCGGCCTCCGCGATCTGCTGCTTGCGCTCCTCCTTCTCGTCGCTATCGGCGCCGCCTTGTGGCTGCTTAAGCCGGTGCTGATGGCGATCGGCAACTACAAGCTCGTCGTGTTCTTTGTTTTCCTCGTCGCGCTCGGCGTGCTCGCCGGTGCGCCGATCGCCTTCGTGTTCGCCATCGCGACCTTCGCGTTCCTCGCGATCACGACGCGCGCGCCGCTCACCATCGTCGTGAGCCGCATGGATGAGGGCATGTCGCACATCATCCTGCTGGCGGTGCCGCTATTCGTGTTCCTCGGTCTGCTGATCGAGGCGACGGGCATGGCGCGGGCGATGGTCGATTTTCTCGCGAGCCTGCTCGGCCATGTGCGCGGCGGGCTCTCTTACGTGCTGCTCGGCGCCATGTATCTCGTCTCCGGCATTTCCGGCTCGAAAGCGGCCGACATGGCGGCGGTGGCGCCGGTGCTTTTCCCCGAGATGAAGCGGCGCGGTGCGCGACCAGGCGACCTTGTCGCGCTTCTTTCCTCGTCGGGCGCGATGTCGGAGACGATTCCGCCGAGCATCGTGCTCATCACCATCGGCTCGGTGACGGGGGTCTCGATCGCGGCGCTGTTCACTGGCGGTTTGCTGCCCGCCTTCGTGCTCGCGGCAGCGCTCTGCGGCGTCGTGTGGTGGCGCTACCGCAACGAGGACATGTCCGGCATCGTGCGCGCGTCCGGTTCGGAGATTTTCCGCGCCTTCCTGATCGCGTTACCCGGCTTGGCGCTGCCGATCCTGATCCGCACCGCGGTGGTCGAAGGCGTCGCCACCGCGACGGAGGTGTCGACCATCGGCATCTTCTACACGATCGTCGTGTGTCTGATCGTGACGCGCGGTTTCCCGGTCCGCCGGCTGCTGCCGATGTTGATCGACACCGCCTCGCTCTCCGGCGCGATCCTTTTGATCATCGGCGCGGCGACGGCGATGGCCTGGGCGCTGACGCAGTCCGGCTTCTCGCGCGATCTTGCGGCGGCGATGAACGGGCTGCCAGGCGGCGCGATGACGTTCATGGTGGCGTCGATCGTCGCCTTCATCGTTCTCGGCAGCGTGCTCGAAGGCATCCCCGCCATCGTGCTGTTCGGCCCGCTCCTGTTTCCGATCGCCAAGCAGGTCGGCATTCACGAAGTGCACTATGCGATGGTCGTGGTGCTGGCCATGGGCATCGGCCTGTTCGCGCCGCCGTTCGGCGTCGGGTATTATGCCGCCTGCGCCATCGGACGTGTGTCGCCCGATGAGGGTGTGCGGCCGATCTGGGGCTATCTCGCGGCGCTGATCATCGGCCTGATTGTCGTCGCGGCGGTGCCTTGGGTGTCGCTCGGATTCTTGCGAGAATGAGCGGGCGAAATTTGCGACATACATCGATAAGCGGTTCGTGATCGGGAACCTCACGATGCCTGTCCGCATCAGGTTGGCGGGACGCGCCGCCTGTGGTGAAGTGCCGCCGACCGTCAACCTGGAGTTACCATGAGCAAGGTCAATCCAAACCCGTTCACGACGCGGCCCGAGATCGAGGGAACGTTCGGCGTCGTCACCTCGACGCATTGGATCGCGACGGCCGTCGGCATGAGCATGCTGGAGCGCGGCGGCAACGCTTTCGACGCGGCGGTGGCGACGGCGTTCACGCTGCAGATCGTCGAACCGCATCTCAACGGGCCGGGCGGCGACGTGCCGGTCATCGTGCATGATGTCCGGCGCGGCAAAACGGAAGTGATTTGCGGGCAGGGTCCGGCGCCGGCCGCCGCGACCATCGCGCACTATAAGGGGCTCGGCCTCGATCTCGTGCCCGGCTCCGGGCTTTTGGCGGCTTGCGTGCCCGGCACGTTCGAGAGCTGGATGCTTCTCCTGCGCGACTACGGCACCATGGATGTCGAGACAGTACTCGCGCCGGCGATCTACTACGCCGAGCACGGGCATCCGCTGGTCGAACGCGCGAACGCGACGATCAAGACCGTGGAAGATCTGTTCCGCGATCACTGGCCGACGTCGGCGGCCGTCTATCTGCCCGGCGGCAAGGTGCCAGAGATGGGCGCGATCTTCACCAACAAGACGCTTGCCGAAACCTATACGCGCATCGTGCGCGAGGCGAAGAGTGCGGGAGGAAAGCGCGAGGCGCAGATCGAGCGGGCGCGAAAGACGTGGAGCCAGGGCTTCATCGCGGAAGCGATCGACACGTTCTGCCGCACCCAGTCGCTGATGGACACCAGCGGCGAGCCGCACAAGGGCGTCCTTACCGGCGAGGACATGGCGCAGTGGACGCCGACGATCGAGGCGCCGGCGACGCTGGACTACAAGAACTTCACCGTCTGCAAGGCCGGTTTCTGGAGCCAAGGGCCGGTGCTGCTGCAGCAACTCGCGATCCTCAAGGGCTTCGACCTCGACGGCATGGACCCGAAGAGCGCCGACTTCATCCATTTGCAGGTCGAGGCGGCAAAGCTTGCTTTCGCCGACCGCGAGAAATTCTACGGCGACCCGAACTTCGTGAAGGTGCCGAGCGAGACATTGCTGTCGGAAGCTTACAACGCCGAGCGCCGCAAATTGATGACCGGCAAGGCTTCGCATGAGTTGCAGCCCGGCTCGGTCGAAGGTTTCGGCGCCGTCGTCGAACTGCGCCGCGCAGACGGCGCGCGCGCGGCGGGCAGCGCCTTCGGTGGCGGCGAGCCGACGGTCGGCCGCGTCGGCGAGGTGCGCGGCGACACCGTGCATTTCGACATCATCGACCGCGACGGCAACATGGTGTCGTCGACGCCCTCCGGCGGCTGGCTGCAATCATCGCCGGTGATTCCGGATATTGGTTTCTGCC
>JAFKKS010000371.1 GCA_017304555.1 Hyphomicrobiales bacterium
GCTCTACCATTGAGCTACACCCGCGTAACTCTCGCCCCGTAAGGCCGGCGCTCCGTGAAGCTGGTGGAGGGGGTTGGATTTGAACCAACGTAGGCTAAGCCAACGGATTTACAGTCCGTCCCCTTTAACCACTCGGGCACCCCTCCAGCGCGAAGTCTCGACGGCGAATCCACCGGCAGGACTTGCATAACAAGGCTTGCAGATTCCAACGCGAACGCCCAAGACCGGCGGCATTCCCGTGAGCCGCCGTGTTATGGTGACGGGGGTCGGGACTGTCAACCCGAAACGCCCACCCTTCCCTGCCGATGGCTGAAAACGCCGACGTTCTCATACAGAATCGCCCCATGCAGAATCGAAAAGGATATCGTCCGCCGCCTCGCGACCGCCGGCGCGGTCCGGCGCGCCCGCGCGGATATACGCGCCCCGCAGCGGACGGCCCCGTCCTCCTCTACGGCTGGCATTCGGTCAAGGCGGCGCTGGAGAACCCGGAGCGCGAAATCCTCGCCATTTACGGCACCGAGAACGCGCTGCGCCGGTTCAAGGATGAAGGCCTCGCCCTCCCCGTCGAGCCGCATCTGGTACGCCCGGACGCGATCGCCGCGCGGCTCACCCCTGACGCCGTGCATCAGGGAATCCTCGCCGAGGCCAATCCGCTGCCGGAGAAAGAGCTGGATGATCTCAAGGACGCCCGTCTCGTCCTCGGACGCTATCGTCACCACCGCGCGCCACAGCCCTTCCGCGACCGGCGTCCTCGCCAAGGCGGCGTCCGGCGCGCTGGAACACGTCCCAATCGTCTCCGTGCAGAATCTCGCGCGCGGACTGCAAGCGTTGAAGGATCGGGGGTTCCAGGTCGTCGGGCTGGACAGCGATGCCACGAGCGATCTTGCGGACGTGCCGCTGCGCGCGCCGCTTGCCGTGGTGCTCGGCGCCGAGGGCAAGGGCCTGCGCCAGTTGACGCGCGAGACGTGCGACATGCTCGCACGTCTCGATCTTCCCGGCGCGATCAAGAGCCTGAACGTCTCGAACGCCGCGGCGCTCACGCTCTATGTCGCAACGCGCGCGCTCCGCGAACGCTGAGGCTCAGCGCCACGCGCCGTGGCGATGCCGGGCGCCGTGCCGCGCATAATACGGTTTTCCGTAGGCATACCGTCCGCTGCGATAATGATGATGCCGCGCGCGGTGATGCGCATGATGGAAGTGACGATGACCGTGCCGCCAGCGATGGCCGTAGCGCACGCCGCCGTAGAAGATCCGCTGTCCGTAAGTACGCTGGTGATAATAGGGATAGCTCACGCTGGCGATGTCGTAGACGACCGACGGCTCGCGATAAGGGATCGCCGGCACATTGTAGACCGGCCCTTGATCGACGAGGTAGTACGGCGTCGGCGTCACGACGCGCACAGGAGCCCAGCGCCGATGATGAAAATGCCGGTGATGGTGCCGATAACGGCCGGCGTCGAAATTGCAGACCGAGCGCACGCAATTCACGACGTTGCGTTCGCGCGCGCCGTACGACCAATCATGCGCCGCGGCCGGCGCGGCGGACGCGACGATCAGCGCGGCGGACGCACCGAAAAGACTCACGCGAAAGACTGACATTCTTCACTCCTCATCTGTGCCCGCGGCGATGCGGACGTCGCGGATGTTTGCGATACGGGAACGCTTCGATGACCGGCGGCGGAAAGTCCGGCACGGCCGAAATGTCGGCCGGCGCGGGCGCGGCGCTACCATCGGTCGTCCAGGCGCGGTGAAACGATTCCGCCGGCGCAGCGACTCGGTGGTGCGGCACGATTTCGTGGCGGCCGACGCGCGGCGGCCTCCCCTCCGACGGGAAGTAGCCGGGACGCGGCGGCGCCTCATAGATGACATGCGGCGCGGGATAGACCGTCACCGGTACATGGCCGGGACGCGAAAGCCCCCAGTCGCCCTCGACGACGCCGTAGCTCGCGTCGACGCCGTCGATAATGACGGGCACCCAGGGGTTGCCGGGGATGACGAATGTCGGGGCGTGGTCGGCGCGGGCGCCTGCGCACGCGAAAGCTGTCATCGCCATCGTCACCGCGGCGACACGCAGTACTGAAAAATGCGACGACTTTTGCATCGCTCGCTCCCAAGCACACCGCATGATAACGCCCGTGGTGACACAAGTTCGAGCCAAAGGGATTGAAATCTCGCAGTAACATTAATGGCTTGGGAGAAAGTCGCGAAGGAACGCGGTTTCGTATTGCAGCGCATCTACGACTTTAGATGTGCGACGCATCGCGCGACGACACCCAATTTTGCAACCGAATAGCCTGCACGCTCCGGGCCTTGCACGCCGCGGGGCCCATGACACTGGGGGCAGTGCTATGACCACGATGACGATGGGCTCGAGAAGAGCCAAACCCATGACGGCGGAGGAGCGAAAGGTCATCATCGCTTCCTCCGCGGGCACCGTTTTCGAATGGTACGATTTCTATCTCGCCGGCTCGCTCGCCGCGAACATCTCGGCCAACTTCTTCTCCGGCGTTAATCCCACCGCCGGTTTCATCTTCACGCTGCTCGGCTTTGCCGCCGGCTTCGCCGTTCGTCCGTTCGGCGCGCTGTTCTTCGGCCGCATCGGCGATCTCATCGGCCGCAAATACACCTTCCTCGTGACCATGACCTTGATGGGCATCGCGACCTTCGTCGTCGGATTGCTGCCCGGTTACGCGACGATCGGCATCCTCGCGCCGATCGGCTTCATCGCCTGCCGCTTGCTGCAGGGCCTCGCGCTCGGCGGTGAATACGGCGGCGCCGCGACCTATGTCGCCGAACACGCCCCGCCCGGTCGGCGTGGCTTCTATACGTCGTGGATTCAAACGACGGCGACCGTCGGCCTCTTCCTCTCGCTGATCGTCATTCTCGTGCTGCGGCTGAGCATGTCGCCCGAGGCCTTCGCGGCTTGGGGCTGGCGCATTCCGTTCCTGATCTCGATCGTGCTGCTCGCGGTCTCGATCTGGATCCGGCTACAACTGCAGGAGTCACCGGCCTTCACCAAGATGAAGGCGGAAGGCACCGGCTCGAAGGCGCCGCTGACGGAAGCGTTTGGGCGCTGGAAAAACGCCAAGGTTGCGCTGCTCGCCTTGCTCGGCGGCACCGCCGGCCAGGCCGTGGTCTGGTACACGGGGCAGTTCTACGCCCTCTTCTTCTTGACCCAGACCTTGAAGGTTGACGGCACGACGGCGAATCTCATGATCGCCGCCTCGCTGCTCATCGGCACACCGTTCTTCATCTTCTTCGGCTGGCTGTCCGATCGCATCGGCCGCAAGCCGGTGATCCTGGCCGGCTGCCTGATCGCGGCGCTGACCTACTTCCCGCTCTTTGCGGGGCTTGCGAAATACGCCAACCCCGACCTCATCGCCGCGCAAGAGCGCGCCCCGGTGACCGTGACCGCCGATCCGGCGAAGTGCTCGTTCCAGTTCAATCCGGTCGGCACGGCATCGTTCACCACATCCTGCGACGTAGTGAAATCGTTCCTCGCCCGCAACTCGGTCAACTATCACAATGAGCGGGCAGCCGCGGGAACACTCGCGCAGGTCAAGATCGGCGACAAGGTTATTCAAGGCGTCGACCTGACCGGGCTGCCGGCAGCCGAGGCAAAAGCCAAGAGTGAGGCGCTCAACAAGCAACTCACCGAGGCTATTCGCGCCGCAGGCTACCCGGCAGGCTTCGATCCGGCCAAGGCCAACAAGCCGATGATGATCTTGATCCTGACGATCCTCGTGATCTTCGTCACGATGGTCTACGGCCCGATCGCGGCGATGCTGGTCGAACTCTTCCCGACCCGCATCCGCTACACCGGCATGTCGCTGCCGTACCACATCGGCAACGGCTGGTTCGGTGGCTTCCTGCCGCCGACCGCTTTCGCCATCGTGGCGGCGACCGGCGATATCTATTCGGGGCTCTGGTACCCGATCATCGTCGCCGCCGCGACCTTCGTCATCGGCCTCCTCTTCGTTCCCGAGACAAAGGACCGCGACATCTTCACCTACAAGGGCGAAGAGGCCTAAGCGCCACGGAAGTGTCGCAAAACATCGTGACTATGAAAGCCCCGCCGCAAGGCGGGGCTTTTTTGATGCGGACGACGCGCGCGGGCTCCGGTACATTGCCGGCCGCGAAGCAGACACAAAACGAGCGTGACGAATGACTGAAGAAAAGGTGTTGAAGGCCCTGGCTGAAAAGCCGCTCAAGATCTACGCGCTGCGAATGCGCATAGCGCCGTCGGGATCGGAAGAGGAATTGCACGCGCTGCTGATGCGCATGCGCGACGCCGGCAAAGTGAAGTTCAATATCAATTCGGGCCTCTGGTCCGCCGTCTCATAAGGGCCTCCGCCCTGCCATCAACAGCAATGGCGCAAGTTCACAGCCGCCGCGCATGACGCGCGGCGGGCGCGATATCCTGTCGACCTGAAAGAAGGACTGGTGCCGGCGGAGAGGATCGAACTCCCGACCTTCGGTTTACAAAACCGCTGCACTACCGCTGTGCTACGCCGGCCACGGGCATGATCTCGTCACGGATGCGAGCCGATCGATCGGACCGCGCCGATCCCGCTACGGTCATGCCTGAGCGCCGCTTCCTTACTACGCTCCCGGCATGGGCGACAACTCACGCCCTATCCGTGTCCGGGCCGCGCACAAAACAAGGGGATTTTTGGATCGCCGATGCAGGTCGGCCGCCCGGCGTTGTATTTGCGCAACCACAGACGCGCGGCGGTGCTGTAAGGAGAAGGCGTCAGTGAGAGACGCCCCATGATCAATACGTTGATGCCGTTCGCTGAAGCGCTCATCCTAGCCGTCATCGCAAGCGCGGTTCCCGTCTCCATCGGTTTGACTTACGTCTTCTGGTAAGCGTCCTGCCAGGCCGAACAGCCGACGCGCGGTAAACAGCCGCGCCGCTTCAATCACTCCTTATCGTGACGATTGCAGCGTACGACGCTCTGCCGTCCGCCTTCAAAAATCGTAAAGCGCCACCGGATTGTCGACCAGGATACGCCGGCGAATCGCCGCGTCCGGCGTCCATTCGGTGAAAAGGTCGAGCAGATGCCCGGCATCGGGCATGGCGCTCTCGATTCGCGGATGCGGCCAGTCCGTTCCCCAGACGAGCCGCTCGGGATTGGCCCGCACCAAAGCTTCATGGAACGGCTTGGCGTCAGGATAATCCGGCGCGTCGAGGCTGAGGCGGTGCGCGCCGGAGAGCTTCACCCAGGCTTTGCCCTCCCCCGCCAGCCGCACCAGGCTTTGGAACCCGGGACTTCCCGTCCCTGCCCGCGCATCGGTTCGCCCCATATGGTCGATGACCACCGGAAGCCCGATGGCGGCGAGGATCGGCGCGGTCTCCGGCAGATCCTTGACGTCGACCCATAGCTGCATGTGCCAGCCGAGGTCGCGCATCGCGCCGGCAAGCTTGCGCGCGTCATCGAGCGGCACGCCGCCACGGTAATGCAGTTGTCCGCCGCGGAAGAAGTGGTTGAAGCGCAGGCCGCGCACGCCCCGCTCGTGCCAGTCCCGCAGCGTCGCCGCCGGGGTCGACGCATCGGCGACCGCGACGCCACGCAGCCGCGTGTCGAGCATGCCGAGATATTTCGCGAGCGGCGCGTCCGGCGGCGTGTAGCTGCGGTCCACGGCGTAGGGAAAGGCCGTCGCCGGCCCGAACACATGCGCATGCGTGTCGCACGCGTTCGGCGGCAGCGGCACCTGCGGAGGGGTCGGCTCGCGCGGCGGCGGACAGCCGGGAATGTCGCGTTTCTCAGCCTCCGGCATCAGTCGGCCTTGATCCCGGCGGCCTTGATGATCGGGCCCCATTTCTTGTAGTCGGCCGCGATGATGTCGGAGAATTCCTTGGCGGAATTGCCGACCGCGGTCGAGCCGAGCGCCGTCAGCCGCTCGCGCACTGCCGGCGCCTTCATCGCCTCCGCGGCTGCTTCCGAGAGCTTGGCCGTAACGGCCGGCGGCAGGTTGCCGGGGCCGAGCAGCCCCCACCAGACGCCGGTGTCATAGCCGGTAAGCCCCGCCTCCGCGATCGTCGGCACGTCCGGGAGAAGCGGCGAGCGCCGCGCCGGCGTCACGCCGAGCGCCCGCAGCGCGCCGCCCTTGATCTGCCCGAGCGCTTCCGGCGCATTGTTGAACGACAACGGGATATGCCCGCCGAGAAGATCGTTGATCGCCGGCGCGCCGCCTTTATAGGGCACCGCCGTGATGTCGACCTTGGCGATGTATTTGAGCAGTTCGCCCGCGAGATGGGTGGAAGTGCCGCTGCCCGCCATGGCGTAGGAGAGCTTGCCGGGGTTCTTGCGCGCATCGGCGAGCATGTCGCCGAGCGTCTTATAAGGAGAATCCGCACGCACCAGCAGGATGTTCGGCGACGACGCCAGCAGCGAGATCGGCGTGAAATCCTTGAACGTGTCATAAGGCAGCTTTGAATAGAGGTAGGGATTGATGGCGTGCCCGCTGGCGACGACGATTAGCGTGTAGCCGTCGGCCGGCGCCTTCGCGACCATCTGCGAGGCGATCGTGCCGCCCGCGCCCGGGTGGTTCTCCACGACGACCGTCTGTCCCCACTTCTTCGACAATTCGTCGCCGAGAAGGCGCGTGACCGTGTCGACGCCACCGCCCGCCGGATATGGCACGAAGATATGGATCGGCTTCGACGGATAGGCGTCCTGCGCCGACGCCGCAGGCGCTGCGAGCGCGAAAAGCAAGAGCGCCGCCAGCAGTCGCAAAGTCGTCTTCATCGCAATCCTCCCTATATTTTCCGGCGCATTATCCTGCGCTCGGCTTTTTTCCGCTTTTCGTGCCGATCTATTTCTTCGTGCCAAGCCCCCGCATGAAACGATCGGTGATGACGACAGGGTCGCGGTCGGTCGTGCCGGTCCCCGGCTTGTCGTCGATGCGCGCCGCGATCAGCCACGGCCCGTCCTTGGTCAGCGCCTGCGTCGCCAGTTCGTCGAACATCTCCTCGTCCGCCGCCCAGGCGCTTTGCGCGATGCCGGCGCCGCGCGCGATGGTGACGAGATCGGTTCCGACAGCCGTCGCCGTCGGCTGTCCGCCGGTAATCTGATAGGCCGCGTTATCCATCACGATCAGCGTGAGGTTCTTCGGCTTGAGCATCGCGATGGTCGCGAGCGTGCCAAGCTGCATCAGCAGCGAGCCGTCGCCCTCGAGCGCGACCACGCGCCGCTGCGGCTGCGCCAACGCGACGCCGAGCGCGATCGGGCATGCAAGCCCCATGCTGCCGAGCATGTAGAAATTCTGCGGCCGCCGCCCCGCCATCCAGAGATCGAAATTGGTGTTGCCGATGCCGCCGATCACCGCGGCGTCCTCGGGAAGCTTCGCGACCAGCCGCTTCGTCAACTCGAAGCGGTTCATCACCTGCGCGTTGCCCGGCCCGATCGGCTTCGTTTCGCTTGCTTGCATGGCCCGCCTCACGCCTTGAACACTTTGCCGCCGGTGAGCAGCGGCGAAAGAATGAGCGCGACCGGTGCGCGCGTCGCCATCGCCTGCTTGATCGAGCGATCGACGGTGAACTCCAGTTCGTCGAGCCGCGTGAGCGTGTGATGCTCGACCGCAAGCGAGGTCAGCACCGGCCGCATCGTGCGGCACACGAGCGCCTGCCCGATGTTGAACTCGCCGAGCGTGCCGCGCTCGGAGATCATCATCAGGGTCGGGATCTGGAACGCAACCGGCAGCGACGCCAGCACGTTGGCGAGCGTCGCAAAGCCGCTGGTCTGCATTAGCAGGATGCCACGCATGCCGCCCATCCAGGCGCCGGCAACGATCCCCAGCGCCTCCTCCTCACGCGTGCAGGCGAAGGCCGTGAAGAACGGATCGGCATGAACCGACGCGATCAACCCCTTGAGCACGTTGTCGGGCACGTAAGTGACCAACCGCACGTCGTTGGCTTTGAGCGTCTCGCGGACAATGTCGTGCCAAAGGCGGACATCGGCGCGAGCATCGGCGCGGGCTTCGGGATGGGTTCCGGATGGTGTCGGCGCGGCACTTGCCATCGCGCAGTCCTCATTGCTTTCGGGGGGAATTCTGTGCAATCCCGGCGAGAGCGGCAAGGTTGCCGTCCCGCCTTCCTTCATCGCAGCCCGCAGAGACCGGATCAATGGCCACGAATACCAGACGCGTGTTTTACGTGAAGTACCTCGCTCATCCCGTCTATACCGAGGTGCTCGCGAAGCGCCCGGATGTGCGGCTGGATAAGCTGGAAAACGACAGCCCGGACGCCGCTGCGGCCCCTATTTTGAAGGACGCGCACGCCTACCAGATCGGCGCCGCGCGCGATGAGCTGGCGCCGCACTTCCATGCCACCGCCGCGCTGCTGGCGCGCGCACCAAACCTCCTGGTCGTCTCGAGCAACGGCGCCGGCTACGACACGGTAAACGTCAAGGACTGTACCGACGCCGGTGTCCTGGTCGTCAACCAGACGGGCGGGAACGCCGAGAGCGTCGCCCAGCACGCACTTGCAATGCTGCTATGCCTCTCGAAGCGGATCATCGAGACCGACCGCTATATGCGCCGCCAAAGCGGCATCGCGCGCAATACCTTCATGTGCACCGAGGCGCTGGGCAAGACCCTCGGCATCGTCGGCCTCGGCAATGTCGGCCGCCGGCTCGCGGAGCTCTGCCGTGGTCTGCTCAAGATGCGCGTCCTCGCCTACGACCCCTACCTCTCGGCCGAGGAGATCAAGGCGCGCGGCGCGGAGAAGGTCGAGCTCGACGACCTGATGCGCCAATCCGACTATGTCTCGATCAACTGCCCGCTGAGCGACGAGACGCGCGGCATGATCGGCGCCCGTCAATTCGGCCTGATGAAGCCGACGGCTTTCTTCGCCACCACGGCGCGCGGCTTCATCCACGACGAGCAGGCGCTGACCGAGGCACTGAAGGCGAAGAAACTCGCCGGCGCCGGCCTCGACGTTTGGGCGAAGGAGCCGCCGCCGCACGATCATCCGCTGATGGGGTTCGACAACGTGCTGGTAAGCCCGCACACCGCCGGCGTCACGACGGAAGCGCGCATCCGTATGGGCACGATCGCCGCCGAGCAGATCCTCGACGTGCTCGACGGCAAGCGTCCGCCGCGTCTCGTCAATCCGGAAGTCTGGCCCGCTTACGTCAAGCGCTTCGAGCGCGTGCTGGGATTCAAGCCGGCGGAGTAATTTCGATCGTCAGGGCCGGGCATAGCCCGCCGAAGACGGGCGCTAACGCCCTTTTTCTCGGCCATGACAAACCTCTCTCCGTCACCCTGAGGTGCGAGGCGCGTCAGCGCTGAGCCTCGAAGGGCGACGGCCCGGGCCGATCCTTCGAGACTCGCGGAGCCTGTCATCGGGCCGGCGAAGCCGGACTCGTTGGCGAGCACCTCAGGATGACGGGTCAAGGTGATCGAGCGCCCGGCGTCTCACCGTCCCGTAAAATTCGGGACGCGCCGCTCCGCCATCGCCTTGATGCCTTCCTTGAAGTCCTCGCTGGCGCGCAGCGCGCTCTGTTCCTTCAATTCGTGCTCGGTCGCCTTCTGCACGCGATCGGCCAGTCCGGCACGCATCGTCGCGCGCGTCGACATGAGACCGAGCGGCGAGTTCTCCGCGATCTCGGCCGCGAGCTTCAGCGCTGCGGGGCGCACGCCTGCCACATCCGGCGCGAGCACGTCCGCGAGCCCCATAGCGTAGGCGTCGTCACCCGTCACACGCCGGCTGGTGTAGAACATCAACGCCGCCTTGGCGGGGCCAATCACTTCCGTCAGCGTCGTCGTCAGGCCGAAGCCGGGATGGAATCCGAGGCGCGTGAAGTTCGCGGAGAAGCGCGCTTCCGGGCACGTCACGCGGAAATCCGGCACCATGGCGAGACCGAGCCCGCCACCGACGGCGGCGCCGTGGATGGCGCCGATGATCGGCTTCTTGGTGCGGAACAGGCGCACGGCCTGCAGGTAGAGATGCCCCGAGCCCAACAGTTCCTCGCCCGGCCGCTGGCCGGAACGATCGAGCGTCGAACCGTCACCGAAATTGGCGCCGGCACAGAACGACTTGCCCTGCGCCGCAAGAACGACGGCGCGCACGCCGATGTCGGCGTCGAACGTCTCCAACGCGTCGGCGATCTCGTGGATGAGCGCGACATCGAAAAAGTTGTGTGGCGGCCGCCGGATCTCGATCAACCTGACGTGGCCGTGTTCTTCGATCGCGATGTCCTTGAAGGACTTCATCTGCCTACCCTTCCTGCTGTCCGCCTAGCGTGGTGACTGTTCAGTGTCCGTGCGCTGGATGACGAGCGCGTCGACGACCGACACGCCCTTTCCTTGAGAATGCACCAGCACGGGGTTGAGATCGATCTCGGCGATCTTGCCCGCGTGATCGTGCGCGAGCTGCGAAAGGCGCACGATCGTGTCAACCAGCGCGTCGACATCAGCCGGCGGCGCTCCACGATGCGCATCGAGGAGCGCCGCTCCTTGAAGCTTGCCGATGATTCCGCGCGCTGCGTCAGGCGTCAGTGGCACCGGCGCCAGCGCGACATCCTTCATGATCTCGACCAGCACGCCGCCGAACCCGACCATCAGCATCGACCCAAAGGTCGCATCGCGTTTGACGCCGAGGATGATCTCTCGCCCCGCCGGCGCCATCGCCTGCACCAGCACGCCCTGGATTGCGGCGTTCGGCGCGTGGCGCTTCGCGGATTCCAGAATGCGTTGATACGTCGCCGCGACAGCGTCTTGCGGTACATCGACCGCGACGGCGCCCGCTTCCGTCTTATGCAGGATGTCAGGCGACTGCACTTTCAATACAACGCGCTCACCGATCGCGCGCGCCGCCTTCTCCGCCTCTTGCGCCGTTTGAACGAGCGCGGCCCCCGTCTGCCCGATGCCGTAGGCCTGCAGCAGCGGACGCGCATCCCACTCGGTCAATACTTTTCCGGATTTCGCCAGCACCGCGGCCGCTGCCGCCTTATCGACCTTCGGTGCGGCGGCGGGACGGCGCGCGCTGCGTTCGCACACCGCGCGATAGTCCGCCATGGCGCGCATCGCGCGCGCGCAATTGTGCGGGTTCGAGAACAGCGGGAATCCTGTCTCGGCAAGCACGGCAGCGCTTTCGTCTGCGATCGTCGTGTAGCTCCAGAACAAGACCGGCTTCTGCGACGTCTTGCCGAGGTCGCGTAGCTTCTCACGGTCGCGCTCGATGAGATGCGCGCGCCGCGATGAACACACCACCATGACGCCGTCGACGTTGGGCGATGCCGCGGTCAGCCGCGCCAGCTCCGCGTAACCGACTTTGAACACGCCTTGCGCGGTGACATCCACCGGGTTCTGCGATGTGCCGTAGGACGGGATATGCACGTCGAGGCTCGCGCGCGTCGCGGCATCGATCTCTGGAACGGTGAGCCCTGCCCCCTCGCACGCGTCGGCGAGCCAGCCGCCGCCGCCGCCGGAGCCGGTGAAAATCGCAACCCGTTTGCCCGCCGGCCAGCGCCCGCGACAATTCGCGAAGCCCGACGCAATATCGACCATCTCGTCGAGGTCGTTGCTCTCGATGATGCCGTAGTGATCGAACATCGCGCGGTAAGCATCGTGCGAACCGGCAAGCGCCGCGGTGTGCGAGGCGGCGGCGCGGCTTCCCGACTCCGACTTGCCGATCTTGCCGACGATGATCGGCTTGCCCAGGCGCAGCGCCTTCTCCGCCACGCGCTTGAACGTCGCCGCGGACTTCACGTCCTCGATCAACAAGATGAAGACGTCGGTCTTTCCCTCGTCGAGCAGGTGATCGACGTAGTCGAAGGTCTCGAGGCAAGCCTCGTTCCCCGTCGTGATCACATGGCGAAACGCCAGTTCCTTGTTACGGCCGCGATCGAAGATCGCGAAGCCCATGCCGCCGCTTTGCGCGACAATGGCGACCTGCGCTCGCGTTTCCGCGCCATGTGGCAGCAACGGACGGTCATCCGGCTCGATGACTGGGCTAAACGTCGGGCACAGCGACAGCGCAAGATTGGCGAAGCCTTCCGAGTTCGGGCCGTTCACCGCCATGTCGTAGCGCTCCGCGATCTCGCGAAGCCGCGCCTGCATCGCGCTACCCGCGTCGCCCGCTTCCTCGGCAAAGCCAGACGTCAAGATAATGGCGGCGCCGATACCCGCCCTGCCACAGCGCTCCAACTCATCGGCGACGAACTGCGCCGGGCTGATGAGGATCGCGCAGTCGACCGTCTCGGGCAGGTCATTGACGGACGGATAGGCTTTGACGCCCTGCACTTCCGCGGCGGAGCGACTCACCGGATAGAGCCTTCCCGTATAGGGATGGCTGCGTATGATCCGCATGATCCGGCCGCGCAGCCCCTCCGTATTGGACGAGACGCCGACCAGCGCCACCGACTTCGGTGAGATCAACTTTCCGATGTCGGGCACGTGCGACCTCGCAGCGGGAACAGGTGTATCAGCGAAGGCCGAGGCCGCGCGCGATGATCCCGCGCAGCACCTCGGTCGTTCCGCCCTGAATGGTGAGCTTCGGGGCAATCGTCATGGCGAAGGCCAATTGCTCGTCGAGCGTCGCACGGTTGCCCACGTCCGGCTCCAGGAACGCCGCAAGCTCGCGCACACGCGCCGGCAGCTTCTGCTCCCAGATCGTGCCGAGATCCTTCACCAGCGAGCCCTCGACCACCGGCTCCTTGCCCGCCTGCAGCATGCCCGCGACCGACACCGACATGCGCCGCAGCGCGTGCGCCTGCGCGACCAGCCGTCCGAGCCCTTCGGCGCTGCGCAAGTCCGGTTCACTGCCGAGCGCGCGAATGAGCGCGGTCAACACATAGAAGGTCTCGAGAAACCGCTCGGGCCCGCTGCGCTCGTAGGCCAATTCGCTCGTCGCCTGCTTCCACGCGCCGTCGATTTCACCGAGCACGCAGTCGTCCGGAATGAACACATTGTCGAATACGACTTCGTTAAAGTCGTGTTGCCCGGTCATCTGGTAGATCGGATTGATGGTGATGCCGTCCGTTTTCAAGTCGACAAGAAACTGCGTCAGGCCATGGCGGCGGTTTTCCTTGGTCGACGGCGAGGTGCGGAACAGGCCGATCATGTAGTCGGCAATGTGCGCGTTGCTGGTCCAGATCTTGTTGCCGTTGATGCGCCAGCCGCCATCGGCTTTCGTCGCCTTGGTTTTCGCCGCAAAAAGGTCCGAGCCAGAGTTCGGCTCGCTCATGCCGATGACGAAGCAGACTTCGCCGCGACAGATGCGCGGCAGGATGTCCATCTTGATGTGTTCGGGCGCGTATTTGAGCAGGATCGGCCCGCTCTGACGGTCGGCGACGAAATATTGCCGCACCGGAGCGTTGGCGATGCGGAATTCCTCGGTGACGACGTAGCGTTCGAGAAAAGTGCGTTCGTGTCCGCCGTACTTCTTCGGCCAAGTCAGTCCGATCCAGCCCTTGGCGCCGACGCGCTTGCTGAACTCCGTATTGTGCATGTCGCCATGCATGGGACGATCGGGATCGAAGGTGCCGGCCGCGATCTCCTCCGCGAGAAACGCGCGCACCTCGCGGCGCAACGCCTCGCATTCGGGCGGCAAACGGATGGGATCGAATTCGAGTTGTGCCGTCATGATCGGTCCGTCGTGTTAGCGCGATGCGAGCAGCGGCCAGAACGCGTCCGCGCCGCCTGCCGCCACCTTTCGCCCGAGTTCCACCGCCCAGTGGCTTTCGTTGCCGAAGTCATCGCGCCACGCGAGCATGCGCAACGTGAAGCGATGCAGGATGTGCTCGTTGGTGAAGCCGATGGCGCCATGCACCTGATGCGCGATTGCGGCCCCCTTCTCCGCCGCCTCAGCGGAGCGGATTTTTGCCGACGCCGCCTCAAGGAAAATCTGGTCGTCGAACGATTGCATATGCGCAATCGCATCCGCCGCCGATCCGGACGCGGCAACGGCGGCGGCAACCTCGCCGGCAAGTTGCGCAAGGCTATGCTGGATCGCCTGGAACTTCGCGATCGGCCGCTCGAAGGCGACGCGATCATTCGCATACGCAACGCTCATGCGCAGAACGGCGCCAAGCGCGCCCGCGGTCTGGACGCTGCGCGCGACGCCGCCCATCAGCAGCATCGCGGTGCGGTCGAACCCCGCAGACGCCGGCCGCCATTCGACCGCGGGCGTATCGGCGAAGAGGACCTCGTTCGAGGCGTCGCCGGCCGGATTGGCGCCCGGCGTCACGCGGCAGTTCTTCGTCTCCACGAGAGCGATGGATGCACCCTCGGCGCCCGACGCAAGGACCGCGATGTGCTCGCAATCCTGCGCGAACGGGATTCCGCGCGCCCGACCGCTGAGCTTGCCGCTCGCGTTCAATCCGATGGTGTCGGAGGGACGCCCGGGGGCGATCGTCATCGGTCCGCCGGGCGAGGCAATTCCGCCTTGTGAAAGCAACCATCCGGCGAGCAGCGTTTCGACGAGAGGAACCGAAGCGGCAAAGCGGCCCGCAACGTCAATGACCTCGAAGCCTTCCGCCAGCCCCGCATCCGAGCCGCCGAGCGCTTCCGGCACCCAGGCCAGCGTCAACCCGGCATCGGTCAGCGCCTGCCAAAGCGGCGCTTTCCAGGCCGCGTCCTTTGCTCTGTTGATGGTCTGAGGATCGGCCAGGTCGGCGAAAATCCGCGTCGCTGATTCAGCGACGATACTGACGTTCTCGGTCACGGGCACCCCTGGCCAAACGCGGTCTTTACGGCACCCTTAAGTGCACGCGGCGCCATGGTGCGGGCAAGCGGTAGCCTTGGCAAGCGTTGTCGGCCAGGATGCATGCGGTGGATGCATGCGCCTGGGGAATGGAGAGGTCAGAAGCCATGAGCATCGACAGCGACCCAGTGCTTTATAAAGCAGCGGATCGTGTGGCCACGGTCACTCTCAACCGCCCCGACCGTCTCAACGCCTGGACGCCGGACATGGCGGAGCAGTTGCGCGCGGCGCTGATGCGGGCAGAGGCGGATCAGGAGATTCGCGCCATCGTTATCACCGGCGCAGGGCGCGGATTTTGCGCTGGCGCCGACATGGCGCGCCTGTCGTCCGCCGCCGCCGGACAAGCACCGCTGCTGACGCCCGACGAAAGTCCGACCGACGGCATGGCCGCGAATTTCGCGCAGCGCCTGAGCTACATGCTCGCCATTCCGAAACCCATCATCGCGGCGATCAACGGCCCTGTCGCCGGAATCGGCTTCGTGCTCACGCTGTATTGCGACATCCGCTTCATGATCGAGGGCGCGAAGCTGACGACGGCCTTCGCGCGTCGCGGCCTCATTGCCGAGCACGGCGCCGCATGGATCCTGCCGCGCCTTGTCGGGCCGATGAATGCGCTCGACCTGCTCTATTCGGCACGCCCGATTCCCGCGCTCGACGCCGAAGCGATGGGCCTCGTGCGCATGCTTCCGATCGACGGCTTCCGCGAGGCCGTGCAGACCTATGCGGCGGAGATCGCGAACCTCTCCTCGCCGCGCGTCGTCGGCATCATCAAACGCCAGGTCTACGAAGGGATGTTCCAGTCACTTGCCGAGGCAAGCGTCATCTCCGTGCGCGAGCAGCCGCTTTGCAAGGACACTGAGGATTTCCGTGAGGGAATCGCGCATTTCGTCGAGAAGCGAAAACCGGACTTCACCGGCCGCTAGTCTCAAGCAAACCTGATGGGGATACCGTTTCCGCCGCGCGACGCCAGCGGGCAGTTCCGCGCAAAAAGCCAATTTTCCCGCTGCCGATACTCGGTTCTATCGACATCACCCTGTAAACTTTAGTGGTACGAGGAAATAACCTTTCGGGTTGATTGAAAAAATTCCAGCGTTTAGCGTGCGTGCATAAGAACGAAAATGACACCGTACATGGAGCCGGCAAACGGCGTACGGGTCGCATTAAACGGGAGGGACTTGGATGAGAGCCTCGTATCTCGGCTTGGCCGTCATGACATTTGGCGTGACGGTGCTTGGTACATTTGCCGTAAGCAACGTCAGCGCCGCAGAGCCGAAGCACGGCGGCATTCTCAAGATCTACGAACGCGAAACGCCGGGCGGCATCTCGATCCACGAGGAGGCGACCTACTCAACTAACGTGCCGATGATGTCCGTGTTCAACAACCTTGTGATTTACGCTCAGCACAAGGCGCAGAACAGCATGGACACGATCAAGCCGGAGCTCGCTGAAAGCTGGGTGAAGTGGCATGACGGCAAGCCGTTCACGGCAAAGGACGTGAAGTGCACCTGGGACATGCTGATGGGCAAGTCCGAGCAGAAGTTCCGCAAGAACCCGCGCAAGGGCTGGTACAACAACGTTTCCGAAATCACGGTGAACGGCGACTATGAGGCGACGTTCCACGTGAAGCGGCCGCAGCCCGCTCTGCTCGCGCTGCTCGCGTCGGGTTATTCGCCGGTCTATCCCTGCCACGTCTCGCCGGCGCAAATGCGCGCCCACCCGATCGGCACCGGTCCGTTCAAGTTCGTCGAGATGCGTCAGAACGAAGTCATCAAGCTGACGAAGAATACGGATTACTGGAAAAAGGGCTTGCCGTATCTCGACGGCATCGAATTCCCCATCATCCCGAACCGCTCGACCGCGATGCTCGCCTTCATCGCCGGCAAGGTCGACATGACGTTTCCGACCGAGGTTTCGGTCCCGCTGCTCAAAGACGTGAAGTCGCAGGCGCCGAAAGCCATCTGCGATCTTGAGTCGAACAACGTCTCCACAAACCTGATCGTCAATCGCGACAAGGAACCCTTCAACAACGCGGACATCCGCCGCGCCATGGCGCTCGCGATCGACCACAAGGCCTTCGTCGACATCATGTTCGAAGGCCAGGCTGACATCGGCGGCGCCATGCTGCCGCCGCCGTCGGGCGTGTGGGGCATGCCGAAGGAAATGCTGGAGACCATTCCCGGCTACGGGCCCGACGTGAAGAAGAACCGCGAGGAAGGCCGCAAGCTGATGGAGAAGGCCGGCTATGGTCCCGACAAGCGGCTCAAGGTGAAAGTATCGACCCGTAACATCGCCGTGTATCGCGACCCCGCGGTCATCCTCATCGACCAACTCAAGGACATCTACATCGACGGCGAGTTGGAAGTGGTGGATACCGGCATCTGGTTCGCAAAGATCGCGCGCGGTGACTACGCCGTCGGCCTGAACCTCACCGGCGCCGGCATCGACGATCCCGACCAGAACTTCTACGAGAATTACGGCTGCGGGTCGGAGCGCAACTACACGCACTATTGCAACAAGGAACTGCAGAAGAAGTTCGACGAACAATCCGCCGAACCCGACCAGGCAAAGCGCAAGAAGCTCGTCTGGGAGATCGACAAGCAACTGCAGGAAGACGTTGCGCGCCCGATCCTGTTCCATGGACGGACGGCGACCTGCTGGCAGCCTTACGTGAAGAACATCACGGTCATGTCCAACAGCTCGTACAACGGCTACCGCTACGAGGACGTCTGGCTCGACAAGTGATCGCCAGCAACGATCAGGCCTTCGAGGACGCGCGGCGTCACCGAAGGCCTGTCGTCTCCGAGATGGCTGTGCGCGGCTGCGGCCGGCAGCCTGTGGCTGTTCTTTAGACAGAGGGCGAAACCTTGGCGGCCTATGTCATCAGGCGCTTCTTCCTCATGCTCCTGACCCTGGTCGGGATATCCATCCTCGTGTTCGTGATGCTGCGGCTGGTGCCGGGCAACATCGCCGACATCCTTTTCGACGCGGCCGGCATGATCAATCCCGCCGACAAGGCCGATCTCGAGAGACAATTCGGCCTCGATCAGCCGATCATGGTGCAGTACGTCGCGTGGATCAGCGGGCTTCTCCACGGCGATCTCGGCTACTCCTTCCTGTCCGAGAAACCGGCGCTTGCGGAAAGCCTCCCGCGCATTCCGATCACCGCGAAGCTGGCCGGTCTGGCGCTTACCTTTTCCGTTCTGTTCGGCGTACCGCTCGGCGTGATC
>JAFKKS010000372.1 GCA_017304555.1 Hyphomicrobiales bacterium
TTCTCATCGCTCGCGCGATTTCTGCCGGCGACGATCGCTGGCGGCTGTTTGCCCCGTTTGGCCTCGTCTCGTCGGGAGGACGTACCGGCCGCGCTCTGGCGGAAGCGGCGCTAACAGCGCGGCGCGCCGCCACATATCTGCAAAATTTCGTCGCGCGTTATCGCACGCCGGCGCCGCAGCCTGCGTCGACGCCAGCCGCAGCGGTTTCCGTGAAGGCGGAAGAGGATCGTTCGATCGCGCTCGAAGCCGAGCGGCGTTGGCTGGAAACATCGGCCGTGCCGCAGCCGGAAGCGCCGGCTATGGCATCGCCTTCCGAACCGCCGGCCGAAATCATTCCCGTCGCGGCGGAACCTCCCGTCACGGAATCCGGGCCGAAGGTGCCGGCGCCGAAACGCAAGAAGGCCGCGTCGCCGCGCAAGCGCGCGCCACGCAAGCCGAAACTGCCGGCGCCCGCCGAGGTCATCACGTTGGAGCGCAAAAGCACCAGCAAGCGCGCGGCCACGAAAACTGGCACGCGCCGGCGGCGTGCAGCGCCTTCGCCAATCGAACCTGACGCCACACCTGAGCTTGTTGCGCCGTCCGCCCCGTCGAGCGAGCGGCTGCATTAATTAAAGTTATCTCCGCTCGTTCACCTCCCCTTGAAAAGGGGAGGTCGGATCGCGGAGCAATCCGGGTGGGGATCGTAGGCGAGGAAAACGAAGACGACCCCCACCCCGACCCTCCCCCTTTTAGGGGGAGGGAGAAGGGGGCGCTGCGATCAGCGGCCCTCGCGCCGCGTCATGAACGCCAGGCGCTCGAACAGGTGCACGTCCTGCTCATTCTTAAGCAGCGCGCCATGCAGCGGCGGGATCAACTTCTTCGGATCGCGCTCGCGGAGCGTTTCCGGCCCGATGTCCTCGACCATCAGGAGCTTCAGCCAGTCGAGAAGCTCCGACGTCGACGGCTTCTTCTTCATCCCCGGCACGTCGCGGATTTCGTAGAACAGGCGCAACGCTTCGCTGACCAGCCGCTGCTTGATGCCGGGGAAATGCACGTCGACGATGGCGCGCATCGTCTCGTCGTCGGGAAAGCGAATGTAGTGGAAGAAGCAGCGGCGCAGGAATGCGTCCGGCAGCTCTTTCTCGTTGTTCGATGTGATGATGACGACCGGCCGCTGCGCCGCGCGCACCGTCTCGCCGGTCTCGTAGACGTGGAATTCCATCCGGTCGAGTTCGAGCAGCAGGTCGTTCGGGAACTCGATGTCCGCCTTGTCGATCTCGTCGATCAGGAGAACCGGCCGTTGCGGATGCGCGAATGCGTCCCACAATTTGCCGCGCTTGATGTAGTTGCGGATATCCTTGACGCGCTCGTCGCCGAGTTGGCTGTCGCGCAGCCGCGTCACCGCATCGTATTCGTAGAGGCCCTGCTGCGCCTTGGTCGTGGACTTCACATGCCATTCCAAAAGCGGCACGCCGAGCGACTTGGCGATCTCGGCGGCCAGCACGGTCTTGCCGGTGCCGGGCTCACCCTTCACCAGCAGCGGGCGCTCGAGGGTGATGGCGGCGTTGACGGCGACCTTGAGGTCGTCGGTCGCGACGTAGGCGGAGGTTCCTTCAAAACGCATCGCGCGCCTTTCTTGGGCGGCATCGGGCGGTGATGCCGTGCGCGGCGGGGCTGCTGCGCGGGGGAAAATGGGTGGGGAGGGGCGTTGCCCAGCGCGCCCGCCGCCATCCCTAAGTCAAGGAACGCGGTTTCGGCAAGCCGGGGGGCAGCCGGTGAGCCTCCCGAAGCTCGCAAGAACGTGAAGGCGGGCTTGTAACCCGAGGCTGGGCCGATACGTATCATGTGCATCGACCCCGTGAGTTGCTCGCAAGGAGGCAAGATGCGGCCTATCTGGCTAGGTTTGGCGGCTTTTGCATTGGCCGCGACGGCCGCGGCCGCGCAGACGGCGACGCCCGCGAAAAAAGAGGCGAGCGCCATCTTTGCCGGTGGCTGCTTCTGGTGCGTCGAATCCGATTTCGACAAGGTGAAAGGCGTAATCAGCACCACGTCCGGCTACACCGGCGGACACGTCGCCAACCCGACCTATCACCAGGTCTCGGCCGGTGGCACCGGCCATGCCGAGGCGGTGAAGATCGTCTACGATCCCGCGCAGGTGACTTACGAGAAGCTGCTGCGAGTCTTCTGGCACAACATCGATCCGCTCGCGAAGGACAGGCAGTTCTGCGACAGCGGCAACCAGTATCGGTCCGCCATTTTCGTCCAGGGCGCCGAGCAGCGCAGCCTCGCGGAGAAATCGAAGAAGGCCATCGAAGCGTCGGGGCGTTTCAAAGCGCCGATCCAGACGCAGATCGTCGACGCCGGGCCGTTCTACCCGGCCGAGGACTATCACCAGGATTTCTATTTGAACAACCCGACCAAATATAAGTTCTACCGATGGAACTGCGGGCGCGACCAACGGCTGCAGGAATTGTGGGGCAAAGACCGCGGAGAGGGATAGGCCATGATGACAAGACGCATTGTTCTCGGGTCGGCCGCCGTGCTTGCCGGCATCGGCGCCTTGCGATGGGGTTCCGCCGGCGCCTCGTCGGAGGCCAAGGGAACGTTTCCGGTGACCAAGACCGACGAGGAGTGGCGCGCGCAACTGACCAAGGCGCAGTACGAAGTCCTGCGCAAGCATGGCACCGAGCGCGCCGGAACGAGCCCGCTCAACCTCGAGAAGCGCAAGGGCATCTTCTCCTGCGCCGGGTGCGAGGCGGCGCTGTATTCGTCCGACACCAAGTTCGAGAGCGGAACGGGCTGGCCGAGCTTCTACGCGCCGCTGCCGGATGCCGTCGGCACGACGACCGACAAGTCCTACTTCATGACGCGCACGGAAGTGCATTGCGCGCGTTGCGGCGGCCATCTCGGCCATGTGTTCGAGGACGGGCCGAAGCCGACAGGGCTGCGCTACTGCATGAACGGCGTGGCGATGACGTTCAAGCCGGAAGGCGTTGCCGCCGGCTGAGGCCTTGACGCAGGCGCTCCGGTCCCAGCCGGAGCGCCGCAAGCTGGGAAGTTTTTGCCGCAAGGCGGCATAAACCGCCGGGCGTTTCTGCCGGCTCTTTCCTCCGCTCTCTCCTAACCCGTTGAAATGACTGGCGAGCGCACTGTGGCACGGCGGTTGCCATTGCTTGCCCGGATCCATGCGCGCGTCGCTCGCGACGCGCATGACGATGCGGGAGAAAGTAATGGGTATCTTCGGCGCGCTCACGAATGCGGTGACGGGGCTCCGCGCTCAGTCCTACGCCCTTGAGAATATTTCCGGCAACATCGCCAACTCGCAGACCACCGCATTCAAGCGCGTGGATACGAGTTTCCAGGACTTGATCCCCGACGCGCCGGCCAATCGCGGCTACTCCGGCAGCGTGATCGCCAACTCCCGCAACACCAACACGGTGCAGGGCGATATCCAGAACTCGACCGTCGGCACCTTCATGGCGATCAACGGCTCGGGCTTCTTCGTCGTGCAAAAGCCGTCGAACTATTCCGACAACCGCCCGATCTTCGACGGCGTCAACAACTACACGCGCCGCGGCGACTTCCAAACGGACAAGGACGGCTACTTAATCAATGGCGCCGGCTACTACCTCATGGGCATCCCGATCGACAGCGCGACGGGAAATCCCACGGGCAGTGTGCCGCAGATGCTGCAGTTCCAGAACGACTTCCTGCCGGCGGTTCCGACGACGCAAATCGAATATCGCGCCAACCTCGCGAGCTATCCGCTCACCTCCGCGCACGACGCCGATGTGCCGGGCTCCGAACTCATGGATCCAGCAAGCTTCTCGGCGAACCCGATGACCGGCGCGCCTGTCGGGGCGCGGCTTATCGGCACGGGAGCGACGCTGACCGCCGACGCGCCGGCGACGGTCTCCGGCAGCCAGGACATCTCCGCATTGACGTCCGCTGGCGGCAACGTGGTGATCAATAGCACGACGATCACGATCCCGGCCGGCGCCGACATGGCGGCGATCGCCGCCGCGATCAACGCGCAGACAGGCGCGACCGGCGTTTCCGCGACCACGACGGGAAATCGGCTCAACCTCAGCAGCGCCGATGCCGACAGCAATATCCAGATCGGCACCGCCAGTTCACCGGGCCTGCTCACCGAGGTTGGGCTTGGTGTGGGCACGACCAATCCTACCAACTTGCTGACGCAGAGCGCCGTCAACAACGGCCAGACCTTGACTGTCCAGGTCGGATCGAACGCCGTCCAGACCATCACGTTCGGAACCGGCGCCGGTCAGGTGTCGACTTTGGATGAGTTGAACACGGCGCTCGGTGCATTGGGCGGCGTCACCGCGACAGTCGATCAGAACACCGGCGACATTTCGATCGTTGCCCAAAGCGCGACCGAGACGGTGACCCTTGGCGGCACTGCGTCGGCGCTCGCATTCGGCTTGCATACGACGACCGGACTGCCGGCAAATCAGACGGTGATCGCCAACGACGTTCCCGCATTCTTGCAGCAGACGATCGATGGCGGCGCCATCACCGCCTACAATCAGTCGGGCGCGCCGGTGAACGTCCAGCTTCGTTGGGGCAAAATCGACAGTTCGACAACCGGCGGCACCGACACCTGGAATTTGTTCTATCAGCAAAGCAGCACCGCCGCCGGCAATGATGTCGCGTGGCGCAACGTCGGCGTCAGCTACAGTTTCGTCAACGGCAAGATGGATCCGGTGATCGCCAACGTGACGCTGTCCAACGTCACCGTTGACGGCGTGGCGCTGGGCGACATCAACATCGCTCATGGCGCCAACGGGCTGACGCAGTTCGCCGACGCCAACGGCAATGCGCAAGTGAACCTCATCAATCAGAACGGTTACGCGGCCGGCAATCTCCAGAGCGTTTCGGTTAGCGACAAGGGGCGGGTGGTCGGCAACTATTCGAACGGCCGGACCATCGATCTCGCCGAGATCACGCTGGCGAATTTCAACGGACCCGACAGGCTCAAGCGGGTTGACGGCGGCGCCTTCGAAGTGACCGACGAATCCGGCCCGCCGCTTTACGGCGCCGCAGGAAAGATCGTCGGTAGCGCATTGGAAGGCTCCAACACCGATATCGCCGACGAGTTCACGAAGCTCATCGTGACGCAGCAGGCCTACTCGGCGAACACACGCATCGTCACGACCGCCAACGAGATGGCGCAAGATCTGCTGAACGTGCTGCGTTGAGGGGCGCGAAGCGCATTTGGGGAATAGACGATGGGCCTTAGCCAGGCTTTGAATGCGTCCTTGTCCGGCTTGCGTACGACGCAAGCCGGGCTGGCGCTCGTCGCCTCCAATATCGCGAACGCGGAGACGCCCGGCTACACGCGAAAGACGCTCCTTCAATCGTCGACGGCGACGGGGCTGGTCGGCACGGGGGTCCGGGTCGAGGGCGTCAACCGCGAGATCGACGAATACGTGCAGCGCCAGTTGCGCGTCGAAAATTCCGGCGCGTCTTACGCCAGCACGCGCGCGGAATTCTATCAGCGGCTCCAAAGCCTGCTCGGAACGCCTGGGTCGGACAGCGCTCTCGAAACGGTTCTGAGCAATTTCACCAGCGCGCTGCAGACCTTGTCGACGAGCCCGGACTCTTATTCCGCACGTTCCGGTGTGCTGAGCGCGGCCCAAGCTCTGACGCAGACGCTCAACAGCACGTCCAATCACATTCAAGGGCTGCGGGCAGACGCCGAGGCCGGACTTTCGGATGCGGCGAATGCGGCCAACGACGCCATGCAGCACATCGCCGACATCAATCGGCAGCTTGGCGGGATGAATCCGAATGATGCGGCGGCGGCCGCGCTGAAAGATCAGCGCGACCACTACATCGACCAGCTTTCGCAACTGATGGATATCCGGGTCATCGACTCCGGCAACAACCAGATCTCGGTCTTCACGACCTCCGGCGTTCAACTCGCCGGCGTCACGGCGGCGCATTTCTCGTTTCAACCGCTCGGCACGCTGACGCCCAATTCGCTTTACGACAGCGATCCGCAGAAGAGCGGCGTCGGGACATTGATGCTGACCGCCGCCAATGGAGGCGGTGTCGACCTCATTGCTTCGAACGCGATCCGCTCGGGCCGCATCGCCGGCCTCATCGAGATGCGCGATCAGATGCTGCCGCAGGCGCAGTCTCAGCTTGACGCTATCGCCGCGGCAATGGCGTCTTCGTTGTCCGACAAGACAACGGCCGGAACCGTGGCGACGTCCGGCGCGCAAAGCGGCTTCGACATCGATCTGGGCGGACTCCTGCCAGGAAACACGTTCAAAGTCGGCTACACGGATACGCTGACCAACACGCAACGCAGCATCACATTCGTCCGCGTGGACGACCCCTCGGCTCTGCCCCTGAAGGATACGGGCGATCCGAACAACCGCGTTGTCGGAATCAATTTCTCGGTCATGACGTCCGTGCGAAGCCAGGTCGAGACGGCGCTCGGGGGATATTTCACCGTCTCCAATCCCTCCGGCAACACGCTGCGGATTCTCGATGACGGTGCTGGAGGTTCGATATACAACGGCCCCGTCACGGCGACGAAGACGATGACGGGCTTGAGCGCCGGCTCCTCGGAGTTGCCGTTCTTCGTCGACGGACCGGGCTTCTACAGCGGTGCGATCACCGGCCAAGGCTCGCAGACGGTCGGGTTCGCCGCACGCATCAGCGTCAACAATGCGCTGCTGGCTGATCCGTCGAAGCTCGTCGGCTATCAGGCCGGCACGGCTACGGGAGATTCCACTCGCCCGGATTTTCTATATCAGCAACTGACGACGTCGTCGCTGCGCTTTGCGCCGAGCACAGGGATCGGAACCGCGGCATCGCCGTTCCAAGGTACGATCGGCAGCTTTCTCAGCCAGGTCATCAGTAGCCAGGGGGAGGCAGCCTCCGCCGCCGACCGGCTCAGCGATGGGCAGAATGTCGTCCTCAATGCGTTGCAGCAGCGCTTCAACGACGGGGCTGGCGTCAATATCGATCAGGAGATGGCCAATCTCCTGAATCTCCAAAACGCGTACGCAGCGAACGCGCGCGTCCTTTCGGCGGTGAAAGAGATGTTCGATCTCTTATCGAAGATTTGAGGCAGCGATGAGTGTCACAGGCGTTGGCGCCAAGTCGCAGTCCATGGTGCAGTCGCTGGTCGACATGCGCGCGCAACTCGATGCGCTGCAGCTACAGTTGAGTTCCGGCAAGAAGGCCACGACTTACGCCGGCATGGGCGTCAGCAGCGGCCTCGGCGTTGGCCTTCGCTCGCAATTGGCGTCGCTCGGCAGCTACGACCAGACCATCACCATGGTGGGCTTGCGGCTGAACGTGGCGCAGACGGCGCTGACACGCGTCAACGCGATCGGCCAGACGGTGAAGAGCGCGGCGCTCGACGCCGGCACACTCAACGCCGACGGCAAGACGGTGGCACAGGAGACGGCACGAACCTCGCTCGACGAGCTACTGGACTTGCTCAACACCAAGGCGGGCGACCGCAGCGTCTTCGGCGGGCGGGCGACCGATCGCCAGGCGGTCGAGTCTGCCGACCATATCCTCAACGGCGACGGCGTTCGCGCCGGCCTCTCGCAGGTGGTCGACGAGCGCCGGCAAGCGGACCTCGGCGCGGATGGCCTCGGCCGCCTCGTCATCCCGCCGGCGGCTGCGGGAACCGTCTCGATCTCGGAAGACGTTGCCGGCTCGCCCTTCGGATTCAAATTGGCGAACTTGTCCTCGACGTTGTCGGGCGCGACCGTCACTGGTCCTTCCGGCTCTCCGCCGTCGGCGAGTGTCTCGTTGACGAGCAATCCGACGGCAGGACAAACGGTGTCGTTTGTTTTCAACCAGCCCGATGGGACAACACAGACGCTGACGCTGACGGCAACAAACGATTCCCCCGCCGGCTCCAATCAGTTCACCATCGGCGCGACGCCCGACGACACCGCGGCGAATTTGCAAGCGGCGTTGAAAACGGGCGTCGGCTATGCCGCCCGCACGAGCCTGTCGGCGGCGTCGGCCATGGAAGCAGCCGACAATTTCTTCAACGTCGACGCGACGCATCCGCCGCTGCGCGTCGCCGGTCCGCCTTTTGCCTCGGCAACCGCGCTGACGGCGGGCACCGTCGCCGACACCGTGACATGGTACACGGGCGAGATGGCGGATGATTCCGCGCGATCGTCCGCCAGTGCGCGCATCGATGACTCGATCCTCGTCAATTACGGCGTGCGCGCGAACGAGGACGGCATCCGCAATCTGGTGAAGAATGTTGCGCTCTTCGCGACCGTCAGCAATGACGCAACCGATCCGGAATCGACGGCGCGCTATAATGCGCTATCGACGCGGACATCGGCGGCGCTGGCCGTGCCGCCGGGCACGCAGAAGGTGGATGATATCTTGAGCGATCTCGCGTCCGCGCAAGGTTCGCTCGGCGCCGCGACCGACCGTCATCAGCAGACGCGCAGCGCCGTGTCGGGAATGATCGATACGATCGAGAACGTGCCGCCGGAACAGGTCGGCGCGCAGATCCTGGCGCTGCAAACGCGCCTGCAGGCGTCATTGCAGACGACGGCGCTGCTCTATCAGACGAGCCTCGTCAATTATCTCTGAGGAGTGGGTGGCGCCTGACTGTGCGGTGCCATCGTAAATCGTCATGCCCGACTGTGTGCGGGTATCCACGTCTTCGACACGACCCAAAAACGTAGATGGCCGGGACAAGCCCGGCCATGACGTCTGAATAATGTAGCGATCGAGTCACTTACGCGTTCGCCATCAGGCCGGCGGCCAGTTCGCGATTGATCTTGATCAGCGAGTTGAGCTGCTCCGGGCGCCGCTCGGTCGTCGCCGACAGCGTCTGGTTCATCACATAGATGCCGAGGTTGGCGACATTCTGCCGGATGTTGCGCGGCAGCGGGCTTTCGCCGGAGGTCACCGAACTCAGGAAGATCGTCCAGAGCTTGCGATTGTAGAGAAGTGCCGCGTCGAGGCTTGGCGCTTTTTGCTGCCAGTCGTCGCGCACACTCTGCAATTGCGATGCGGCCTTGAGCAAAAGGCTCGCTTCCAATTCAAGCGGGCTCGCAACTTGCTGCGAGACTTTTCCGTACGCTTTCAGCGCTTCTTGCATGCCCCAGCAACCCCCGTTCGTAGGCAATCAGTTTCTGTGCGTCTTTCAACGCCTTATACATTTCGCCTGTTAAAATATGATTGTTGATGCTCTCGATGTGTTGCCACGCGCTCGGCACCGCTTGCAGGAATTCGTTGATCAGAACGAAATAGATGTGTTGGTGGTCGCGCGGCGTCTTCGACGTGTACATCAGTTGGATGGCGAGATAGATGCGCTTCGCCGGCGTGTCGGCATCCTCCGCGGTGAGGATGTCTTTCTCGCGTAGGATCGGCACGTTGCCGTCGATGAGTAGCCGTGTGCGTTGATCGGCGTTGGTGACGACACACTCGCCGAGAATGATTCGCTCGCCGGGCTTCAGTTCGACTTTGAGTGCCATGGCTTGCCTCCGAGAGCGAACAAGGAAAGCAGAACAGCTTTCGCAAAGGTCACGCCCAATCGCCGATCACAATCGTCGCTTCGGATCCGGTTGAGCCGAAATCGCCGTGATCCTCGCGACCATCGCGGCGGCTTGCTTAATGAATCGTAAACGCCGCGGCGCGGTCGTCCTTTCGCTTTAGCTGAACAGCCGCAGCACAGCCTGGTCGGCCTGCGAGGCGAGGGAGAGCGCCGTGGTCGAGAGCTGCTGGCGGGTCTGCAGGGCGAGGAGGTTCGCGGCCTCCTCATTGCTGTCCGCAAGCACCAGGTTGTCGGCGCCGGTCTGCAGCGTGCTGATCATGCTCTTGGTGAAGTCCTGACGGTTCTGCACGATCGACAGGTTCGCGCCGAACGCTGAAGCTTGCGAGCGCAAGGCGTTGAGGGCGTCGTGCAGGCTGTCGTTTCGCGTATCGAGTGCGGTGTCGCTCGAGAATTCGGCGCTGCTTGCTGCGCCGATGCCGATGACGTCGGCGTTTATGCCATCGGGATTCTGCGACACGATATTCATCGAGCTCGTATTGCCCTCATTGAAGATGAGCTTGAGCGTATCGCCGTGCAGAAGATTGATGCCATTAAAGCTTGCGTCGTCCGCGAGCTTGTTGAGCTGATCGCGAAGGTTGTTGAACTGGCTGATCAGGTTCTTGCGGACACTGTTGCCGCCGATGGTCTGAGTGCTGGAGACGCCAGTTGAACCATCGATGGCATTGGCGGCCGTGGCGCCGACGATGGAGAGGTCGTCCGTCGACAGGTTCTGGATGTTGAGCCTGCCGCCGTCGTTGGAAGCCTTCACCTTGCCGGTGAGCGAGGTGTTGGTGTTGATCGCGGCGACGAGATCGTCGACGGTCTTCACCGAACCGGCCGTGCCCGCGGCGTAGTTGGTCGAGGTTGTAAGACCGAGCGAGGTCAACAGCGCGCCGGTGGAGCCGGTGAAGTCGACGTTGCCGTTGGCATTGGAAATCGTGATGGTCGAGCCCGTCACCGAGGTGGTGACACCGGTGATGCCGGCGGCGTCGATCGCGCTCTTGAGGCCTGCGGCGTTCGTGTCATTGGCGATCGTGACGTTGG
>JAFKKS010000373.1 GCA_017304555.1 Hyphomicrobiales bacterium
AAGGCGATCTGAAATTCGTGCTCGTCGGCGACAAGCTCGGCAATGTCGACGCCTCCTTCGGCGACGTCGTGAAGGAGGGCGCCGGTTGGCTGATGACGTTTTTGAAGTCGTTGTGGTCGGGCGGGCAGGCGCTGATCTCGGTGCTCTCGCTCATGATCGTGACCCCTGTCGTCGCCTTCTATCTGCTCAACGATTGGGAGCGGATGGTTGCCAAGGTCGACAGCTGGATCCCCGTCGCGAACCGCGCGACGGTGCGCCGGCTGGCGCGGGAGATCGACGTCACGATCGCCCACTTCGTGCGCGGCCAGACCGGTGTCTGCCTGATCCTAGGTTCCTTCTACGCCGTCGGCCTAACGCTTGCGGGACTGAATTTCGGTCTGCTCATCGGCCTCGGCTCGGGGCTGATCACCTTCATTCCGTATATCGGGTCGATGACGGGCCTTGTTCTCGCCACGGCCGTCGCGGTCGGTCAGTTCTGGCCCGATTGGTGGGCCATTCTTATCGTCGTTGCGATCTTCCTCGTGGGGCAATTCCTCGAAGGCTACATCCTTGCGCCCAAGCTTGTCGGCGAGAGTGTCGGCTTGCATCCGGTGTGGCTGATGTTCGCGCTGCTGGCGTTCGGCTACTTGTTCGGCTTCGTCGGCTTGCTGCTTGCCGTTCCAGTTTCCGCAGCGCTTGGCGTGATCGCACGGTTCGGGCTGCGCCGGTATCTCGAAAGTCCGATCTATACCGGCAAGCCGACGCCGGTACGGGCGGTCGAGCGGCGAAAGCAAAGCGAAAAGCAGAGTTGAGAGCGATGCCTGATTTGCCGGCGGCTCGTCAGCTTGCGCTGGCTCTTGCCCATAACGAAAGCTTCGCCCTGGAGGATTTTCTGCCGGGGCCGCCAAACGCCGCGGCCTTCGCGCTGGTGACGAGATGGCCGGATTGGCCATCTCCTGTCGTCGCGCTCGCCGGTCAGGAGGCCGCGGGCAAGAGCCATCTCGCGGCCATCTGGGCGGAGCAGGCGGGCGCACGTTTCCTGTCGAGCCGCGCGCTACGCGGCGCCGACCTGCCGGCGGCGCTCGCGACCGGCGCACTGGTCGTCGAAGACATCGCGCCGGATGCGCTCGACGAAACGGCTCTGTTTCATCTCCTCAATCTGGTGCGCGAAGAGAGTGCTTCCCTGCTGCTGACGGCGCGTACCGCGCCGGCCGGGTGGCGGCTTGCGACGGCGGATCTGGCCTCGCGGCTGCGCGCAATGCCGGTCGCCACATTGGGCGCGCCTGACGATGCGACATTACGCGCTGTCTTCGTGAAGCTATTCGCCGATAGGCAACTGACCGTCGACGCCCCTTTGCTTGATTACCTCCTGTCGCGGAGCGAGCGTTCTTTCACAGCGGCCCGCACAACGGTCGAGCGGTTGGACGGCGAGGCGCTGCGCCTCAAGCGGCCGGTGACGCGGGCGCTTGCGGCGGAACTGTTCCGGACCGAGCCGCCTTAACCGGATTTTGCCGCCTCTCGTACTATGTCACCATAGTGTCATGATCCGCTCGGAGGATTGCGATGGCGCAGAGGTGGGCTTCGGCCCGAATAAAATAATTCATGAAGCGGTCGGAAGCTGTTGTAATTGAAAAGGAAAGCCGCTCTGACGGGCCGTCGGCTCGAGACGATGGCCTGCGCAATAGCCCGGAGCGGTTCATAAACCGCGAGCTGTCGTGGCTGCATTTCAATCGCCGTGTCCTCGAACAATCGACCGATGAAGGACACCCGCTGCTCGAGCGGCTCCGGTTCCTGTCGATCTCGGCGAACAATCTCGACGAATTCTTCATGGTGCGCGTTGCCGGCTTGAAAGGGCAAGTGCGCGAGGCGGTGGCGATCCGCAGCCCCGATGGACGCACGCCCTCCGAGCAACTGGCGCGCATCGGTGAGACCGTGTCGGTTCTCGCCAGCGATCAGCAGGCGCGCTGGCGCGAGTTGCGCCAGGATCTTGCCGCCAACGGTGTAATCCTGATCGACGGGCCCGAAGTCGACAAGCAGGAGAAAGCCTGGCTGGAGGATTACTTCCTCCATCACATTTTCCCGCTGTTGACGCCGCTGGCGATAGACCCCGCGCATCCGTTTCCGTTTATCCCGAATCTGGGGCTCTCGCTGGCGCTGCAACTCATCCGCACGACTGATGCCAAGGCGATGAATGCACTGATCCGCGTCCCCAACCGGATTGAGCGATTCATTCGCCTGCCGGATACGCCGGATGGAGGCGGCGCGCGGTTCATTACGCTCGAGCAGGCCACTGGACTTTTCATAGGAAAGCTTTTTCCCGGTTACGTCGTGCGTGGGCAGGGGGCTTTCCGCGTCCTGCGCGACAGCGAGGTTGAAGTCGAGGAAGAGGCGGAAGATCTTGTTCGCGAGTTCGAAACGGCGCTCAAGCGCCGCCGTCGCGGCTCCGTCATCCGGCTGGAGGTGGACGCGGCAATGCCGGCGCCGCTGCGGCGTTTCGTCCAGCGCGAACTCTCCTGTGGCGACGACGAGGTCTTTCTGGTCGACGGCATGCTGGCGCTGAACGAGCTATCACAGCTTACCAGCATCGATCGCCCAGACCTCGAATTCGTTCCTTACAATCCGCGTTTTCCCGAACGTATCCGTGAACAGGCCGGCGACTGTTTCGCCGCCATCCGGCAGAAGGATCTCATCGTTCATCACCCGTACGAGTCCTTCGACGTGGTGGTGCAGTTCCTTAATCAGGCCGCACGCGATCCGGACGTCGTCGCGATCAAGCAGACGCTCTACCGCACCTCGAAAGACAGCCCGATCGTGCACGCGCTTGCCGAGGCGGCGGATGCCGGAAAATCGGTTACGGCGTTGGTCGAATTGAGGGCGCGCTTCGACGAGGAGGCGAATATTCGCTGGGCGCGTGATCTCGAGCGGGCCGGTGTGCAGGTCGTGTTCGGCTTTTTCGAACTCAAGACGCACGCGAAGCTCTCGCTCGTCGTGCGGCGCGAGGGCGGATCGTTGATGTCCTATGTGCATGTGGGGACGGGCAACTACCATCCGGTAACCGCGCGCATCTATACGGACCTCTCGTTCTTCACCGCCGACCCCGTTATCGGCCGTGATGTGGCGCGCATCTTCAATTTCATCACGGGCTATGCCGAGCCCGCCGAACTCGAGCGCCTTGCGGTGTCTCCGGTGAACCTGAAACAGCGCATTCTCGATCACATCGCGCAAGAGATCGCGCACGCCGAGGCGGGACGCCCGGCGGCGATCTGGATGAAGATGAATGCGCTCGTCGATCCCGACGTGATCGACGCGCTCTATGCCGCGTCGCGCGCCGGTGTGGAGATAGACCTCGTGGTGCGCGGCATCTGCTGCCTGCGGCCCGGCGTGCCGGGGTTGTCGGACCGCATCCGCGTGAAGTCGATCGTTGGACGCTTCCTCGAGCATGGCCGCATCTACTGCTTCGGCAGCGGCTTCGGGCTGCCGCATCAGAAAGCCTCCGTCTATATTGCCTCGGCCGATATGATGCCGCGCAACCTCGAGCGGCGGGTGGAGGCGCTGTGCCCGATCGTCAACCCAACCGTGCACCAGCAGGTTCTCGACCAGATCATGGTGGCGAACCTGCTCGACAACGAGCAGAGCTGGACGCTCTTGCCGGATGGCACATCGGTGCGCATAAAGGCGGCGCCGGGCGATGAGCCGTTCAACGCCCACAAGTACTTTATGACCAACCCAAGCTTGTCGGGCCGTGGCAAATCGCTCAAAGACTCGTCCCCGCGCAGCCTCCTCCGCCGCCAGCAGCGCACGTAAGCCGCGCGCGGTTCAAGGAAGTGCGCCCGGGCGTCTCGACCACGGGCCACCCGTCGCGGTCATCGATATCGGTTCCAACTCCGTCCGCCTTGTCGTCTACGAAGGGCTGACCCGAAGCCCGACGCCGATCTTCAACGAGAAGACGCTGTGCGGCCTCGGCCGCGAAGTGCAGTCGACGGGATTGCTCGCGCGGGATGCGGTGGTGAAGGCCATCGCGGCGCTCAGGCGCTACAAGGCCCTCTGCGACACATTGCGTGTGCAACGTCTCTGGGTTCTCGCGACGGCCGCGTGCCGCGAGGCGGACAATGGCCCCGCCTTCATCGCACTCGCGGAAGACATCTGCAAAGTACCGGTCGACGTTCTCTCCGGGAAACGCGAGGCAGAGCTTTCGGCGCTCGGCATCATCTCAGGCATGTACAAGCCGGACGGGATCGCGGGTGATCTCGGCGGCGGCTCGTTGGAACTCGTCGATATCCGCGGCACGCGTTTTTCTCGTGGCGTAACGTTGCCGCTCGGCGGCTTGGCGCTGCAAGACGCTTCGTCAAAGTCGATCAAGCGGGCCGAGAAGATCGTCAAGACCGCGCTGGCGCAGGAGAAAAGTCTGCGCGCGGGGCGGGGGCGCACGTTCTACGCGGTGGGTGGGACGTGGCGTGCTTTGGCGCGGCTGCATATGTGGCAGACGGGGTATCCGCTGCACGTCACACACGGCTATGCCATCCCCGCGAAGGAAACGTTCGAATTTTCGCGCCTCGTTCGCCGGGTCGACACCGGCATGCTCGCGCGCATCGAAGTCGTGTCCGACGCGCGGCGGCCGTTGCTGTCCTATGGTGCGCTCGTTCTTGAACATGTCGTGCGGATGGTGAAGCCGCAGACCGTCATGTTTTCCGCCCTCGGTGTTCGCGAAGGACATCTCTTCGATTGCTTGACCGTCCCGCAGCAAAAGCAGGATCCGCTGCTGACGGCCGCGCGCGAGTTCAATACGCTGCGTTCGCGTTCACCGCGCCATGGCGAGGAGTTGATAGGCTGGACGGATTACTTCATGACCTCGTCCGGGCTTGACGAGACGAAAGAGGAGAAGCGCCTGCGTCACGCCGCCTGCCTGATTGGCGATATCGGCTGGCGCGCGCATCCCGATTACCGCGGGGAGCAAGCGTTCAATATCATCGCACACGGTGCATTCGTCGGTGTCGATCATCCTGGCCGCGCTTACCTCGCGTTGGCCGTGTACTTTCGTCACGCGGGGCTGATCAACGACGAGGCCGCGCCGGAACTGGTGGAACTCGTGTCCACCCGTATGCTCGACCGCGCGCGGGTGCTCGGAGGAGCCATGCGTGTCGCTTACATGGTGTCGGCGGCGATGCCAGGCGTGCTGCCACGCACGCCGATGCGCGTCGAGCGTGGGCGGCTGGTATTGCGCATCCCGAAAGGCCTCCGCTCGCTTTCGGGCGATCGCGTCTCCAATCGCCTTCGTCAGCTTGGGCGGCTGATCGGCCGTGAGCCCGTTTTGCTTGTCGGCTGATCCGGACAATAGCGAGCTGGCATGGGGCTGATCATCGCCGCCGGACTGACCTCGCTCATGGCGCTGGTCGTCCTTGGGAAGTTGATTTCGCTCCTGTCGACGCCATCCGATCGCCGTGTGCTGCTGCTCGCGCTCGCCGTCGCATTGCCGCTGCAGCCGTTGGCCTTTTATCTCGTGCGCCTTCCGTTGCTGCACACCTTGCTTCCGGATGTAAGTGCGGGTTGGTTACGGCCAGCATTCCTGCTCGCGCTGGCGCCGCTGACCGAAGAGCCGGCGAAGTGGCTTGTTCTCCTCGTTCCGAGCATCCGTCGGGCGCTCGATAAGCGCATGGCCATGCCGTTGGCACTTGCCGCCGGCCTTGGCTTTGGTATCGGCGAGATCTGGTTCGTCGCGCATGCGGCGATGACGGCGCCTGGCTTCCTCGAGCGGCCGTTCTGGATGTATGGCGGCTTTGCTTTCGAGCGGTTGCAGATCTGTTTCCTGCACGGCGCCTTCCTGGCGCTGCCGTTCGTGATGTACGCGTGGCGCCGCTCGTTCCTGCTGGGCGGCGCGGCTGGAATGCTCTGCCACTTCCTGCTGAACTTTCCGATCTATCTCGCGACGATCGATCTGCTCGGCCTGGGGCGCGCCGCATGGGCGACGATCCTGCTCCTGTGGGTGCCGCTCTGGGTGACGTTGTTCGCGGCCGCCCTCTGGTTCGTTCAGCGGGCCGTGCGTCAGTCGGGACTGCAGGGAAGAAAGGCGGAAGCGGGAGCGCCTTGATCAGCGATCGACGGCGGTGACGTGGCCCTTGTCGATCGCGAGCGCCAGACGCCCCGCCTTCAACGCCAGCGCACGCTCGCCGAACAGGTCGCGCCGCCAGCCGCGCATTGCGCGCACGTCGGCATGATCGTCGGCGGCGATGTGCTCGAGGTCGTCGACCGTCGCGATGACTTTGGCGGCGACGGCGTGGCGCTCCGCCATCATGCGCAAAAGCACCTTCAGCAGTTCGACGGTGGCCGCACCGTTCGGCGCGTGCCGGGTGCGCTCGGCGCGCGGCACCGTTTTCGGATCACGTTCGAGGCCGCTCTTCACCGCCACGATCACGTCCTGTCCCCACTTGGAGCGCTCGAACCCCTTCGGGAGTGAGCGAAGATTAGCGAGCTTCTCAGGCGTCGTCGGGGCGTGGGTGGCGATTTCGCCCAGTGCATCGTCCTTGAGAATGCGCCCGCGCGGGACGTCGCGGGTCTGCGCTTCGCGCTCCCGCCAAGCGGCGATCTCCATCAGCACGGCGATTTCGCGTGGTTTGCGCACCCGCGTCTTGAGCCGCTCCCAAGCGCGCTCAGGCTCGGCGCGATAGGTGTCCGGTGAGGTGAGGATCTCCATCTCTTCCGACACCCAGTCGGCACGCTTGCGTTTGTGCAGATCGGCATCAAGCGCCAGGTACACGTCGCGCAGATGCGTCACATCGGAGATGGCGTAGGAGATTTGCTCCGGCGTCAGCGGCCGGCGGGTCCAGTCGGTGAAGCGGTGCGACTTGTCGAGCGTATCGCCGGTGATGCGCTGAACGAGTTGGTCGTATGAAATGGAATCGCCATGTCCCAGCACCATCGCAGCGACCTGTGTGTCGAAGATAGGGTGCGGGATGAGGCTAGCCTTGTGCCAGATGATTTCGATGTCCTGGCGCGCCGCATGGAAGACCTTCAGCACCTTTTCGTTCGCCATCAGTGCAAACACCGGCGCGAGATCGATGTCGGGCGCGAGCGCGTCGACCACCACCGCTTCGTCGGTGCTTGCCATCTGCATGATGCAGAGCTTCGGGTAGTAGGTGGTTTCGCGCAGAAACTCGGTGTCGACGGTGATGAATTTGTGCTGCGCCAGGCGCGCGCACGCGTCCGCCAGCGTCTTGTTGTTCGTAATAGGCTCCATTGCGGCTTGTTACCTCACTCGAAACGGGCTGTCTGCCTCGACACCGCGATTGCGTGGCAGAATCAGAAACTCCCAAGGGCTCGGCATCGGCCCGACGGGGACTTCGATCACGGTCGGGGCGTCGCGCCGGACGAAGCCACGGCGTAGCGCACCCTGCAACTCCTCCGGGGTCCGAGCACGCTCGGCGGCAGCGCCGAAACTCTCAGCGAAACGGACGAAATCCGGGTTGGTGATGTCGGAGGCGATCAGGCGATTGCCGTAGGCTTCCTCCTGGATGCGGCGGACATTGCCGAAGGAGCCGTCAGCGAAAACGACGGTCACCAGCGGGATGCGATGATGCATTGCGGTGGCGAGTTCGTTCGCCGTGTAAAGGAACCCGCCGTCGCCGGAAATGGATAGCACCGGCACATCGGGGCGCGCGTTTTGCACACCGAGCGCCGTGGCGAAGCCCCAGCCGAGATTGTCCTGGTATCCAGGGGAAATAAACGTGCGGGGCTTGTAGACCGGCAGCATCAGCCGGGCGGCGAAGCCGATCTGGGTCACTTCGTCGACGAAAATACCATCCTCGGGCAGTTCCGCGCGGATGACGTCGAGAAAAGCCTTCTGCGGCGCCAGCTTGGCGAAGCGCGCGTCCCAGCGTCCGCGCCGTTGCAGCAGCTCGTCCGCCCGCGGCGGGCGCTTTTCGAGATGGGCCGGCAGCACATCGACCAACCGCTTCAGGATGGGCCGCGCGTCGCCGATCAACGATACGACAGGGTTACGGAAACGTGTTGGCTCTTCCGGATTGGCGTCGATGCGGACAACTTTCAGGTCACCGTCGATGCCCCACATCGTCAGCGCGAAATGCATGCGCGTGCCGATGCCGATCACGACATCGGCTTCGCCCCAAAGCTCGTGGCCGAGTGGCAGAGTCACGCTCAGCGGATCGCGGCTGGAGAGAACGCCACGGCCGCGCCGATAGCCGAGCACTGGCGCTTGGAGGAGAGCGGAAAGCTGCGCGACTTCCTCGGCGCTGTCCTGGGCGCCACCGCCGCAAATGATGAGCGGACGTTTCGCTTCTCCCAATAATTTGGCAGCAGCGAGCACGGCATCTTCGTCGACCGGGGGCGGAGCGGCAGGTTCCGGCGGGGCGATGGCGGGCACCGGGGCGGCGCGGCCCCAGCGGTCGATGGCGCATTCGATCGCGGCCGGGCCCGGTCGGCCCTCTCGCATGGCGCGAAAAGCATCGGGGAGGGCTGACGCGGCCTCCGCGGGCGTGCGGATATGGCGATGGAAATCGACCAGGCGTTGCAGAACGCCAGCCTGATCGCGAATTTCGTGCAAATGCCCGAAGCCCCGGCCGATGTCCCGGTCCGGGATCTGGCCGATCAGCGCCAATACCTGGGCGTTGGTACTATAGGCATGGAGCAGCGCCGCGCCGGTGTTGAGCATCCCCGGGCCCGGTACGACGGCGTAAGCCTGCGGCTTGCCGGTCGCCAGCGCCGCGCCAAGCGCCATATAGGCCGCTCCTTGCTCGTGCCGGGTGTGAACGGTGCGCAGCCGGCCGGTGGCGTGGAACAGGGCGTCGAAAAGCGGGTCGTTGTGGATGCCGGGCAGGGCATAGACCGTGTCGAGCCCATGCGCGATCAGGCTTGCGACGGTCACCTCGGCCGTGGTCATGCGCTGCATAGGGGGATGATATCCTCTCCATATTGAGTTTGCAGATCGGGCGGGCGCTGTCGAGGTTATTGGATTCCTTGACAAAGTGGGGGCACCATGCACCTTGCGGCGCCAACCCTTCCCCGGAATCGAGAAGTCCCCATGCACCGTTACCGGACGCATACTTGCGGCGCGCTGGACGCCAAGGATATCGGCCAGACTGCGCGTCTTTCCGGCTGGTGCCATCGCATTCGCGACCACGGCGGCCTGCTGTTCATCGACCTGCGCGACCACTACGGCCTGACGCAATGCGTCGCCGATCCGGACAGCCCGGCGTTCAAGCTTGCCGAGACTTTGCGCGCGGAGTGGGTCGTGCGCATCGACGGGCGGGTGCGCAAGCGGCCCGAGGGCACCGACAATCCGGACCTGCCGACCGGCGCGGTCGAAGTTTTCATCACCGAGATCGAAGTCTTGGGCCCGGCGGCGGAATTGCCGCTGCCGGTGTTCGGCGATCAGGAATATCCGGAGGATATCCGGCTCAAATATCGCTTCCTCGACCTGCGCCGGGAGCGGCTCCACCGCAACATCATGCTGCGCGGCTCGGTGATCGACTCGATCCGCCGGCGGATGAAGGAGGGCGGGTTCTTCGAGTTCCAGACGCCGATCCTCACCGCATCGTCGCCGGAGGGCGCGCGCGACTATCTTGTGCCGTCGCGCATCCATCCCGGAAAATTCTACGCGCTGCCGCAAGCTCCGCAGCAGTTCAAGCAGCTCACGATGATCGCGGGCTTCGACCGCTACTTCCAGATCGCGCCGTGCTTCCGCGACGAGGATGCGCGCGCCGATCGCTCGCCCGGCGAGTTCTATCAGCTTGACCTCGAGATGAGCTTCGTCACGCAGCAGGACGTGTTCGACGCGGTCGAGCCGGTGATGCGCGGCGTGTTCGAGGAATTCGCCAACGGCAAGCCGGTGACGCAGAAGTTTCCGCTCATCCCGTACGCCGAGGCGATCCGCAAATACGGAACCGACAAGCCGGATCTGCGTAATCCGATCGAAATGCAGGACGTTAGCGAAGCGTTCCGCGGCTCCGGCTTCAAGGTTTTTGCCAATATTCTCGCTGGCGACCCGAAAGCGCAGGTGTGGGCCATTCCCGCGCCGAAGGGCGGCAACCGGGCCTTCTGCGACCGCATGAATGCGTGGGCGCAAGGCGAAGGGCAGCCCGGTCTCGGCTACATCTTCTGGCGCGAGGGCGAGGAGGGCGGCGCAGGGCCGCTCGCCAAGAACATCGGCCCCGAGCGCACCAAACAGGTGGCCGATCAACTTGGCCTGAAGGTTGGCGACGCTTGCTTCTTCGTCGCCGGTAAGCCGGATGTCTTCTACAAGTTCGCAGGCGCGGCGCGCACGAAAGTCGGCGAGGAACTCGGATTGATCGCGCAGGACCGCTTCGAGTTCTGCTGGATCGTCGACTTCCCGATGTACGAGTGGAGTGAGGAGGAGAAGAAGATCGACTTCTCCCACAATCCGTTCTCGATGCCGAATTTCCCGATCGAGGATTTCCTCAAGCTCGACGCAAGTGACAAGGACACGATTCTCGGCATCAAGGCGATCCAGTACGACATCGTCTGCAACGGGACGGAGCTGTCGTCCGGCGCGATCCGAAATC
>JAFKKS010000159.1 GCA_017304555.1 Hyphomicrobiales bacterium
ATGGCGCCCGCCGCGCGGTCGCCGATCTTGAGGAATGACATCAGGCCGGAGGAGGAGCCGCCGCTGGCGAGCTTCTCGCCTTCGCCGCGCAGCCGCGAGAAGTTGGTGCCGGTGCCGGAGCCGTATTTGAACAGGCGCGCCTCGCGCACCCACAGGTCCATGATCCCGCCCTCGTTGACGAGGTCGTCGGAGATCGACTGGATGAAGCAGGCGTGCGGCTGCGGGTGCTCGTAGGACGACTTCGACTTCGTCAGCTTATGGGTGAAGGGGTCGACGTAGTAGTGGCCCTGGCCGGGGCCGTCGATGCCGTAGGCCCAGTGCAGGCCGGTGTTGAACCATTGCGGCGAGTTCGGCGCCGCCATCTGCGTCGCCAGCATGTAGCGCAGTTCATCGAAGAAGGCCTGGGCATCGGCCTCGCCGTCGAAGTAGCCGCACTTCCAGCCCCAATAGGTCCAGGTTCCGGCGAGCCGGTCGAACACCTGCTTGGAGGAATGCTCGCCGATGATGCGGTCGGACTCGGGGAGGGCAGCGAGGGCCTCGTCGTCGGCTTGCGAGCGCCACAGCCAGGAGGGGACGGAATTCTCTTCGACCTTCTTCAGGCGCGCGGGCACGCCGGCCTTGCGGAAGTACTTCTGGGCGAGCACGTCGGAGGCGACCTGCGACCACGCAGCCGGGACCTCGACATTGTCGCGCTTGAACACGACCGAGCCGTCCGGGTTCTTGATTTCGCTCGTCGCCAGGCGGAATTCGATTCCCGCGTAAGCGTCCTGGCCTTCTTTGGTGTAGCGCCGCTCGATCCGCATCTTTTGCCCCATTTCGCCGCCTTTGCGGGCGGCCGATGATTGTGCCCTCGCGCGAGCCTGTCCGCTCGCGCGCCCGTTCACCCGTTACTCTGTTAACGTCCCTGCGCCGGTTCGGCTCCCAGCCCGAGAGCCGGTAACCCGCCTGATGTCCGCCGACAGTCATGCCTTCGCCGGGCGCGAAAAAGCGCCTGAGGCGGAGGAGTGCTGGCCTTTTTGGGGGCATCTGGCGAGGACTCGAAACACTCCGCGCCCGACCCGGTGACGCTATGGCGACTCCTTTCCGACGTCAATACGTAGTCGCTAAAACTGAATCGAATACTAAATCTGGGGGAAAGGTGTGAATTCCGGGGACGAATCGGAAGAGGGGCAAGCCCCGGATTCCGCACGTAGATTTCCGTCCCGAAACGGCACAAGGCGGCTGTCAATGCCCGCCGAAAAATTTTCCTGGCTACCAAACCTGGTGTTCGGAAGCCCCGAAGGGCCGCCATAGACCCAGGGAGCGGGAAGGGAGCCGGGAAGTTTTCCCCGTCCTCCACAATGAACCAAAGCCGGCGGCCGCGCCACTCACCAGGAACCCGCATCGAGGAACCCTGTGCATGGAGCAGAATCCGTTCGTTTTCATCCCCGCGATCGTGGTTTTCGCCACGCTTCTCGGCGGCGCCTGGGCGCACTACCAGCGCGGCCGGGCGATGATTCTCACCGGCGCGATCGTCGGCTTCGCGTTCGGCGCGATGATCAGCGCGCTGTTGCTCTATGCATCGGCGGTGTTGGTGCCGCTGGCGATGTTCGGCCTGATCGCCGTGGCGACGCTCGGCTGGCTGTTCAGCTAGAGGCGTGGAGGCGAATCGGGGGCGAACCACGGTGGCTGCACCGCGTTGTTTCCCTGCCATGCCTTCGAGCGTGATCGGGCGGGTCTATGCCTATGCCGGCGTCCCGCGGCCGGTTTACGCCGCCTTCCAGGCCGCGCCGTCCAAGGGGCGCTTCTTCAACGCCCATATCCGCAATGCCTATCGCTACCGGGAGCAAACCGTCGCCTAGACAGGCCGCCGGGCGGGTGGCATGTAGCGCTCAATCGTTGCTGGGCATCCGGTAGGCCATGAAAACTTTCATCCTGAAGCTGTTCACCTGGTGGAACAGCCAGACCTTCGGCACGCAGTTCTGGACATGGCTCTACGGCGAATTCGTCGGCGAGGACGAGTCCGGCAACCGCTACTACCGGACCAAGGGCGGCAAGATCGATCCGACGCTGCACATGGAGCGGCGCTGGGTGATCTATCGCGGCTATGCGGAAGCGACGCAGGTGCCGCCGTCCTGGCACGGCTGGTTGCATCACACCGTCGACGTGCCTCCGGTTGACGAAAACTACAAGCCGCGCGCCTGGCAGAAGCCGCACCGCGCGAATCTGACCGGCACGCCGAACGCCTATCGCCCCTCCGGCTCGATGCTGGCGAGCAACCGGCGCCCGCGCGCCACCGGCGATTACAAGGCCTGGGCGCCGAGCGCGGACGAGCGCAAGACGTCGGAGACGGCGACCGATTTCCATACCCGCTGACGGAATGGCGTCTTTGGGCGCCAGCGCCCTTCGCGTGCCGTAATCAGCGTGTTAACGGGGCTCATCCATAAAGAGTCGCGCGTTGCGCCGCTGGATAGCCAACCCGTCATGATGCTTGATCGACGCCGCTTCCTTCTTGCCGCCGCTTGCGCGGTGCCGCTCTTTGCGCTGCCTCTCATGGTGACGCCGGCTTCCGCGCAGTTCGGCTCGATCTTCGGCAGGGAGGATGCGCCGCGGCCGCCCGGCAACGTTCCGATGGGGCACCCGTCGGCGCCGCCGATGGAGCCGCGCAGCTTTCCCCAGTACGATCCGCGCCAGGCGCCTCCCGAGCCGCCGCCGCCGCCGCTGACGCGGTTTCCGCAAGGGGCGCCACAAGGTGCACCGCCGTCCGATTACGGCGTGCGGACGCAGCCGTTGCCGCCGCCGCCCGGAAGCCAGCCGGCGCAGCCTGCGAACACGCCGCCGGAAGCCGCGCCGCAAGGACAGCCGAACACGCTTCCAGGCTTGCCGCCGGGACAGCGCCAGCCGCGCGGTACGCCGCAGCCGTCGAATACCGATCCGCAGCCCGGCGACGAAGTCATCGTCGCGCCGCCGCCGCACAAGATCGCCAATCCGACTGCTGTCTTCGCCGGTCTCGACAAGATCACCGGCCGCATCATCAGCTTCGACGTCGCGATCGACGAGACCGTGCAGTTCGGCGCGCTGCGCCTGACGCCGCGCGCCTGCTACACGCGCCCGCCGACGGAGACCGCCAATACCGACGGCTTCGTCGAGGTCGACGAAATCACCCTGAAGGGCGAGGTGAAGCGCA
>JAFKKS010000374.1 GCA_017304555.1 Hyphomicrobiales bacterium
AGTTGGCGATCCGCATCACGCATCTACCGAGCGGCATTGTCGTCGCCGTGCAGGAGGAGCGTTCGCAGCATCGCAACCGCGCCAAGGCGATGGCCCTGCTACGGACCAAGCTTTACGATCTCGAGCGCGGCAAGCTCGATGCGCAGCGCGCCGCCGACCGCAGAGGGCAGGTGGGCTCCGGCGATCGCTCGGAACGCATCCGCACCTATAATTTCCCGCAAGGCCGCGTCACCGACCATCGCATCGGCCTGACGCTCTACAAGTTGCCGCAAGTGATGGAAGGCGAAGCTTTAGGCGAGGTCATCGACGCTCTCGTCACGGAGCGTCAGGCGGCGCTGCTGGCGTCATCCGGCGCGGCATGACGCCCGCTTTCGCCGCGGGCATCACGATCGAGGCGTTGCGGCGGAGGCTAGCCGAAGAGTTTCGGACAGCCGGAATCGAAAGTCCGGAGCTCGATGCGCGGCTGCTGTTACAGGCTGCTCTGGGGCTGGACCATGCGGCATTAATTACGGCGCAAACGCGCAATCTCGACGACAGCCAGGTCGCGAGCGTCAACGCGCTCGCCGCGCGAAGGCTTACGCATGAACCGATTGCGCGCATTCTCGGTGAGAAGGAATTCTGGGGATTGCCGTTGCAAGTCACGCCCGCGGTTCTTGTGCAGCGGCCGGAGACCGAGACCGTTGTCGCGGAAGTTCTGCGCTGCGTTGATGCGGCGGGCAGACGGGCACAGCCGCTCCGCATCTTGGATATCGGAACGGGATCGGGCGCGATCCTGCTTGCACTGTTGAACGAACTGCCGAACGCGTTCGGTGTCGGAACCGATATCAGTACGGCGGCGCTTGCGGTCGCGCACGCGAATGCGCATCGCCATTCGCTCGCGGGGCGTGCTGTGTTTGTTGCTTGCGATCTCGGAGCGGCGCTGTCCGGCGGATTTGATTTCGTCGTCTCCAATCCGCCCTACATCGCTTCGGGAGCGATCGCGGAATTGATGCCGGACGTACGCGAATTCGATCCTCGCGGCGCGCTCGATGGCGGCCTAGACGGGCTTGACGCCTATCGCCGAATAGCTGCGGACGCCCCGCGGCTGACGGCACGACAGGGGCGCGTCTTTGTCGAGATCGGCGCGGGTCAGGGCGACGCGGTCGTGACCCTGTTCACGGCCGCCGGGCTCATTGCCTCGCGTGCCGAGGATTTTGCTGGGATTACCCGCGTTATTGGGGCTTCGCGGGCGCCGTAAAGGGGTACCAAAACCAAAAAAAGCTCTTGGATTATCCCCCGGGAGGGACTAGGTTCCAACTAACTGATCGACCCGAAGCGGGATGGACGCATCGTGGAAAAGGCCCGGAGCATGGCTCCTTGAGGCCCCCAGTCGACAAGGCGGCTCGCGCTCTCACAGCGATGGACAAGGGACCGCCCACTCGAATCAGGGACGTATAGGTTCGGCACGCCAGTAAGATGAAGCGGCGCGCCCGGTGAGGATTTGGCAACGCTGCGGTCAGTCGCGGCTGGGGTGCTTTTAATCATCGTGACGCGAAATCGTCGTTTGAAATTTCGACGCCAGGCCAGGTCGGCCGCGGCGACGGGGAAGTCTTGATGCTGAACGTCGGGCGAGGAAATCGCCGCTACTCGGAGGTTAACGAAACCAGAGCCATGAGAAACGGTCAGAACAAGCGGATGCGCGGGCGCAACAACCGCAAGGGCCAGAACCCGCTCACCCGGGTCTATGAATCCAACGGGCCGGACGTCAAAATCCGTGGCACCGCCTCACATGTAGCCGAGAAATACATGCAGCTGGCGCGGGATTCACAGTCGTCTGGCGACCCCGTCTCGGCCGAAAACTACTACCAGCACGCCGAGCATTACTTCCGTTTGATCGCCGCGATGCAGGAGCAGCTCCGGCAGGCCAATCCGCACTATCGCGAGAACGAGCAACGCGATTCCTTCGACGACGGCGACTACGAGGGACAGGATTTTCAGGGAGCGCCCGAGGCGCCTTACGCTCCCCGCGACCCGCAGCAACAGCCTTACCCGCCGCGCGATCAATCTTACGGCTCGCGTGAGCCGCGTTTCGGCGGACGCGATCAGCAGTCGCAGCATTATCGGTACCGAGACAATCGTGATCGGGATAACCGTGATCGCGATCGAGACAACAGGGATCGCGACAACCGCGATCGGGACGGCCGCGATCGGGATAACCGGGACGGCTATCGTTCGCAGTTCCAGCCGCAAGTTCAGCCGCAGCCGCAAATCCAGCCCCAACCGCGCACGAACGGCGAAGAGGCCGCCGCCGATATCGGCTTGCCGGCCTTCGTTACCGGCGGTCAGCCGCCAGTGACGGCGTCGAATGACGTCGCGCCGCAGGAAGATGTCGGCTATCAGCAGAACAGTTTCGAGGGGCAGCCGGATCGTTTTCCGTTGCATCGTCGTCGACGCCGTCGTCCGAGCGGACCACGCGCGGAGGCGCCGCAGCCGGGTGGGCCCGAAGCGGGAGAATAAGCGCTTCCGTCTCTAATGGCGCGGGCCGAAGGCTGCGCCGCCGGGTGACGGCGCGAGCACGGGCTCCAGCGCCGGCACCAGACGCCGTTTCTTGCCACGCGCCGGGATCGGCCGATAGACCTGCTTCATGGCCTCGACGATATGCACGCCGGCAAACGGCGCTGACAGCGTTGCGCCGGTGCGCTCCCATGCAATGGCGGAGCGCAGAAACCAGTTGCGGGGAATGGGCGGCATATACAGCGCCTCGGACCATCCGGTTGGCGTGAACAGTGTTTCGCGCAGAAGCGTCGTCACTTGCGATCGCGAATAGGGACGACCGTAGCCGAACGGGGTCGTGTCGACGCGCGCCCAGATGCCGCGACGATTCGGAATGACGAGCAGAAGGCGCCCGCCCGCGGCGAGCACACGCCACGCTTCGCGCAAAATGCTCGCCGGATCGTTCGACATTTCCAGCGCGTGCACGACAAGCACGCGGTCGACCGCCGCATCGGCAAGCGGCAACTCGGTTTCCTCGACGAGCGCCGCAAGGCTCGCGCGGTTGGAAGGCCAGCGCGTGACGCCTTGGCCTGCCGGCATGAAGGCAAGGCAGCGTTCCGCATCGTCGCGAAATAGACCGAGATAGGGCGTCGTGTAGCCGACGCCGGCAACGCGCATGCCGCGGACGTCCGGCCAATGCCGCCGGATCGCCGGACCGACGAAGCGCCGCGCCACCTTACCCAGGGGCTGGGTATAGAACGCGCGCAGATCGACGACGTCGATGAACATGCTTAGCGGCCCGCCGGCGCGGACGCGTCGACAGAGGCCCGCGGCGCCGTTGCCGCGCGCTTTGCCTCGGTCCCACCGTCAATGCCGCCCTTGGACAATCGTCTCTGCATGGTTAGGTTGCCGTCATCAAGCATGAGGCCATCGATGACCGCTAAAACGTATCTGTTTCCCTGCCTTCAAGACAATTACGGCGTTCTCCTTCACGATCCTGCAAGCGGCGCGACCGCGGCGATCGATGCGCCTGAGGCTGCGGCCGTCGAGGCAGCGCTGGCGAAAACCGGCTGGAAACTCACGGACATCCTTGTCACACACCACCATAACGATCATACGGCAGGCATCCCAGACCTGAAACGCAAGCACCACTGCCGCGTCGTCGCACCGCGCGCCGAGGCGGCGCGTATCGCGGACGTCGATGAGACGGTCGGCGAGGGCGATACCGTCAAGGTCGGTGGACTGTCCGGACGCGTGCTGGAAACGCCCGGCCACACCGCAGGCCACATCTCCTATTGCTTCGATGCCGACCGTCTCGCCTTCGTCGGCGACACGCTGTTTTCCATCGGTTGTGGACGTCTCCTCGAGGGTACTCCGGAGATGATGTGGACCTCGCTGCTCAAGCTTCGCGCGCTGCCAGACGATACGCAGTTCTTCTGCGGACACGAATACACCGCTTCGAACATCGCTTACGCGCGCACCGTCGAGCCGAACAATGTGGCGCTGCAGGCGCGCGAGAAGGAGGTCGCAACTCTGCGCGCTGTCGGCAAGCCGACCGTTCCTGCGACCATCGGCGCCGAGAAAGCGTCCAACCCGTTCCTGCGCGCCGACCTCTCCGAGGTCGCCAAAGGGCTCGGCATGGCAGGGCAATCGCCGGCCGCCGTCTTCGCCAAGATCCGTGCAGGCAAGGACAGCTTCCGGGGCTGATGGTGAAGGACTTGGGCTGCGCGACATGACATCCCTGAGCGCGGCCCAGATCATTGAGGAACTCGGCCTCACTCCGCACCCGGAGGGAGGACATTTCCGCGAGACGTTTCGCGATACGCATACGAACGCGAGCGGGCGGGCGGCATCGACCGCGATCTATTTTCTGCTTCGCCGTGGTGAACGCTCGCGCTGGCATCGCGTCGATGCCGCGGAAGTCTGGCATTGGTACGCTGGCGCGCCGCTGGCGCTGACGATCGCCGACTCTGGCGGCGAAAGAGAGATTCACCTTGGCTCCGATCTGCGCGGAGGGGAGCGCCCCCAAGCCGTCGTGCCGGCTCATGCTTGGCAGCAGGCCGTAAGTCTCGGCGAGTGGACGCTGGTCGGCTGCACCGTTGCGCCGGGCTTTGACTTCAATGGCTTTGAATTGGCGCCGGAGGATGCCGTGCCGCCGTTCAAAGCGTTTTCGAGCGAAGTGGCAATCGGTTCGCGTGAAGAAAACGCGTCAAAATAAAAACTAGTGCGCCATGAAGACCGGCACCGTTGTCTTCGCCAGGATGTGGCTCGTCGCGCCGCCGAAAATCATCTGCCGCAGGCGGCTCTGGGTGTAAGCACCCTTGATGAGAAGATCGCAGCCGAGTTCGGCGGCCCGCTCCAGGAACACCTCGCCGCTGTTCTTGTTGCCGGGATCAGCTGTTATCGAATCAGCTGCGATGCCGTTGCGCTCAAGGTAACGCGCGACTTCGTCGCCATCCGGCCCAGGCACCATGCCGCCGGTCACGGTGAGGACGGTGACCTTCTTCGCTGCATACAAGAGCGGCATGGCGACTGCGACGCAGCGTGCCGTCTCCGTGCTGCGGTTCCAGGCAATGACGACATTGTCGCCGAGTCGCGTGGGCGCCGTCGGCGGCGCAATCAGGATGGGGCGGCCGCTCTCAAACAGTGCCGCCTCGACTGCCGCCATGCTTGCGCCGGCTGGATAAGAGCCGGGGCGTCCGAAGACGATGATGTCGAAGACGCGGCCGTAGCTGCCGACGAAAGCATCGCGCGCGGCGTCCGCTTCAGTCCATCCGTAGGACGGACGATCCTTCGTTGTCGTCGCGAGTGGAACGCCATGCGCCGACATGAAATTTTCGAATAAGGTGCGGGCCTCTTTCGCGAGCTCTGCGTCGCGTGTCTCCGCCACGGCCCACGCGTCCGCCACGATGAGATCGGCCGCGACGAAATCGCTGATGGCCGCGCGCAGGGCAAATCCTTCAATATAACCGCCGACCTGTCGCGCAAACAGCAACGCCGTTTCCAGCGTCGACGTCATCAGATCGCTCTTTTCCGTCGGAACGAGAATTGTTTTCATTGTCGTTGCGCCTCCCCGCTTCGAAATGGCTTGTAATGCCGACGCGCTCCGGTCTTCCCCTTTTTTCGACCGGCTCCTTGTATGAAGGTAGGAGATGGCGGTCGCGCTTTGCAAGGGCTCCTATCTCCTTGCTTTTGCTCCCGGCGAATCAATTGGATTGTCGCAAAAGCATATCTTTGGCCGCCAGCATGCCGCCCGCGGTGATGAACACAGCGGCCAGCGCCAATGAAGTCGAGGCGGAGGCGAATCCGGCGATGACGAGGAATATGGTTGATAACACCGGGGCGAGGTAGGACACCGCGCCGAGGACCCGCAGGTCACCGTGCTTGACGCCATGATCCCATGCATAGAAGGCGGCTCCGACTGGGCCGAGCCCAAGGAGTAGGACGGCGCCCCATTCGCGTGCGGTTGCGGGCCAGACGGTCTCCTCCACCAGCCCGTGGAAAATCGCCGAGAGCAGCGCCGTCACCAGGCAGAAGCCGACAACGGCATCGGTCGGCACTGCGGCGAAGCGGCGAGACATCGTCGAGTAGATCGCCCACACGAACGCTGCGACGAAGGCCGCCGCGAAGCCCGGTATGTAGTCTGCCGCCAGCGAGAAGCTGCGGCCGCCGAAGAACAGGATGCAGGTTCCGGCGAGGCCGAGAAGCGCGCCGATGACGTAATGCGCGCGCAGGCGTTCGTTGGGCAGGAATGCGGAAAGCAGCACGATGAGGAGCGGCCAGAGATAGCAGATCAATCCGGCTTCCGCCGGTGGCGCGGTCTTGATCGCGGTGAAGTAGAGCGCGTGATACCCGAACAGGCCGCCGACGCCGAGCGCCCAGACCGGCCAGGGTTGGCGCAGCGCCGCCGGGCCCTGGCGGCGGACGAGCCACGTCACGGCACCCGACAATCCGCCGATCGCGAAAGACATCGCTGCAAGTTGGAATGGTGGCACGCGGCCCGACGCTGTCGTGAACAGCGCCAGTAGCGACCACAACAGGATCGCGCAGAATCCGACGGCCGTCGCCGCGCCACGCGATCCCATTGGGAGTCCGCTTGGTTCAGGCCATGTACTGCCCGCCGTTGGCGGACAGGGTCGAGCCAGTGATGAATCCGGAATCGTCAGAGGCGAGGAAGACGACACAGCGCGCGATCTCGTCGGCTTCGCCGAGACGTCCCGCTGGAATGAGCGGAATGACGTTCTTGTCGAGGACTTCCTTTGGCACCGCCTGCACCATCTCGGTATTGATGTAGCCGGGACAAATGGCGTTGACGGTGATGCCGCTCTTCGCGCTTTCCTGCGCCAGCGCTTTGGTGAAGCCGACGTCGCCAGCCTTGGCGGCTGAATAGTTCGTCTGCCCCATCTGACCCTTCTGGCCGTTGATGGAGGAGATATTGATGATGCGCCCGAACTTGCGACTGCGCATGCCTTCGATCACCGGGCGGCACATGTTGAAGAGCGAGTTGAGATTGGTGTTGATCACCTGCGACCAGTGCTCAGGCGTCATGCGATGGAACATCGCGTCACGCGTGATGCCGGCGTTGTTGACGAGAACGTCGACCGGGCCGACTTCTTCTTCGACCTTCTTCAGGCCGTCGCTGCAGGCTTGGAAGGAGGAGACGTCCCATTTGTAGACGGGGATGCCCGTCTCCGCCTTGAACTTCTGCGCCGCCTCGTCGTTGCCGCCGTAGTTCGCCGCGACCTTGTATCCCGCCTTCTGCAGGGCTTTGGCGATCGCCGCTCCGATGCCTCGCGTACCGCCCGTCACGACTGCAACCCGTGCCATGGTGATCTACTCCCTCTTCGTTACCTAAACCGGTTGTCCCGGCCCGTACGCTGCTCAGCTTAAATACGTTGATGCCCGGCACAAGGCCGGGCATCGCGTCATCGCATCCTTGCGAAATTTTTAGCGTTCGACGCACATCGCGATGCCCATGCCGCCGCCAATGCAGAGTGTCGCAAGGCCCTTCTTGGCATTGCGCTTCTCCATCTCGTGCAGCAGGGTCACGAGGACACGGGCGCCGGAGGCGCCGATCGGATGGCCGATCGCGATCGCCCCGCCGTTGACGTTGACCTTGGCAGTGTCCCAGCCGAGGTCCTTGTTGACGGCGCAGGCCTGCGCCGCGAAGGCCTCGTTGGCTTCGATGAGGTCGAGGTCTTCGATCTTCCAGCCCGCTTTCTTGAGCGCCGCGCGCGAGGCCGGGATCGGGCCGGTGCCCATGATCGCGGGATCGACGCCGGCATTCGCCCAGGACACGATGCGGGCGAGAACCTTGCGGCCCTCCGCCTTGGCCTGGCTCGCCTTCATCAGCACCACCGCGGCGGCGCCGTCGTTAATGCCGGAGGCATTGCCGGCGGTCACGCTGCCGTCCTTCGAGAAGGCTGGGCGCAGCTTGGCCATGGCGTCCAGCGTCGCGCCGTGACGAGGATATTCGTCCGTGTCCACAACGATGTCGCCCTTGCGGCTCTTCACCGTGACGGGCACGATCTCGTCCTTGAACTTCCCGGCCTTCTGCGCCGCTTCCGCCTTGTTCTGTGAGGCGACGGCGAACTCGTCCTGTTGCGCGCGAGTGATCTGGTATTTCTGCGCCACGTTCTCGGCCGTGGTGCCCATGTGATAGCCGTTGAAGGCGTCCCACAGGCCATCCTTGATCATCGTGTCGACGAGATCGAGGGCGCCCATTTTCGTGCCGTTGCGCAGATGCGCGGCGTGCTGCGCCTGGCTCATCGATTCCTGGCCGCCCGCGACGACAATGTCGGCGTCGCCGTTCGCGATCTGCTGAAGGCCGAGCGCCACCGCGCGCAGGCCGGAGCCGCAGAGCTGGTTGACGCCCCAGGCCGGCGTCTCAACCGGGATGCCGGCGTTGATCGACGCCTGCCGGGCTGGGTTCTGTCCCTGGCCGGCCGTGAGGATCTGGCCCATGATGACTTCGGAGACGCGGCTCGGCTCGACGCCGGCCCGCTCCAGCGCGGCCGTGATCGCGATCTTGCCGAGATCGTGCGCCGGCAGGCTTGAAAGCGAACCATTGAACGCGCCGACGGGCGTGCGCGCCGCGCCGACAATGACAATATCGTCCTGCATGATGAAGCTCCGATCCAGACTACTATCCGGCCGCCCGTGAAACGCTACGGCGAACCTCGAGGGTGATGCGAAAGGCCTTGCGGCGTGCCTCGATCCTCACCCGTTTCGATATCATATCAGGGCGTATCAACAAGCGTCCACGCCGGGGCGTCTATCGTATTTAAGTATGGCAAGACGGTTTGGCAGGCGCCGAACCTCCCCGCACAAAACGGTAGCCCCTGCGGATAGAAAGTGTTTATCCTGGGTCGGCTCGCGCTCGCCGCGTGTACTGCAAGCTCAAGGACCTTCGGGATGCCCGAGCGGACCGTCACGATAAAGAGGTACGACAACCTGCGGCTTTATAACCCTGCGGCGGGAGCCTATCTCTCGCTTGAGGACATCGCGGCCATGGTGGAGGACGAGGAAGAGTTCGTGGTGCGCGATGCGCGGACGGACGAAGACGTAACCCGCGTGGTGCTTCACCAGATCATTCGTCGGCAAGGTGTTCATGGCTAAATCGGAAGAGCCGGTCACGATCAAAAAGTACGCGAACCGGCGGCTCTACAATACCGGCACCAGTACATACGTCACGCTGGAAGACCTCGCCGCCATGGTGAAGATGGGCGAAGACTTCCTCGTTTATGACGCGAAAACCGGTGAGGACATTACCCGTTCGGTGCTTGCGCAGATCATTTTTGAGCAAGAGGGCAAGCAGGGTCAGAACCTGTTGCCGGTGACGTTCTTGCGTCAACTGATCCGCTTCTACGGCGACAGCATGCAGATGCTGGTGCCGCGTTTCCTCGAAGTGTCGATCGATTCGCTTACCCGCGAGCAGGGCAAGCTGCGCCAGCAGATGGGCCAGGCTTTCGGAATGGGGGGCTTCGGAGCATTGGAAGAGCAGGCGCGCCGGAACATGGAGCTGTTTCAGCGCACCTTCTCGATGTTCGGTTCTTTCGGACGCCAGGACGAGTCGGAAAGCGTGCCGACCAATAGCGAGAAGACGCCGGCGAGCGAGGGCGATCTCGGTGAATTGCGCCGCCAGCTACAGGAGATGCAGGCGCGTCTCGATCGCCTCAGCGACAAAGATAAAGACAAGACCTGATGCCGCAGGCGCGCCAGTGACACGCGCGGACGGGTAGCGCGGTCAGGCGACGTGGTCCTGCCGTCCGGCGAGCCATGGCCGGGCTGTCGCGGCGGTGCCGAGCAGGGAGCCCTGTAGATAGTCGCAGCCCCATTCGCGCAGCATGGCGGCGGCTTCTTCGTCTTGCACCCACTCTGCGACGGTGCGGAGATCAAGCCCGCGTGCCAACTCGATCATCGTACGGACGAACATCGCATCGTCGGCCGAGCGCGTCATGTTCTCAACGAACGCGCCGTCGATCTTGACCATATCGACGCCGAGGCGCCGCAGGTTGCGGAATGAGGTGTGGCCCGCGCCGAAATCGTCGATCGCGATATGGCACCCGAGATCCTTCACGCGCGAGACGAACGCGCGCGTTTCCTCGACGTCGTGGATCGCGGCCATCTCGGTGATCTCGACGATCAGGCGCTCGGCGATGCTGGGGTAGGCACGCAGTTGCGCGCCGAGCGTCGTCCACCAGTCGGGATCGAGCGTCGAGGCGGGCGAGACGTTCACGCTCAACACGGCATTCGGCGAGGCGACGAGGTCGGCGATGACCAATTCGAGGACGCGATTGTCCAGCAATCGGACAAGCCCAAGGCGCTCAGCCACCGGTACGATGCTTATGGCCGAGGTCAGCGACCCGTCATCGAAACGGATGCGCATCAGCGATTCGTAGAAGATCGGCTCGCGCGTAACGGTGTCGACCACCGGTTCGAAGGCGAGCAGGATGCGCCGGTCGTTCAGAGCCGCGACGATCTCGTCGGTCGCGCGGATGTTTTCGCGC
>JAFKKS010000375.1 GCA_017304555.1 Hyphomicrobiales bacterium
AGAAGCCGCCGCCGAGATGATCGTAGATGCCGCCCTCGCAGATGTTCTGCAGCGTAATGTCGATGATGCGGTGATAGCGGTTGAGGGATGCAGGGGTCTTGCGTTCGTCACCACGAGACGTTGACGATTCCCCTCCCCACCGCTGCGCGGGGGGAGGGTTGGAGCCAAGACGACCGCCCTCCTCGCGCACCCCCGCGCGCCACAGCAATTCGAACAGCGAGGCTTGTGGAAATTTCGGAGCACCGCGTAACCCGCCGTGGACCGGATCGATGGCGCCGCCGAGTTGCTCCGCCAGCCGGTCAAGTTCAGGCGTGCCGATGATCACGCGGCCGGCGGGGCGCGCGCGCTCATTCAGCCGCTGCATCAAAGCCGCGCGATTTTGCTCGATCTTGTTGGGTTCCTCTCGGAACAGGCGGGCGACCTCGCGCAGCACGTCGACGAAGGCGGGGCGGCCGTAACGCGAGGTATTGGGGAAATAGGTTCCGCCCCAGAACGGCTCCCCCTTCGGGGTGAGGAACATGGTGAGCGGCCAGCCGCCCTGCTCGCCGAGGTGATGCAGCGCGTTCATATAGATCTGATCGATATCAGGCCGCTCCTCGCGATCGACCTTGATGTTCACGAACAGGTCGTTCATCACCGCAGCGGTGGCGGCGTCTTCGAAACTTTCGTGCGCCATCACGTGGCACCAGTGGCAGGCGGCATAACCGACCGATAGGAGGATGGGCTTGCCGTTACGCTCCGCTTCCGCGAGCGCTTGCGGGCCCCACGGCCACCAGGCGACGGGGTTGTCCTTGTGCTGGAGCAGATAAGGACTGGTCTCGTGGCCGAGGCGATTTTCAAGGGTCATGGGATGCCTTCGTGCATACTCTGGTCCGCGACCAGAGTTCGAGACAGGCGACCTTCATCAGATAAGCGGTAAGCCGGAGATTGCACGGCGGTTCGCTGACGCAAGTGCAGAGGAACAAAGGTGAATCGATGAATTCGCTTCTATGTATAAAAACGGTATAACATTCACTTCTTTGTCCAATAAAATGAATCAAAAGTCTGATATAATCCCCACGATCGTCGCGCTTTCCTCCGGAAAGGGCCTGGCGGCGATTGCCGTCATTCGAATTTCAGGTCCACGCGCTCGATTCGGACTCGAAACGACGATCGGCCGCGTCCCGAGCCCGCGCCGCGCCAGCCTCGCCACCGTGCGCGATCCAACAACAAAAGAGCCGATCGATCAAGCGCTTGCCCTCTGGTTTCCCGGCCCCGAAACGGAAACCGGCGAGGACATGGCAGAGCTGCACACCCATGGCGGCCGGGCCGTTGTCGAGGCGACGCTGACGGCGCTGACGGGGCTCGAAGGTTTCCGCCTGGCCGAGGCCGGCGAGTTCACGCGCCGTGCGTTCGAGAATGGGCAGATCGACCTGACCGTGGTCGAGGGGCTGGCGGACCTCATCGGCGCCGAGACGCAGTCGCAGCGGCGGCAGGCGTTTCAGCAACTCGTTGGGACGCTCGGTAAGCGCGCGGACGCGTGGCGTCAGCGGCTGACCGAGGCTTTGGCGCTGGTGGAAGCGAATATCGACTTCTCCGATGAAGGCGATGTCCCGGCCGATCTCAGCGGCCAGGTTTTGCGCTTAGTCACTGAATTAAAAGAAGAAATTTCAAAGGCGCTGGCCGGCGCCGCGCGCGGCGAACGATTGCGGGAGGGCTTGACGGTCGCCGTCGCCGGCCCGCCGAATGCCGGAAAGTCCACGCTTTTCAATGCTTTAGCACGACGCGACGTGGCCATCGTGTCGCCGATTCCGGGCACGACGCGCGACGTTCTCGAGGTGCATCTCGATCTTAACGGTTATCCGGTGACGGTTCTCGACACGGCCGGCATCCGGGAGTCGGGCGACCCCGTGGAGCGCGAGGGTATCGACCGGGCGCGGAGCCGTGCGGCTGCGGCCGACCTGGTGCTCTGGATCACCGAGCCGGGGGATCTACGTGCGCCTCCGCCGCTGGAATCGCCTATTTGGCGCATCCAGAGCAAGGCGGACCTTGTCGATTCGGATGCGAAACTGTCGTCCGGCCGCGAATCGGAAGCACAGACGCGGTTCTCTCTTTCGGCCAAGACGGGCGAAGGCTTGGAGCACTTTGTTGGCGCCCTCTCCGCTTTTGCTGGGCAAGCATTTGGAAGCGGTGAATCGGCGCTCGTGACGCGCCTGCGGCATCGCTTGCTGCTCGAACGCGTGGTCGAGACACTGAATCGCGCCTCGAAACTTGGCGGAAGTGACTTGGAGCTGCTGGCAGAAGAACTGCGCGCGGCCGCGACCGATTTGGGTCGGCTCCTCGGAAAGATCGACGTCGAGGACGTTCTCGACGTCATCTTCCGTGACTTCTGCATCGGGAAGTGACGCGTCGGGAATGCGGCGCGTTGGAAGCGGTGTTTCACGTGAAACATCGGGCCCGGTAGCTCGCTGGACCGCTCTTCGAGCTCACCGCGCGTTTTAGATGAAACCATGGTGCACGATAGGGCTTTGCGAACGGCCGACTTGGCGTTAAAGACGGCGCTCTCAGGACATTTGACATGAACCCACGCTTCGACGTGATCGTGATCGGCGGCGGCCACGCCGGCTGTGAGGCTGCGGCCGCTTCGGCGCGCATGGGCGCCGCGACCGCGCTCGTGACCCACAAGTTCGCGACCGTCGGCGCCATGTCCTGCAACCCCGCGATCGGCGGGCTAGGGAAGGGGCATCTCGTTCGCGAGATCGATGCGCTCGACGGGCTGATGGGGCGGGTGGCGGACGCCGGTGGCATCCAGTTTCGGGTTCTTAATCGACGCAAGGGACCGGCGGTCCGAGGGCCGCGCGCGCAGGCCGACCGCAAACTCTATGCAGCGGCGATGCAGGACGCCATCCGTGCCCAGGCCGGGCTGACGGTGATCGAAGGGGAGGCGGACGATCTTCTTTTCGATGGCGGTCGTGTCTTCGGCGTGCGCATGGCCGATGGCCGCATCTTCGCTTGCGGCGCGGCGGTGCTGACGACCGGCACCTTTCTGCGCGGCCTGATCCATATTGGCGAGAAGCAGACGCCGGCGGGCCGGGTAGGCGAGGCGCCAGCGGTCGGCCTCGCGCTCACGCTCGAGCGTCTAGGCCTTTCGCTCGGACGCCTCAAGACCGGGACGCCGCCGCGGCTCGACGGCCGCACTATCGACTGGGCGGCGCTTGAGATGCAGGACGGCGACGCGCCGCCGGAGCCCTTCTCCACCCTCACCGACCGATTGCCGAACCCGCAGATTCAGTGCGGCATCACGCGCACGACGACGGCGACGCACGCGCTGATCGCGGCGAATGTGCACCGTTCGCCGATGTATTCGGGGCAAATCGCAAGCCGAGGGCCGCGCTATTGCCCGTCGATCGAGGACAAGGTGGTGCGCTTCCAGGAGCGCGAGAGCCATCAGATCTTCCTCGAGCCCGAAGGCCTCGACGATCCGACCGTCTATCCGAACGGAATCTCGACATCGCTGCCGGAGGACGTGCAGCACGCTCTGGTCGCGACGATCCCGGGTCTGGAGCGTGCGGCGATCATTCGTCCGGGCTACGCCATCGAATACGATCATGTCGATCCGCGCGAGTTGGACCACAACCTGCAGGTACGGAGGGCGCCCGGACTTTTCCTCGCCGGACAGATCAACGGGACGACCGGATACGAGGAGGCGGCGGCGCAGGGGCTGGTCGCCGGCCTGAACGCCGCCGCGACGGCGGCCGGCGGTGAGCCGATTACGTTCGACCGGGCTGAAGGCTATCTCGGCGTGATGATTGACGACCTGGTGACCCGCGGCGTGACGGAGCCGTATCGGATGTTCACGTCGCGCGCCGAGTATCGCTTGTCGCTGCGGGCGGACAATGCCGACCAGCGGCTCACGCCGCGCGGGATCGCGCTCGGATGTATCGGTTCGGAGCGTCGGCAGGCGTTTGCCGATAAGCAGCAGGCGCTTCAGTACGGCCGTAAGATGCTGGAATCCCTATCGATCAGCCCGACGCAAGCGAATCGATTCGGACTCGTTCTGAATCTGGATGGCCAGAAACGTACGGCTTTCGAGCTTCTCGCTTATCCCGACGTGACGATGCAGAGGCTGACGGCGATCTGGCCGGAGCTTAACGCCATCCCCGAGGCCGTGGCGACGCATCTTGAAACCGACGCGCGCTATGCCGTCTATCTCGACCGCCAGAGTGCGGACGTGGCGACCTACCGGCGGGACGAGGCGCTCACCCTCCCCGCCGACATCGACTATGCCGTGATCCAGGGATTGTCGATGGAAGTCCGGCAGAAGCTCGCCGCACAGCGGCCGCGCACCATCGGTCAAGCGGCGCGCATCGATGGTGTCACACCGGCGGCGCTAACCTTGCTGGCGGCGCGCGTTCGTCGCGGCCGCAGCCGCAAGCGCGTCGCCGGCGCGGCCTGAGTGCCCCGGCCTCTCGCCGATAGCCTGGCGGCGGCGATTGCGGCCGACCGCAAGAGCGCCCTCGCCCTCCTCGACGTTTCACGTGAAACACTGGAACGGCTCGACGCCTTCGTGGCCTTCTTCCTCCAGCGCCAGGAGATCCAGAATCTCGTCTCGGCGGCGTCTGTCGCCGAGGTCTGGTCGCGGCATGTGATCGATTCGCTGCAGCTACGATCCGTGCTTCCGGACGCCCGAACATGGGTCGATATCGGAAGCGGCGCCGGCTTCCCGGGTATCGTCCTGGCTTGTGCCCTCGCCGACCTACCCGGCGCGCATGTCGATATGATCGAAAGCCATCAGCGCAAGGCCGCGTTTTTGGCCGAAGCGGTCGAGCGAATCGGTTTGCCGGCGCGCGTGCATGTGGATCGAATCGAGAAATTGCTCCCCGGATGGCGACCGATTCCCGACGCGGTGACGGCTCGTGCGGTCGCTTCTCTCGATAAATTGCTGACCTGGACAGCGCCGCTCCTGCAAAAAGGTGCAAAAGGCGTGTTCCCGAAGGGTCAACATGTTGCGTTGGAATTGACCGAAGCCTCGAAATCTTGGAGAATTGACGTGCGGCGCGTGCCCAGCGTTACGCGTCCGGACGCGACCATCCTGGTCATCGACAGCGTCAGCAGGCGGAAATAGCAGTGACCGTGATCGATTCGGACTCGGAACAAACGCTTACCGTACCGGTGAAGCGCCCGCGCAGCCTCGTGCTAGCCAACCAGAAGGGCGGCGTCGGCAAGACCACGACCGCGATCAATCTCGGGACAGCGCTGGCGGCGATCGGCGAGCGCGTTCTGATTGTCGACCTCGACCCGCAAGGCAATGCTTCGACCGGTCTCGGCATCGACCGGCGCAATCGCAGCCGCTCGACCTTCGACGTGCTGATGGGCGACGCGACTTTGCGGCAGTCGGCTCGCGAGACCGCCGTGCCGCGTCTGCATATCGCGCCCTCGACCATGGACCTCTCCGGCTTCGAGCTGGAAGTGGCGCAGCATAAGGATCGCGCCTTCCGCTTGCGTCGCGCGCTGGCCGAGGTGAACCGCGGGGACGCGGGCGACTATGAATATGTGCTGATCGACTGCCCGCCGTCGCTGAACGTCGTCACCGTCAACGCGATGGCGGCGGCCGACGCGGTGCTGGTGCCGCTGCAATGCGAGTTCTTCGCGCTCGAGGGATTGTCGCAGCTCCTCAAGACGGTGGAGCAGGTGCGCGCGGCCCTTAACCCGGCGTTAACCATCCACGGCATCGTGCTCACCATGTACGATGCCCGCAACAAGCTGTCGGGCCAGGTCGTGACCGACGTGCGCAGCTTCATGGGCGAGAAGGTCTATCAGACCATCATCCCGCGCAATGTTCGTGTTTCCGAGGCGCCCTCGCACGGCAAGCCGGTGCTGCTCTACGACCTCAAGTGTGTCGGCAGCCAAGCCTATCTCAAGCTCGCGTCCGAGATCATCCAACGCGAAAAGGCGCTGCGCGCGGCCTGATTGGGCGCGGTTGCAGTAAGAATTGAATTTAAGAGTGAATTATAATTCGCTTTATGTTTGTCCGGCCGCGAAAGGCCGAAATGTAAAGCGCGAGGGCGTCCACAAGGGACTCGAGGCGTAGAGAATGACCATGGCGGATGACGCGGCACGATCGCGACTCGGACGGGGACTGGCGGCCCTCATCGGCGACGTCGGGGACGAATCGGCGGCGGTCGAGCGCGCCCGGGGCGGCCAGCGCCGGGTGCCGATCGAGTTCCTGCGCGCGAACCCGCGCAATCCGCGTCGGGCCTTCGCCGAGGAAGAGCTGAGCGAGCTGGCAAGCTCGATCCGCGAGCGCGGCGTGCTACAGCCGATCCTGGTGCGCGCGGCCGCAGGCGCGCCGGACGCGTTCGAGATTATCGCCGGGGAGCGTCGCTGGCGGGCGGCGCAGCGCGCCAGCCAGCACGAAGTGCCGATCGTGCTGGTGGAGGCAACCGACCAGGAAGCGCTCGAGCTCGCGATCATCGAGAACGTTCAGCGCAGCGACCTCAACCCGCTTGAAGAGGCGATGGGCTATCAGGCGCTGCTCGACGAGTTCGGCCACAGCCAAGACGATTTGGCTAAGATTGTTGGCAAAAGCCGGCCGCATGTCGCCAACATGCTGCGGCTGCTGCGGCTTCCGGAATCGGTCAAAGCTTATTTGCGTGACGGAAAGCTTTCCGCCGGGCATGCGCGCATGCTGGTCGGTCAGCCGAACGCGGAATCGCTTGCGAACGAGATCGTTTCTCGCGGGCTGAACGTCCGTCAGGTCGAGGCGATGGCCCGCGACAGCGGCAAGAAGCAGGCGCGCGAAGTTCGCGCTGAGGCGAAAAGCCGCAAGGATCCTGACACGGTCGCGCTGGAGAAACGCGTTTCCGACGTTCTCGGCATGCAGGTGAGCGTGTCGCATAAGGGCGCCGGCGCCGGCGTCCTGAGCATCGCGTATCGCGACCTCGAACAGCTCGACGAGGTGCTGCGGCGGCTGGAGCGCTCCTAAAGTCGCCCGACCGGCATGATATCTCTGAGGCCCGGCGCAAAAAAAATCTCGCGGGGAACTGCTCCCGCCCCTTCGAACTTGGCGAAGTCGTGCGTATTGTTGGTAGCCGACTTGAGGGGCACCGCCGTCGTCTGCTAATGGCACGCCCTAACGACCGGCGCCATATTGGCTAGCCGGCACAGAGGGATGGGGCTCGATTCATGTCAGGCGCGATCCAAGTTTTTTCCCGCATCGTCACAGCGGCCGCCACGGCTGCGTTTTTGGCCGGCGCGGTTCCTGCAGCACAGGCTGAGGGCGCGTTCGCCGGTTACGAGGGCAAGTGGAGCGGCACGGGTAACATCACCCTGTCGAGCGGCGCGAAGGAGCGCATCCGCTGTCGTGCGATTTACGCGGTCACCGATAACGGCCGCATCCTCACGCTCGATCTGCGCTGCGCCAGCGACAGCTATCAGGTCAATCTGAACACCAATCTTGTGAACCGCGGCGGCACCATCAGCGGCACGTTCAACGAGACGACGCGTGGTGTGAGCGGCAGCGTCTCGGGCCGCACCAACGGCAGCACACAGATCGAAGCCGTCGCGACGAGCCCGAACTTCAATGCGACATTCTCGGTCCTGACCAAGGGCAATTCGCAGGCGGTGACAATCCGCTCGCCGGGCAGCGAGCTTTCGGAAGTTTCGATCACGCTGAGAAAATGACGCGCGCGGTTCAACGGATCGCGATGCGATAACGGCCCGGAAATCCGGGCCGTTATTTTTTGACTTTGCTGAAGGCTCTTATCTTGACCGTCATGCCCGGCTTTATGCCGGGCATCCACGCCCGTCTTCGACGGGCTATGCCCGGCCATGACGGATGTTGGATGGCGGACGCCCTATCGCGCTGATGTTCAGTGCTCGCGTTCCGCCAGCACCTTGAAGCCGAGCTTGCGCGCCAAGGTCGACAGGAACATCGTCGTCGGGCGCAGGATCAAGAGGTCGGCGACGAGCGCCGCCAGCATTGCGAAGGCGCTGAGCCAGCCGAACACACGCAGCGACGGAAGATCGGAGAACACCGTCACCGCCAGACCGCAGGCGAGCACGACGGATGTCAGGATCAATGCCGGCCCGACCAGCACCGTGGCGCGTTCGACGCCGATGGCGGGGTCTTCATCCGGCGCGGTTTCCAATCGCAAGCGATTGAGGAAGTGAATCGTCGCGCTCAAGCCGAGACCAAACGACACCGTGAGCGCCACGACGCTCGCGAACTGCAACCCTTCGCCCATCAGCCACAACATCGTTCCCGAAAGCACGACGGGGAAGATGCCGGGCAGGATGCTCGCGAACATCACGACGATGGAGCGGAAGGCGAAGCCGATGAACATCGCAACGAAGAGGAACTCCAGCGTCAAGCCGAGGTTGAGCTTGTGAATCATGTCGGCACTGTTGCGCGCGGCAATGGCGGCGAGCCCGGTCACGGCGATGTTGAAGCCGGGATGCGCCTCACGCACGGTCTGCAGCGTCGCGTTGAGCTTCTTGATGACGGGCAGCAGCTTGCTCGCGTCGACGTCGGGGATACGGCCGGTGACGAGCACCGCGTCCTGGTTTGCCGAGACGAAGCGGCGTACCAGGTGCTCCGGCAACAAGTCGACATATTCCTTCAGCGTCGCGACGTCGGTCTTGCCGGCTTTCTCCGCCAGCCAGCGGCGCAGCGTCTCGATCGACCACACGTTGCCGACGCCCGCCTGCTTCTCGACGATGTCGTGCACCGCAGCGATCGTCGCCAGCACGTCGGGCGCGTAAAGCGATTTGCCCTTGGGGAATTCGATCAGCACGTCAATTGGATTGGCGCCGGTGAGCTTGGCGTCGAGGCGACTGCTTGCAGCAACGGCCTGCTGCTTGTCGGGCACCTGATCCGCGAGGCGATAGCGCGGTTCGAGATTCGCATAGATGAGCGCGAGCCCGGCGACAACGGCGACGCTGATGAGACTGTACACGCCGGGATGGCTCACCATACGCTCGGCAATCCAGAAGCAGAAGCGGCGCAGCACATTGACGCCGGTGTCGACGGTCTTGACGTGCGCGGCGAACGCCTTTTCGTTGCGCACCAGCAGGACGCCGAGCACCGGAACGAGCGAGAGCACGGCGACAAGCGCGATGACAGTCGCAATCAATCCGGCTTCGCCGAAAGTGCGGATGAGATCGGAGTTTGAGAACTGCAGCGCGATGAAGGAGACGCCGGCGGTGGCGTGCGTCAGCACGCAAGCGGGCCCGACCACGAGGATCGCGTTGCGGAAGGCTTGGTACTTGCTCTCCCCGGCGATCAAGCGATCACGCGCGGCGAAGGTGAGCTGCATCGAGTCGGAGAAACTGATCACCATGATCAGCGGCGTCATCACGTTGAGGAACATGTTGAGCCGGAAGTCGAGCCAGCCGAGGATGCCGAGCGCGAGCAGAATGGAGAGCAGCGGCGGCGCCGCCGCGATGATCATGAAGGAGACGCGCCGGAAGAACAGGATCGCGATGACGCAACCGGCGATGAATCCGATCGCGTTGTAGACGAGGCGATCGCGCTCCACGGCGTTGCGGATCTCGAGCTGCATCACCGGCACGCCGGAAAGCTGGCCGGTCAGTCCGCTGCCCTCGAGGTCTTCGCCGACGATCTTGCGGATCTCGCCGACAGTGGTGCTCAGACCGTTGCTTTCCACGACGGCTGGATCGAGCGCGAGCACGACGAGCGCGAGCGTGCCGTCCTCCGACAAGAGCTTGCCGCGGATAATCTCATTCGAGCGCACCCGCTCGATCAGTTTCTTGTAAGCCTCTCCGGTCGGAAGATCCCGCGGGAATAGCGCCTCGGGAATCGTGTTGCCATCCGGCGGCTGCCGTGCCGAGAACAACGAGACGATGCCGCGCGTGCCCTGCACAAGCTGCACGTCGGTGACGAGGTCCCGCAGCTTCTCCAGCGGCTCGCGTTCGAGCAGCGTCTTGCCCTCGACCACGATCAGCACGTCGAATTCGCTCGACGGAAACTGCTTGGTGACGCGCTCGTACTGCTGGAACTCCGGCGTTTCGGAGCGGAAGAGCTGACTCAGCGAATCATCGACCTTGAGCCGCATCACGCCGAAGCCGGCCAGGACAGCCATGACGACGACCAGGAGCGCGGTGAGAAGCGGAAACCGGAGCGGGATAAGGCCGAGCTTTTCGACCCCCATGGCGATGTTGTGCTTGGGCGGCTGTTCCAACGGAACGCCGCTCGCATATTTCGGACCTTCGGAAGCCACGAGCCACTCCGGTTGTTGACATTCCCGGCTACAGGAAACCGCGCCGAGGGACAAGGCGGGGAGGGATTTATAGACCGAAGGAACGAGCCGCTTTCTTTACCTCTCCCATAGGGAGAGGTCGACGCGCGCAGCGCGGCGGGTGAGGGGTTAGAGCCTATCGAGAGACCGTAACCCCTCACCCGGATCGTCTTGCTGCGCTCAACGATCCTACCTTTCCCTATGGGAGAGGTGAAGAGCGGCGGTCGCCTTCCGCTGCGGCG
>JAFKKS010000234.1 GCA_017304555.1 Hyphomicrobiales bacterium
TTGACCGCTCTAAGCAGGCGGTCCTCTACAAAGGCGACACAAAGAGGGAAGGTCCATAACGCGACCGATCGCGTGAGAAGCCACACGCCACCTTCGCCCAACCGACACCAGCGCAGGACCTCCCCCGCAGCGGCGCGCTGGCGTCCTCACCCGAACGTCCCTTCGCCCTTGCCCCATGAACGCGACGTCCGGCGTTGGCACTAAGGCCGCGTCATCGCTCTCCGCGCATCGGATTCGCGCCGCCGGTCCTGCACCGCGTCTCGACGCGACCCGCAGCGAGCGTGCCTCCGTCAAGCTGCGCCCCGTGTCGCTGCGATCGCCGCATCGTGATCTCGCGCCGCCGATCCGGAGAGGTGATCCGCTGGATCGCGCCCGGCCCGCGCGCGGACGGCCCCGCGAGGCGGGGTCGGCTTTCGCGCGAGCCTTTGGGCCCGCCTCGGCCGCACCCACGGGCCAGGAGAGATCGCGCCGATCGGGATCGACGCCTGTTCTAATCCGGTCTTCTGCACGGGCGCGCGCAGCGCGGCAGCCGAAAACGCTGACGTGCCTTGCGTCGCATCACTTTCGTGAACGAAGCGAAGGGGCAACCGTCTCAATCTCGCTGGTGAGCACGCCACCATTATAATTGTCGGGCAGACGGGAGAGGTCTTCGGCGGAATCCATCCCAGTCGAGAAGCCACCGCCAAGATAAGGGCCGATCACAAATACAGCGGTGCCGGCCGAACGCATTCGCTCCAGAAAGCGGTTGGGCCAACCCCACATCCACGGGGCCGCGTTGATCGGGACATATACGAGCGTCGAGCGGCATTCATCCGGCATTGCGCCGGTCCATCCATATGCAATGTAGCGCAGAGCGCATCCTTTCAAGGAACTGCGGGACATCGTTTTTAAGCCGGAAACTGCGGAGCGCAAGGTGGCTATCGGACGGTCGCCGCCGTACGCCATGAGGGTGGCTCGCCGCTCCGGCGGAAGCGCGTTGAGGAACGCCGCCAGCTTCACCCCTTCCTCGGGATCGTTACTCTTCACATTGATCAGGAAACGCCGGTCGGGAAACGTCTCCAGCACCTCGGTAAGCGACGGCATCAGCCCGACACCCTTGCCTCGGAACGGATATGTTTTCCCGCCGTCAGCGGTGTAGCCATAGCCTATGTCAAGCTTCTTCAGATCCGCCATGGAGTGCTCGCGCGTAACGCCCTGACCATCGGTGCGGCAGTCGAGTGTCCAATCGTGAAAAACCGCGAACTGTCCATCCGTCGTCGGATGAACGTCGAACTCCGCAATGTCGGCGCCGGCTTCAAAGCTCGCCTGCATAGAAGCGATCGTGTTCTCCAAATAGTCGTGCGTCGGCGGCAACATGCGTGAAGCGGTGCAAGTGTCACTGGTGACGCCGATCGGATCAAAGCGTTGCGCAATCCCACGATGCGCAAGAAGAACGGGCTCCCCGCTCAAGGCGGGTGCAAACAGGTTCGTATTGTTGAGAAAGATGAAGGCGGAAAGCCCGAATAACGCGAGGACGAGATAACGCCAAAATTTCCGCAAGTCGCATTCCTTTCGCAACGCAGAATCAGACCGATCTGCAACCTGCTTGCCTCTCACAGAAGGCCGAAATGGGGTCGAGCTTTCAAACGATAGGCGATGGTCGTTCCTGAACGGCTGTCCTACTGCATCGCTGCGAACACGGCCGTCGCGCCACCCCGGGTTCGTCGGCGAGCTCGCAGCGACGCGCAGTGCGGCGCCGGAAAAAACGGCGCTTACGCGCCGTTCACCCCGGGCCGCCAGACGGGGATGCCGAGCCGGCGGGCCTTGTCGGCGAGGTTCGCCTGGATGCCGGTGCCGGGGAATACGAGAACGCCGGTCGGCAAGGTCGCGAGCATCGCGTCGTTGCGCTTGAACGGCGCGGAGCGGCCGTGCTTCGTCCAGTCCGGCTTGAATGCGATCTGCGGCGCCTTGCGGTGATCGGCCCAGCGGGCGGCGATGCGCTCGGCGCCCTTCGGCGATCCGCCATGCAGGAGGACCATGTCGGGGTGCTTGGCGTGGACCTGATCGAGCCGTTCCCAGATCAGGTGGTGATCGTTGAAGTCGAGGCCGCCGGTGAAGGCGATCTTCGGACCGGGCGGCAGCATCACTTCGGTGTCGGCCCGGCGCTTGGCGGCGATGAAATCGCGGCTGTCGATCATCGCGGCGGTGAGCGTGCGATGGTTGACCAGCGAGCCGTTGCGCGGATGCCAGGGCGATCCGGCATGGCGCGCGAAGTGTTCGGCGGCCTGCTCGCGGAAGAACTCCATGACGTTGCGCCGCTCGATGAGCGTCATGCCCTCGGCGGTGAGGCGCTCCAGCTCGACGGAGCGGATCTCGGAGCCGTCTTGCTCGCGCTGGCTGCGCCGCTGCGCCTGCTCGTTGATGTCGAGCTCGCGCTCGATCCGGCCGTTGGCGCGATGGAAGAGATTGACCGTCGACCACAGCAAGTCCTCGAGGTCCGGTTCGAGGCGGGTGTCGGTCAGCGTGGCGACGAAGGCGTCGAAGATGTCGGCGACGGCGCCGGCGACGATGCGCGCTTCAGGAAGGGGTCGCGGGTCGGGTTCGTCCTGGAAGGGACGATAGCCGTGCAGTTGCAGCTCGGTGAGGACGGTATCGGTCGGGGACGCGGCGTGCGGCTCGCGCTCGATGTCGTCGTGGTCGGTCGTCATGGGAGGTTGCTCCGTCGGATCGGCCGCGCCCATCGCGGCCTTCATGGCGACCGGTTGCGGTAAAGGACCGGGGCCCTTGCACCGCGGCGCCTCTTGAGCGCCGCGGCCGGAGCACAGCGGAGGATGGCGGAGGACGGCTATTTTGCCTCGCGATGCAAAGGCGGCGCAGCCGCCGGCGGAAAATAGCCGGCCGCAGCCATTGCGGGCCGCGGGCCGCTTGCCGCACAAGGTCGCCCTCTCATGAAGGCCGCGGAGCGCGGCCCTCTCCGACGGACGCGCCGTCCCACATGGAGCGGCCGACCCACGACCGCGGGCCCGCCGCCCGCCTTCCCCGTCCCGGCCTTCGCCTCAAAGCTGCATGAAGCGTGCGACGTCCTCAGGAACGAGCTGGACCCGCGTCGCCGCACGCAACGCATCGCCGCCGAAGCGCCGCAGATCGGCGTTGAAGTCGTCGCCGCAGGGCGACAACGGGACCGCCTCGATCCGGGCCGCGTGCGCGCGGTGGATCAGTTGCACCATCGCGCCGTCGCCGGCCGGATCGTTGTCGCGGACGACATAGAGCCGGCGCAGCGTTGCCGGGAACAGGATGGCGGCGAGATGTGCGGCCGAGAGCGCCGCCATCATCGGCATGACGGGCATGACGCAGCGGAGCGACAGCATGGTCTCGATGCCGTCGCCGGCCGCCGCGACGTCGCGCG
>JAFKKS010000235.1 GCA_017304555.1 Hyphomicrobiales bacterium
GTCGCCGCCCATGGCGAGCGCGGCGGCGCGGATCGAACCGCCGAAGTCGAAGGCGAAGACTTGGCTACGGTCATAGCGCCGGAACTGAAGCGCCATGAGCGCGAGCAGGACGGACTTGCCTGCGCCGGTCGGGCCGACGACGAGCGTGTGACCGACATCGCCGACATGAAGGGATAACCGGAACGGGGTGCTTCCTTCGGTCTTGCCGTAAAGCAAGGGGGGCGCACCGAAATGTTCATCCCGTTCCGGCCCCGCCCACACCGCCGAAAGCGGGATCATGTGGGCGAGATTCAAAGTGCTGATGGGAGGCTGGCGGACGTTGGCGTAGGCGTGGCCGGGCAAGCTGCCGAGCCAGGCGTCAACCGCGTTAACCGTCTCGACCATGGCCGTGAAGTCGCGGCCCTGAATCACCTTCTCAACCAGACGCAGCTTCTCGTCGGCAATACGCGGATCGGCGTCCCACACCACGATCGTCGCGGTGACATAGGCCATGCCGGCGACGTCCGCACCGAGTTCCTGCAAGGCCATGTCGGCGTCCGCCGCCTTGTTGGCCGCGTCGGTGTCCACGAGGGCCGATGCCTCGTTGGTCATCACCTCCTTGAGGATCGCGGCGATCGACTTGCGCTTGGCGAACCACTGCCGTCTGATCTTCGTCAGCAGCCTGGTCGCATCGGTCTTGTCGATCAGGATCGCCCGCGTGGACCAACGATACGGGAACGCCAGTCGGTTCAGATCGTCGAGCAGGCCGGGCGTGGTCGCGGTCGGAAAGCCGGTGATGGTGAGGATGCGGACGTGCTGATCGCCAAGGCGTGGCTCCAGCCCGCCGGTCAGCGACTGATCAGCCAGCAGCGCGTCGAGATAGATCGGCGTCTCGGGAACCCGGACGCGATGACGTTTCGTCGAAATGCAGGAATGGAGGTAAGTCAGCGTCTCGCTATCATCGAGCCATGCGCATTCCGGCATGAAGCCGTCGAGCAGCGCGATAAAGCGATCGGTGCGGTCGGTGAAGGCGCGCAGGATTTCATGCGGATCGACACTGCTGCGCTCACGACCTTCGTAAAGCCAGGCTTCGGTGCGCGCGGCTTCCTCGGCCGGCGGCAGATAGAGGAAGGTGAGAAAATAGCCCGAGACGAAATGGCTGCCCGCTTCCTCGAAATCAGCCTTACGCTCGGCATCGACCAGGCCGGAGGCTGGATCAGGAAAGACGCTGTTGGGATAGGTCGCGGCTTCGTGGCGCTGGGCTTCGACAAAGATGCTCCAGCCCGATCCGAGACGGCGGAAAGCGTTGTTGATGCGGCTGGCGACGGCGACCAGCTCGGCGGCGACGGCAGAATCGAGATCGGGGCCGCGAAAGCGCGCCGTGCGCTGGAAGCTGCCGTCCTTGTTGAGTACGACGCCTTCCGCGACGAGTGCGGCCCACGGCAGATAGTCGGCAAGGTGGCTGGCGGAACGGCGATATTCGGCGAGGTTCATCATGGGTTGCGCTCCTCAGACCGACAGATGACCGGGGATGCGCAGATGGCGGCAGCCGACTTCCACGAAGAGCGGATCGCGTTTCGCCGCCCACACCGCCGCGAAATGTCCGACGGCCCAAATGAACAGACCGACGAGCCAGAGGCGCAGGCCGAGGCCGACGGCTCCGGCCAGCGTCCCGTTCAGGATCGCGATGGAACGCGGCGCGCCGCCGAGCAGGATG
>JAFKKS010000236.1 GCA_017304555.1 Hyphomicrobiales bacterium
GAAACGGCCGCAGCCCTCATCCTGAGTGTCTGGCTGGAAAAGAAACGAGTGCGGTGTCCTTCACCTCGCCCCGCTTGCGGGGAGAGGGAGCGCGCATTCGTCAATCGCAATGCTTCGGCTTCAACACGACGCCGTCAGCGCGAGCGCTCCGTCGCCGGCGGGCTTGTCTTGACTGACGGAAAAGGCGACGAAGGCCGCTCCGTTCCCGCTTGGGGATAGCTGCTTGCCTCGCCCTTCCTTCCTGCCGACCGCCTATGGCGGCGTTGCCGAAACGCTCCTGTTCGCCTGCGCAGGCGGATTGGCTCTCGGCCTTCCGGGCTTTCCCGCCGGCTGGCTGTCGGGATCGATCATCGCCGTGTCGATCGCGGCTTTGGCGGGACGGCCAATGCATGTCCCTGACACGCTCGCACGCATCAGCTTCGTCCTCACAGGCATTTCGCTTGGCGGCGCGGTCACCCCGGATACGGTCGCCGGCATGGCCGCCTGGCCGGCGAGCCTCGCGGCGCTCACCGTCGCGATGATCGGCCTGACCGCGTCTGTGACCGTTTATCTGCGCAAGGTACACGGCTGGGACTGGGCCTCGGCCACCTTCGGCTCGTTTCCGGGCGCACTCGCCACCGTCCTCGTCCTCGCGGCTGAGAACCGAGCAGACGTCCGTGCGGTCGCCGTCGTTCAAACGGTGCGGATCGTGCTTCTTGCCGTCTTCCTACCGGCGATCTTCGTCGCGCTCGGCCTTGCCTCCAGCGGCGTGCCGGTCCGTGGCGAACCCGGCTTTTTCCCCGATCCGGGACAGGTCGCCATCCTGACCGCCGTCTCAACCGCCGTCGCCTTCGGCATGCAATGGCTGCGCGTCCCCGGCGGACTGATCTTCGGCGCCATGATCATGTCGGCGGTGCTGCACGGCGGCGGCTTCGTCACTGCCGGGCTGCCGCGCTGGGTCGCGATCATCGCCTTCATGATCCTCGGCGCGCTGACGGGAAGCCGGTTCGCCAATACCGATGTACGGCTTCTGCGCCATCTGGCGGGCGCCGCGATCGGCGCCTTCGCCGTCGGCACGCTGTTCGCTTTCGGCTTCGCACTCGCTGTTGCGGCGCTGCTGTCACTGCACCCCGGCGACCTCATCATCGCCTATGCGCCCGGCGCGCTCGACGCGATGATGCTGCTGGCGCTCGCGCTGCATCTCAACGCGGCGTTCGTTGCCGCGCACCATCTCGCGCGCTTCATCCTGGTGCTGGTCGCGATCCCGCTGGTGGTGCCGCTGGTGCGCGACAAAGGCGCACCGCCGCCCGACCCGTAGTAGCGATTATTCGGCGGCGAGCGGCCGCGAGAACGGCAGCGCCAAGCGCTCCCACACATCGACCAGCGCCGCGGCGAGCGCATCGATCAGCGCGTCGTCGTGGCAGGGCGTCGGCGTGATGCGCAGCCTCTCGGCCCCGCGCGGAACAGTCGGGTAGTTGATCGGCTGGATGTAGATGCCGTGCTTGGAGAGCAGCAGATCGCTCGCGGCACGGCACTTTTCCGGGTCACCGACTATGACCGGCACGATATGCGTCGGCGTCGCGATCACCGGCAGGCCGGCGGCGGCAAGATCCGCCTTGGTGCGCGCGGCGCGATCCTGCTGGCGGTCGCGCTCATGGCGCGACTCCTTGAGGTGCCGGATCGACGCGGTCGCGGCGGCGCAGATCG
>JAFKKS010000237.1 GCA_017304555.1 Hyphomicrobiales bacterium
TACTACGGAACGAAGCGGGATGGCTTATGTCCGCACCTCGGTCGCGACCGGCCGCCAGACCAGCAGCCGCTTTTCGATGAGCGTCACGCAGACGTCGATGGCGATGACGAAGGCCGCGAGAACGAACATTCCGGCAAAGACGCCGGCGACGTCGAACACGCCTTCCGCCTGCTGGATGAGATAGCCGAGGCCTGCGGCGGAGCCGAGATACTCACCGACGACCGCGCCGACGACTGCGAAGCCGACCGACGTGTGCAGCGACGAGAACATCCACGATAACGCCGATGGCCAATAGACGTGCCGCATGAGCTGCCGCTCGTTCATGCCGAGCATCCGCGCGTTCGACAGGACCGTGAGGCTCACTTCCTTGACGCCCTGATACACGTTGAAGAACACGATGAAGAACACGAGGCTGACGCCGAGGGCGACCTTCGACCAAATGCCGAGGCCGAGCCAGAGCGCGAAGATCGGCGCTAGAACGACGCGCGGCAGCGCATTCGCCATTTTGACGTAAGGGTCGAACACCGCGGCGATGACCGGCTTACGTGCGAACCAAAATCCAATCAGGATTCCGCCGATCGAGCCGATGAAGAACGCAAGCATCGCCTCGAGCAAGGTGATCCAGAGATGCTTCCAGATCGAGCCATCGGCGAACCAGGTGATGATGCGGCCGATGACATCACCCGGCGTCGAGAAGAAAAACGGCGGCAGCAGCGTCACACCGAAAATCGGCGTCGTGGTCAGAACGTGCCACAGCGCGATGCTGACGACGGCGACCAGAATCTGAAAAGTGAGAAGGCTCACGCGGGACATCAGGCGCTCCGAACGATACTGGCAACGCGATCAAAAATCTGCAGCCGCCCGAATGGGAAAGCCGCACGGTGGGCGACGCCCATCACCCACCTCCGGTCTGCGCGTAACCTTTGAGCACTTCACCCTTGAGCACTTCCCAAATCTCGCGATGCAGATCGTGGAAGGCGCGGTCAAGCTTCACCTCGGCGATGTCACGCGGCCGCGCCAGCGGCACACGCCAATCGCCGATGATGCGCGCGGCAGGCCCCGCCGACATGATGACGACGCGGTCGGACAGCGCGATCGCTTCCTCGAGGTCGTGCGTGACGAACATCACCGCCTTGCGGTCGGCGCTCCAGAGATCGAGCAACAGATTGCCCATGATCTGACGTGTCTGCGCGTCGAGCGGTCCGAACGGCTCGTCCATAAGCAGCGTCTTCGGATCACGAATAAGCACTTGCGCCAAGCCGATGCGCTTGCGCTGTCCGCCGGACAACATGTGTGGGTAGCGATCGCCGAACCCGCCGAGGCCGACGCGCCCGAGCCATTCGTCGGCGCGCTTGGCAGCCTCGGCGCTCGAGGTGCCTGCAATCTCGAGCCCAATGGCGACGTTGTCGCGCGCCGTCTTCCATGGAAACAGCGCCTCGGCCTGAAAGAGGTAGCCGGCGATCTTGTTCAGCCCATTGAGCGGTTTTCCGAAACTTGCGACCGATCCGACCGACGGCGTGAGCAGGCCCGCGGCAGCGTTGAGCAATGTGGACTTGCCGCAACCGGTCGGGCCGACGATCGAAACAAATTCACCGTCCGCTACATCAAGGGACGCTTTCTCGACGGCGGTGTACGTGCCGCCATTGGCGAGGCGGAATGCGATCGTCACATCCCGCAGGGTGAC
>JAFKKS010000238.1 GCA_017304555.1 Hyphomicrobiales bacterium
GGCGCTTCGCGCCGACCTCTCCCCGCCTGCGGGGAGAGGTGACGCGGCGCGGACCTTGTCTTGCTCGCGCAGCTCGGTCTTCAGAATCTTCCCGTAATTATTCTTCGGCAGCGCATCGACGAAGACGTAATCCTTCGGCCGCTTGAAGCGCGCGATGTTCTCGATACATAGCGCGTCGAGGTCGGCCGTCGCGGCATCGCCGACGACATAGGCGACGACGATCTCGCCCCAATCCGCATGCGGACGGCCGATGACGGAGGCCTCGCGCACATTGGCGTGCTGCAACAGCACCTCCTCGACCTCGCGCGGATAGATGTTCGAGCCGCCCGAGATGATCACATCCTTCGAGCGATCCTTGAGCGTAAGATAGCCTTCGGCATCGAAGGCGCCGACATCGCCGGTGTGCAGCCAGCCGCCGCGCAGCGTTTGCGCCGAGGCCTCCGGATTCTGCCAGTAGCCAGGCATCACCACGTCGCCGCGGCAGATGATCTCACCCGTTTCGCCGACGGGCAGCGAACGGTCCTGCGCATCGACCACGTCCACCTCGAGGCAGGCGTAAGGCCGCCCAGCGGAGCCGAGACGCTCGCGCCAGCGCGGATGCTCGCGCGCCGCAATCTCTTCCTTCGTCAGCACCGTGATGGTCATCGGGCTTTCGCCCTGTCCATAGATCTGCGCAAAGCGCGGGCCGAAGCGCGCGAGCGCGGCGAGCGTATCCTCGACATACATCGGCGCGCCGCCCCAGACGATAGTGCGGATGTTTTCCGGATTGCAGTCGCTGGGATGCTCGACGAGACGCTTCACCATGGTCGGTGCGGCGAACATCGAGGCGCCCGGCCAGGCTTCGAACATGCGGAAAATCTCATCCGGCCCGAAGCCGCCGGATTCCGTCGCGACGTTGACGCCGGCGCGCGCGACATGCGCCATCATGTAAAGCCCGGAGCCGTGACTCATCGGCGCCGCATGCAGGATCGGTGCACCGAGCGGCAGCGGATTGACCTCTGCTGCGTAGGCGTGGCTCGCCCAGTTGAGCACGCGGTGCGTGAGCATCGCGCCCTTCGGCCGCCCGGTCGTCCCCGAGGTGTAGAACAGCCAGGCAAGATCATCGTCGCTGCACGAGGCCGGCGGCATCACGTCGGCGTCGAGAAGATTTTCGTAGTCGGTGCTGCCGACGCGGATCAGCCGCTCGAGCGACTTCGGCGCATACGGCGCGATCTCGTCATCGATGCCGGCGGAGGCGAAGCAGACGCGCGTTCCGGATTGCTCGAGGATGTAACCGAGCTCGCGCCCATGCAGCTTGGCATTCGCCGGCACCGCGGCGAGCCCCGCATGCCAGACGGCGTACATCAGCGTGACGTATTCCGGCATGTTCTTCGCGGCGATGGCGACGCGGTCGCCCGGCACCAATCCGCACGTGGTGCGCAGCGCCCCGGCGAGCCGCGCGGCGCGCTCGGCGAGTTGCGCGTAATTCATCACAACGCGGTGCCCGAGCCCGACGGCCGGCGCATCGCCGTGACTCAACCCCGTGCGGTGCAGCCACAATGCGGTGTTCATGGAAGCATTTCTCCGCCGTCGTTCCGGGTCGCGCCCCGGCGATCCGTCTATTTTGGAGAGGATAACGATTGACGTCGAGTGTGCGCCCCCTCTCCCCGCTTGCGGGGAGAGGGTCGGGGTGAGGGGGATT
>JAFKKS010000376.1:0-10287 GCA_017304555.1 Hyphomicrobiales bacterium
GCCGGAGATCGCGTCGCTCGGCTTCGACGTGGTCTACCTTCCGCCGATCCATCCGATCGGCAGCACCAACCGGAAGGGGCGCAACAACGCGCTCAAGGCGAAGGCCGGCGACCCCGGCAGCCCGTATGCCATCGGAGCGAAGGCCGGCGGACACGACGCCGTGCATTCGGAATTGGGAACGTTGCAGGATTTCCGCCGCTTCGTCGCGGCGTGCCAGACCCACGGGATGGAGGTCGCGCTCGATTTCGCGACACAATGCTCCCTCGATCATCCCTGGCTGAAGGAACATCCGGACTGGTTCAAGCATCGGCCAGACGGTTCGATCAAATATGCCGAGAATCCGCCCAAGCGTTACGAGGACATCGTCAATCCGGATTTCTATTGCGACGATCGCCTGGCGCTTTGGACCGCCTGGCGTGACGTGGTCCAGTTTTGGGTCGACAACGGTGTGCGGATTTTCCGCGTCGATAATCCGCACACCAAGCCGTTCCCGTTCTGGCAGTGGATGATCCGCGACATCCAGAGCCGCGATCCCGGCGTGCTCTTCCTCTCCGAGGCGTTCACGCGGCCGAAGGTGATGAAGGCGCTCGCCAAGCTCGGCTTCACGCAGTCCTACACGTACTTCACTTGGCGCACGACGAAGGCCGAACTCAGCGCCTATCTCAGCGAATTGACCGGCTATCCCGAGCGCGATTTCTACCGGCCGAATTTTTTCGTCAATACGCCCGACATTCTGCCGTTTCATCTGCAAGGCGGCGAGCCGTGGGTCTTCAAAACGCGCGTTGCGCTCGCCGCGACCTTATCGTCCAACTACGGCGTCTACAGCGGATTTGAGCTCCTCGAACACATTCCGGTCGCAGGCAAGGAAGAATATCTCGATTCGGAAAAGTACGAGATCAAGGTGCGCGATTGGGATGCTCCCGGAAACATCAAGGCGTATATTGCGGAGCTCAACCGGGTGCGCCGCGCCAACCCGGCGCTGCTGCAGACGAGCAATCTGCGCTGGGCGCAGGTCGACAACGAGAACGTGATGGGATTCGTGAAGGAATCCGTCGCGCACGACAACGCGATCGGCGTTGCCATTTCCTTGGCGGGTGCGGCGCCGCAGGAATTCTGGTTCCACTTCGGCGATATGGAGATCGGTCCGCCCGACGCGCGCCGCCGCGTCGCGGCGATCGAACATTTGCGCACGGGAGAGCGACGACCGATCGAGTGGGGAGGTGTGCGCCTCCGTGTCGATCCGCGTCACGACCCTGCAATACTATTCCGTTGCATTGCTTGATTTGAGAAATTGCCGTGGATGTTCTGATTGACAATACCGTTGACGCCGCGGCCGCGACCGCTGACACGTCTTGGTATAAAGACGCCATCATTTATCAGTTGCACGTCAAAGCGTTTGCCGACAGCAACGACGACGGCGTCGGCGATTTTGCGGGACTGACCGAGAAGCTGGACTATCTGCAAGACTTGGGCGTGACGACGCTGTGGCTGCTGCCGTTCTACCCGAGCCCCGGTCGCGACGACGGCTACGACATCGCCGACTACCGCAAAATCAATCCCGACTTCGGCACGCTGAAGGATTTCCGTCGCTTCATGATCGAGGCGAAACGGCGCGGCCTCAAGGTCATCACCGAACTGGTCGTCAACCATACGTCGGATCAGCATCCGTGGTTCAAGCGGGCGCGTCGCAGCCGGCCGGGATCGAGCGCGCGCAACTGGTATGTCTGGAGCGACACCGACCAGCGCTATCTCGACACCCGCATCATCTTTACCGACACGGAAAAATCGAACTGGGCATGGGACCCGGATGCCGGCGCCTACTACTGGCACCGCTTCTTCTCGCATCAGCCGGATCTCAATTTCGATAACCCGCGCGTGCTGTGGGCGATCGTGCAGGTCATGCGCCGATGGCTGGATATGGGTGTCGACGGTTTCCGGCTCGACGCCATTCCTTACCTCTGCGAGCGCGAGGGTACGAACAACGAGAATTTGCCGGAGACTCACGCGGTTATCAGGAAGCTACGGGCGGAGCTCGACGCCTACGCGCCGGGAAAGGTTCTGCTGGCGGAAGCGAACCAGTGGCCCGAGGACGTGAGCGCCTATTTCGGCGAGGGTGATGAATGCCACATGGCCTATCACTTCCCGCTGATGCCGCGCATCTACATGGCGATCGCGCAGGAAGACCGCTTCCCGATCGCCGACATCCTGCGGCAGACGCCGGATATTCCCGACAATTGCCAGTGGGCGCTGTTTCTTCGCAACCACGACGAGTTGACGCTCGAAATGGTCACGGATTCCGAGCGTGACTATCTCTGGTCGACTTACGCCACGGATCCGCGCGCGCGCATCAATCTCGGCATCCGTCGCCGCCTCGCGACGTTGATGGACAACGATCGCCGCAAGATCGAGCTGATGAACAGCCTGCTGTTCTCGCTCCCCGGAACGCCGGTCATCTATTACGGCGACGAGATCGGGATGGGCGACAATATCTATCTCGGCGACCGCAATGGCGTGCGCACGCCGATGCAGTGGACGCCGGACCGCAACGGCGGCTTCTCGCGTTGCGACCCGGCAAAGCTTTTCCTCCCACCGATCCAGGACGCGGTCTACGGGTATCAGGCGCTCAACGTCGAAGCGCAGTCGCGCAGCCTGTCCTCGCTGCTGAGCTGGATGAAGCGGCTCATCGCGGTGCGGAAGTCGTCGCCCGTGTTCGGGCGCGGCACGTTGTCTTTCGTGCGGCAATCCAACCGCTCCGTCATCGCTTATGTGCGCCAGCACGAGGGCGAGACGATCTTCTGCGTCGCTAACTTGTCCCGCGCGGCGCAAGCAGCGGAGTTCGATCTGTCGCAATGGCGCGGGCGCGTTCCGCTCGAAATGCTCGGGCGCAGCCGCTTCCCGGCGATCACGGACGCGCCGTTCCTGGTGACGCTCGCACCCTACGGCTTTTTCTGGTTCCAACTGCTTGAGCAGCCGGAAGGGATCGAGGCGCCTGCGGTGATGCCCGAATTGCCGACGCTCGTCGTGCGCGACGGCTGGAACTCGGTGCTTGAGGGGAGGTTCCTGCAGGCTTTCGAGCGCGATGTGCTTCCGGTCTTCCTGGCGAGTCGGCGCTGGTTTGCTGAAAAGGCGAGTCGCTGGTTCGACGCACGCGTCGACAGCGCCATTCCCGTTACGCCGGGCGACCCCGGCTTCGCCTGGGCACAGATCGAAGTCGCAGGAGAGCGCGGGAAAAGTTGTTATGCATTGCCGCTCGGCGTGAATTGGAGCCGCTTCGACTACACGGCGCCCTATGTCGCCGCGACGGGCCTCGCGCCGGTGCGCCGTGGCTCGCGCGAAGGCGTTCTGTTCGACGCCGCAACCGATCGCGATTTCATCGCCTGGCTGGTGCGGTCGTTGCACGATGGTGCGGTCATGGACGGGCCGGCGCGTGCGCTCCATTTCACGCCGAGCAAAGAATTCAAAGCGGAAGAGTTGGCGCCCATCGAAGAGGTGAAGGCGCTTGCGGTCGAGCAGTCGAACACGACGGTCAGGGTCAATGGTCGCATCGTCAAGCTCTTCCGGAAAATGCAGGCGGGTGTGAATCCTGAAATTGAGATCGGCCGATTTCTGACGGATGTCGCGAAATACCAGAACGCGCCGCGTTTCCTGGGCGCCGTCGAGCTGCAGAAGGAGGATGAGCGTTTCGCATTGGCCGTCGTGCACGCTTATGTCGAAAACCAAGGCGATGGATGGAACCTGACCAACGCTTATTTGGACAGGTTCCTCGAGGAATATCGCCTGCTCAGCCCGAGCGATTCCGACAATCCCGACCAGCATGCGGCGCTATTGTTGCGTGTGCGCTTGCTCGGTCGCCGGATCGCCGAATTGCATGCCGCGCTTGGCTCGAGCGATGCCGATCCGGCCTTCGCGCCGGAGCCGATTACGCCCGACGACATCGCGACGTGGACGCGCGATCTGCGCACGACCGCCGAACGCGTGCTCAACGACCTTCGCGGACGGATCGATACGCTGCCGGAAGCGCCGCAGGCGCTTGCCACCGCGCTTCTGGACCAGCGGGACGCCTTGATGGCGCGCATCGACAGCGCTTTGCCGCCGTCAATCGATGCACACAAGATCAGGACGCATGGCGATCTGCATCTCGGCCAGATCCTCATCGTGAAGGACGACGTGTTCATCATCGATTTCGAAGGAGAGCCGGGCCGCAGTGTTGAGATGCGAGGGAGGAAGATGCCGGCCGCGCGTGACGTTGCCGGCATGCTGCGTTCCATCGACTACGCCGGCGCCGCCGCTCTTGAACGCATGGTGCAGGCCGAAGACCGGCCCCGGTTGGAGGCCGCCGTTCAGGATTGCCGCCATCAGTCCGAGCAGGCGTTGCTCGAGGCTTACCGAGACACGCTCCGCGATAGCAGGCTGATTCCGACGGAACCGGAAATTGCGGATCGTTTGCTCGACTTTTTCGTTCTAGAGAAAGCCATCTACGAAGTGGAGTACGAGCTCTCCAATCGTCCAGCATGGCTGCACATCCCCCTGACGGGGATTTTGCGACTTTTCGCTCCCGTACAAACCGAGGTGCTGTGATTGGTCCGTCGACAACGATAGATGCTGAAGGCCTTGCGGTCATCGGAGGATATCACTCCGACCCGTTCGCCTATCTCGGGCTGCATCGGCGTGATGGCGGATCGATTGTGCGCGTCCTGTTGCCGGACGCACAGAGGGTCGAAGTTGTCGATCGCGCCGGGCATCACGCTGAATTAGAGAAGATTCATCCGGCCGGATTGTTCGCTGCGCCTGCCAGCGACTTGGAACATGACTATCGGCTGCGTGTGCAGTTCGGCGATGCCCAGGTCGAGTTCGACGACGCGTACCGCTTCCCGCCGGTGCTTTCTGATTTCGATCTCTACCTTCTCGGCGAGGGGACGCATCTTCGCGCTTACGACAAGCTCGGCGCGCACCCGTTGACGCTGGAAGGCGTGCGCGGCGTTGCCTTCGTGACGTTCGCGCCCTCGGCGCGCCGCGTCAGCGTCGTCGGCGACTTCAATAATTGGGACGGCCGCCGCCACGCGATGCGCGTCCGCGGCAATGGCTTCTGGGAGATATTCATCCCCGGCGCGGCGGTGGGCGATCGCTACAAGTTCGAGATTTTTGGCTTCGGCGATGTCCTGCTGCCACTCAAGGCCGACCCTTATGCTTTCGCCAGCGAAGTGCGGCCTTCGACGGCCTCGGTCGTGTTCGACGAGGCGGCCCTGGCGCCGCGCGCTCAGCGCCCGCAGGGCAGCAACGCGCTCGACAAGCCGATCTCGATTTATGAGATGCATCTCGGCTCATGGCGCCGGCGCCCGGAGGAGGGCGGCCGTTGGCTCACCTATCGCGAACTCGCCGACACGTTGCCGGCCTATGTTGCCGATCTCGGTTTCACGCACATCGAACTGCTTCCGGTTTCGGAGCACCCGTTCGACGGCTCATGGGGCTATCAGCCGACGGGGCTTTTCGCGCCGACGCGGCGATTCGGGGCGCCGGAAGATTTCGCGCTGCTGGTCAATGCGTGCCATCGCGCCGGCTTGAGCGTCATTCTCGATTGGGTGCCGGGTCATTTTCCCGACGATCCGCACGGCCTCGCCAATTTTGACGGCACGGCGCTCTACGAGCATGCCGATCCGCGACAGGGACGCCATCTCGATTGGGGAACGCTGATCTACAACTACGGCCGTTCGGAAGTCGCGAACTTCCTCGTCAACAACGCGCTGTTCTGGCTGGATCGCTATGGCGTCGACGGTCTGCGCGTCGATGCGGTCGCTTCGATGCTCTATCTCGACTACAGCCGCCCGGAGGGTGGCTGGGTGCCGAACCAGTTCGGAGGACGCGAGAACATCGATGCGATTGAGTTCCTGCGTCGCGTCAACACCGAGATCTTCGCGCATTTCCCGAACGCCACGACGATGGCGGAAGAATCGACCGCATGGCCGATGGTGTCGCGGCCGGTCGAGTGGGGCGGCCTCGGCTTCGGTTACAAATGGAACATGGGGTGGATGCACGACACCCTGAACTACATCGCCAAGGACCCGGTCTATCGCAAGCATCACCATGGCGACGTGGTGTTCGGCCTGCACTACGCCTTCTCGGAAAACTTCATTCTTCCGCTCTCGCACGATGAAGTCGTGCACGGCAAAGGCTCCTTGCTCGGCCGCATGCCGGGCGATCGCTGGCAGCGTTTCGCCAATCTGCGTGCGTATTACGGCTTTATGTTCGGGCATCCGGGAAAGAAGCTGCTGTTCATGGGCGGCGAACTCGCGCAGGAGCGCGAGTGGAACCATGACCGCAGCCTGGATTGGCACCTGCTCGAAGACCCGGCGCATGGTGGCGTGCATGCGCTCGTCCGTGATCTCAACAAGATCTACCAGGAGATGCCGGCGCTGCATGAACTCGATTGCGAGGCGGCTGGTTTCGACTGGATCGTCGCGGATGACACCGCGCAAAGCGTCTTCGTCTGGTTGCGCAAGGGGCGTGATCCTGACGCGCTGTGCGTGGTTGCCGTGAATTTCACGCCGGAGGTCCGCAAAGATTATCGCTTCCGCGTTCCGCGTGGCGGGGTCTGGCGCGAAGTCCTCAACACCGACGCTGAAATCTACGGCGGCACGAATGTCGGAAACGACGGCGCGGTGAAAGCGCGCCCGCTGCCCGACGGCTTTGAATTGAGCATCGTCATTCCGCCGCTTGCCGCGGTCTTTTTCGCTCCCCAAGGCTGACCTCGATGCGTGTTCTCGACGGCAACCCCCATTCGCTCGGCGCGACGTGGGATGGGCGAGGCACCAACTTCGCTATCTTCTCTGCCAACGCCGAGAGGGTGGAGCTTTGCCTGTTCGACCGCCACGGCCGGCGCGAGCTCGAACGCATCGCGTTGCCTGAAAAGACCGATGACGTGTGGCACGGCTATTTGCCGGACGTCCTGCCGGGCCAGCTCTACGGCTATCGCGTTCACGGTCCTTACGCGCCGGAGCGAGGGCATCGCTTCAATCCAAACAAGCTGCTGATCGACCCTTACGCCAAGCGGCTCGTCGACCGTATCGTCTGGAGCGATGCGCACTTCGGCTACCGCACCGGCAGCCCCCGCGGCGACCTCTCTTTCGATCGCCGCGACAATGCGCGCGGCATGCCGAAGGCGATGGTCATCGACGAGGCCTTCACCTGGGGGGACGATCGCCGGCCGAATGTGCCTTGGCACGAGACGATTTTCTATGAAGCGCACGTCAAGGGCGCGACGATGTTGCGCGAAGACGTGCCGCCGGGTTGGCGCGGGCTGTTCAGCGGCCTGACTGCGCCGGGATTGATCGATCACCTCAAGCGCCTGGGGGTGACGAGCCTCGAACTTCTTCCTGTCCACGCGTTCGTCGACGACCGGCAGCTTGTCGAGCGCGGGCTGAAGAATTTCTGGGGCTACAACTCGATCGGCTTCTTCGCACCCGAGCAGCGCTACAGCAACGACGGCGGGATCGACCCTTTCAAGACCATGGTGTCGCGGCTGCACGCGGCCGGCATCGAGGTCATCCTCGACGTCGTCTACAACCACACCGCGGAAGGCAACCACCTCGGCCCAACCCTCGCCTTCAAGGGCATCGACAATGCGTCCTACTACTGGCTTAAGCCCGACCAGCCGCGCTACTACGACGACTTCACGGGCGTTGGAAACTCGCTCAATCTCACGCATCCGCGCGTGCTGCAGATGGTCATGGACTCGCTCCGCTATTGGGTCGAGGCCTGCCATGTCGATGGATTTCGCTTCGATCTCGCAACGACGCTCGGCCGCGGGCCGAACGGTTTCGATCCGCGCGCGCCCTTCTTCTCCGCCATTCGCCAGGATCCGACGCTGAGCCGCGTGAAGCTCGTTGCCGAGCCGTGGGACATCGGCCTCGGTGGCTATCAGGTCGGCGCTTTCCCGCCGGGATGGTCGGAGTGGAACGACGCCTATCGCAAGACGCTGCGCTGCTTCTGGCGCGGCGACGCCGGACAACTGCCGGAGCTTGGGCGGCGCATGACGGCATCGGCCGACATCTACAGCCATCACGGCCGCGCGCCGCGCGCCAGCGTCAACCACATCACCGTGCACGATGGTTTTACGCTGGCCGATCTGTGCAGCTACGAGACCAAGCACAACGAAGCGAACGGTGAGGACAACCGCGACGGCTCGGATGAGAACTTCAGCACCAACGGCGGTGTCGAGGGAAAGACTGACAAGCCGGAGATTCTCGCCTTTCGCCGCGCTTTTCGCCGCAGCCAACTGGCGTGCTTGATCCTGGCGCAAGGCGTTCCGCTGATTCTCGCCGGCGACGAGGTGAGCAACAGTCAGGACGGCAACAACAACGTCTATTGCCAGGACAGCGAGCTAGGTTGGGTCGACTGGAGCGCGCTCGGAAGCGACACCGACGATCATAGCGATCTGATCGCGCAACTGACCGACCTGCGCCGCCGCTATCCGCAACTGCACCCGCGCCACTGGCTCGTCGGCAAGAAAGCGGATGGCTCGCACGATATTCTTTGGCTGACGCCCAAAGCGACAGAAATGAATGATCAGGATTGGAACTTCGCCGAAGGGCGGTTCCTTTCTTACATCCTCACGCCCGTCGAGGATTCGCCCGGCGCGCTGTTCATCGTCCTCAATGCCGCCGCCGAGCCTGTCGCGTTCACCATGCCGCTCGAACCGGCGGGAAAGAAGTGGGCCTGCATGCTCGCGACAGTTCCTCTCGAAGACGAGAAGGGGGCGTCGCCCGAATGTCAGCCCGGCAAGCCGTGCCGGGTGCCCGCGGGGTCGGTTACCGTCTTCGCGACGGCGTCATGACATGGACGCCGCAATTCGGGCCGCGCATCGAACGAGACGGCGTGACGTTCCGCCTGTTCGCGCCGGCTGCGCGGCGTGTCGATCTTGTGACGGACAACGTCGTGCCTATGCACCCCGCGGGCGATGGATGGCATGCGGCTAAACTTGCCGGCGCGCCAGCCGGAATGCGTTATCGCTTCCGCATCGACGACGACATCGATGTTCCTGATCCTGCCTCGCAGTTTCAGCCGGAGGATGTGTTCGGCCCGAGCGAGGTGATCGACCACGCTTTCGCTTGGCAATGTGACGGCTGGAAGGGACGACCGTGGCACGAGGCCGTGCTGAGCGAGTTGCATGTCGGTGCGTTCTCGCAAGCTGGTACGTTTCGCGGCGCCATCGCGCATCTCGATGCGCTGGCCGAAACAGGTGTCACCGCGATCGAGCTGATGCCGGTCGCGGACTTCGCGGGCCGCTGGAATTGGGGCTACGACGGCGTCCTGCTGTTCGCGCCGGATAGCGCCTATGGTCGGCCGGAAGACCTCAAGGCGCTCGTTGACGCCGCGCACATGCGCGGCCTCATGGTGTTTCTCGACGTCGTCTACAATCACTTCGGGCCGGAAGGGAATTTCCTCGGGCGCTATGCGCCCACGTTCTTCACTTCCGACTACAGGACGCCCTGGGGAGACGCGATCGATTATCGCCAGGAGGTCGTGCGCGCGTTCGCGGTGGAGAGCGCGCTCCACTGGCTCGATCACTATCGTTTCGACGGCCTGCGTCTCGATGCCGTGCATGCGATCATCGAACCGAGCCGGCGGATGCTGCTTGAAGCGCTCAGCCGCGCGGTGGGGCAACTCGCGCGTGCCCGCCGCCGCCACATCCACCTTGTCTTGGAAGATGACGACAACCTCGCAACGCTGCTCGATCCACGCGACGACATCCCGAACGGGCGCTATCGCGCGCAATGGAACGACGACTATCATCATGCATGGCATGTTCTGCTGACCGGCGAGTGCGCCGGTTATTATCGGGATTACGACGGGCCGGGTCAGCGTTTAGCGCGCGCGCTCCGCGAAGGTTTCGCGTATCAGGGAGAAGCGTCGGCGCATCGCGGCGGCGCGTTACGCGGCGAGGCGAGTGGAGCGCTGCCGCCGACGGCGTTCGTCGATTTCCTGCAAAACCACGACCAGATCGGCAACCGGCCGTTCGGCGAGAGACTGGTCATGCTGGTGTCACCAGACGCGACAGCCGCCGCTCTTGCGGTCCTGTTGCTCGCGCCGTCGCCGCCGATGCTGTTCATGGGCGAGGAGTGGGGTGCGCGCGAGCCATTCCCGTTCTTCTGCGATTTCAAGGGCGATCTCGGCAAAGCGGTTCGGGACGGCCGTAGGACGGAGTTTGCCGAGGCTTTCGCTGCGACGGCGCGGGACATTCCCGATCCGCTGTCGGAGGAGACCTTCCGCTCCGCCATCCTCGACTGGACG
>JAFKKS010000376.1:10309-14397 GCA_017304555.1 Hyphomicrobiales bacterium
CGGGCGCGCGAATCGTTCGCCGCGCGCCTCACATTGGTGAAAGACCTTCTCGCCGTCCGCCGCCGCTACGTGGTTCCTCTGCTCGCCAATCTCGGTGCGGGAAAGGTCGGCGCGGAAGCGAAATACGATGGCGGGCTGCTTTCGGCGGCGTGGGCATTTCCCGACGGAACGCTCCGCCTCTGCGCCAATCTTTCGAATGACGTTGTCAACGCGCCGGCTCCGATCGCGTCAAGTGACGCCATCTGGGGCGGCACAATGCCCGCGCTACTGCCGCCGTGGTCGGTCTATTGGTCGCTGGGAGGCGGGTGATGCCGCGCGACATTCCGACGGCGACTTACCGCGTGCAGCTCACGCATCAGTTCACCTTCGACGATGCTGCGGCGCTGGTGCCGTACCTTAAATCGCTTGGCATCAGCCACCTCTATGCGTCGCCGTTTCTGAAAGCACGCGCCGGCAGCATGCACGGCTACGACATCGTCGATCACAATGTGCTCAATCCGGAGCTCGGCGGCGAGGAAGGGTTCGCGCGGCTTTCGGCGGCTCTTGCCGATGCCGACATCGGGCTGATCCTCGACTTCGTTCCCAACCACATGGTCGTGAACCGGGCCGACAATGCCTGGTGGCTCGATGTTCTCGAATGGGGACAGAAATCACCTTATGCCGACTATTTCGACATCGATTGGGAAACGCTGCCCTACAAGCCCGAGGGTGGCGTGCTTCTGCCGATCCTCGGGCACCCGTACGGTGATGTGCTCGAGGCCGGCGAGATCGAGCTGAAGTTCGACCCTGACGAGGGCAGCTTTTCCGCCTGGTACTTCGAGCATCGGCTTCCGATCCGGCCCAACCGCTACGGGGATATCCTGCGTACAGTGGTTGCGCGCGCTGAAGGCGATAACGATCCGTCGGGCCGCCGGCTCCTCGATATCGCGGAGCGCTATCCAGATCCGCGCGCGCCGTCCCGCAACGACGCGCCGGCGCTGAAGCAGGCGCTTGCCATGAGCGAAGGCGCGGCGCTCATTGAACGCGGTCTGGACGCTTACCGTCCGGCGCGCGACAACGCTTCCGCCGTCGTCGCCTTGCATCGCCTCCTCGAGCGGCAGCCTTATCGCGTTGCGCATTGGCGCACGGCTTCTTCCGAGATCAATTACCGGCGCTTCTTCGACGTCAACGATCTTGCGGGGCTTCGCGTCGAGAATCCGAAGACCTTCGTCGATATTCATCGGCTCGTTGTCGAGCTGATCGCAACGAACCGTCTGCACGGCTTGCGCATCGACCACATCGACGGGCTGCATGACCCGCATCAGTACTGCCGGCGCCTGCAGCGGATCGTGCGGCGGGCGCGTGGGAAAGCCGCGCGGCGGCCGTTCTACACGGTGGTCGAAAAGATATTGGGGGAGGGGGAGGCGCTGCCGCCGTTCGCCGGCATTGCCGGAACGACCGGCTATGAATGGCTCAATGTCATCTCGCGTGTGCTCATTGACGACCGTGGCATTCCCGCTCTGCGCGATACGGCACATCAACTGACCGGCCGCGACAAGCCGTACGACGAAATTTTGGAGGACGCGAAGCACCGGGTTCTCGACACCATGCTGACAAGCGAGTTCACCGTTCTCGTGCGGCTTCTCGCGCGCATCGCGGCGGGGCATTGGCGCTCTCGCGACTTCACGCTCGACGGTTTGCGTGCGGCGCTGGAAGCGTTCGTCGTGCAGTTCCCGGTCTATCGCACCTACGTCACCGGCGACGGATGTTCGGCGCATGATCGCGCGACGATTGAGGAGGCGGTCGAAAAGGCGCGCGCACGCTGGTTCGCGCCGGGGCGGGAGATTTTCGATTTTCTCAAGGACGTTCTCACGCTCGACCTGATCGGCCCCGACCGGCAGGGCTACAGCCGCTCGCGCGTGAAACGCTTCGCCATGAAGGTGCAGCAGTTCACCGGGCCGATGATGGCGAAGTCGTTGGAGGATACGACCTTCTATCGCGACATCAGCGTGTTGGCGCTCAATGAGGTCGGCGGTGATCCGATTGCCTCGGCACTCTCCATTCCGCAATTCCATGACATGATGATGGAGCGGCTGCGCACCGCCCCGCACGGCATGACCGCCACGGCAACCCACGATACCAAGCGTGGCGAGGACGCGCGGGCGCGTTTGCTGGCGTTGTCGGAGATGCCGCAGGAGTGGGCGCAGGCGGTCGCCGCGTGGCGCACACTCAACGAGGATCTGCTGGTCCAGGTCAAGGATCGCGGCGGTACGCGCCGCGCGCCCTCACGCACTCACGAATATCTTCTCTACCAGACGATTGTCGCAGCGCTTCCGACCGGAGGGCTAACGCCGGATTTCGCCGAACGCATGGCGGCTTACGCCGTCAAGGCAGCCCGAGAGGGCAAGCTTGAAACGAGCTGGATGAATCCGAACGTGGCCTATGAGGACGCCCTTCAGCGGTTCGCGAAGCAGATTCTCGATCCGACGCGATCGGCCACCTTTCTTGAATCCGTAAACGCGTTCACCCGCCGCGTCGCCGTTCTCGGCGCGCTGAACGGCATGAGTCAACTCACGCTCAAGGCGATGATGCCGGGCGTGCCCGACTTCTACCAGGGGGCGGAGTTTTGGGATCTTTCCCTGGTCGATCCCGACAATCGCCGCCAACCGGATTTCGCGGCGCGCATTGAGGCACTTGAGGAGGTGGGATTGAGCCCAGCGTGGGCAACACTCGCCGCTGTTTGGGACGATGGACATTTGAAGCGCGCATGGACGCGCGCATTACTCGCGCTCCGCAGCGCCTTGCCGCATGTATTTGCGCATGGTGGGTATCAGCCGTTGGAGGTCCGAGGAAGGGATCGTGACCACCTGATTGCTTTCGCACGCACGGACGACGCGCATGTTGTTGTCGTCATAGCGGGCCGCCATTTCGGAAGCCTGACGGATGGCGGACGGCGATGGCTGCAGGCAGAGGATTGGGATGCGGAACTGGTTCTCGATGGCTTCGAAGAGATCGAATGGCGGGCACTGGATAACGAAAGCACGTTCCGATCCGCCGCCACGATGACCGCTTCCTCGCTATTGGGCGCTTTTCCCGCAGCGGTGCTCGTAGGGCAGAAGGCGCGTATGCGGGACCGCAAAAGCAGGCGCGCGCCGGCATGAAGCGCACCGAGCCCGCAACGCTCAGGGCTTTTCCTTATCGTCCGTACGGGTCGTGAAACGCGCATTCCCGAGCCCGGTGCCGAGAGTCAGAACGCCCCAATGTTTCACGTCGCGCGTTTCCGGCACTTCGCTTAGGCCCTGAATGACGGCGTCGTTGTGCATGACGACGGCCGTGTCATGCTTCCCGACCTTCGGGATCGCTTCGACCACGCTGGCGGGCAGGTTGAAGCGCGTGCTCTCCCAGTTGCCCGGAAGGTTCTGGGCGCCGCGATCGATCGAGCCGTCGGGTTCGATTTTGCCCGGGCAGCCGATTCCGATGAAGGGGGCGAGGGCAAGTCCCTCCTTCTCCGCCGCTTTGATGAGCTTCCTGAGCATGGCGACGAGTTCTCCCACCGCCTCGTCCCGTTTCGGCTTTTCGTCGGCGTGGCGCCAAAGCTCCTTCTTCCACACCGTGGCTTTACTGAGATTCGACGCCTTCTTGAGATTCAGAAGGACAACCCCGGCGCGGATGTTCGTCCCGCCGATATCGACGGCGAGAATGCTGTCGTGGCTGCTGAAGATCCAGGACGGGGCAAGCTGCACGGCTCCGATAAGGCCGGCGTCGTCGGGATGGTTGCGGATCGGCTTAAGGTCGACCTTGATGTCCTCGGCCTTGAGAAGAACGCCCGCGCGCGCAATGGCCAGTTCGCCGATCTGATGGTCGCGCATGCCGCCGCCGATCACGATCTGCTTGGTATCGCGCCAGTCCTTGGTTCTCAGAAAACGTCGGATAATGTAGGCGAGTTCTTGCGCGAAATCCTCGACCACGCCCTGCACCACGCCCGAGGCGTCTGGATCTTTCCCGGTCAGTGCGGCGTCCAGCTTCTTCTTGCCGATCGCGCCGCTTGCCTCATCGCCGAACGGATCGGTTCCGAGCTTGCGAAGCGGCTTCCGCCATTTGTCGATGAG
>JAFKKS010000239.1 GCA_017304555.1 Hyphomicrobiales bacterium
CTCGGCGCGCACTTGCGGGCTGAAATAGAACATGTGGCCACCGCGATAGACCTTGAGCGCGACGCGCCCCGGCTCGCCGATCGGCGGCAGATGATCGAGGATGTAGCGCGTCACGGCGTAGGGAATGACCATGTCGCTGCGGCCGTGAACGATCAGCACCCTGAATTTGGCGTTGAGACCGAGCAATTCGCGCAGATCGTTGACGGCGCTGGCCTGCCCGCGGCCACCGTGGCCCCAGTTCCATTTCCCGGCAACCTCGCGATTGAGCAGGTTGAAGGTCATCGGCGTCTTGAACCGCAGTTCGTTCGCGGCATAGCCGGCGAACGCTCCGCCAAGCGCCTGAAGGTAGCCGTCAAGGACCGGGTCGTCGCCTTCCGCGCCAAGCGCTTCCGGGTACGGATCAGGCTCGAGCGTCGCCGCGTCATAGGGGCTCGCCACCCGACTCTGGCCTCCTTGCGTCGTCTTCTCGTAGTTGTCGCGGATGAAGCCGCGCGTGCGCCGCACGACGTCGACCGGCACGCCCGTCAGTTCCGCAACCTTGGCGTAGAAGCGCGAAGCGGCGTCACCTTGCAACGGCGGACCCGCGAGCGCCGTCAGGTAATCGCTCAGCGCAAAACGCTCCGCAGCGGCAAGCGCCTCGGGCGTGAACTTCCCCGTGCGGTCGAGTTCCGCGGCAGCAAGCGAGGGAAGCTGCAACGCCGCGCCGAGCGCGTAGCGGTTGGCATTGAAGACGAGGCTGCCGTCGAGGAACGGCGACACCATCACGATGCCGTTGACGATGATCCCCTGCTCGCGCTGCAGGGCGCGCGCCACCTTCAGCGAGCGAAACCCACCATAACTTTCGCCGAGAAGATATTTGGCGGACGCGGTGCGCGCATTGTTGTTGACATAGAGCGCGATCACCTTGGCGATCGACTGCGCATCGGCCCGCGCACTCCAGAAATCATCCGCCTTGTCCGCTTTCGCGGAGCGGCTCCAGCCGGTTCCGACCGGATCGATGAAGACGAGATCGGTGAATTTGAGCCAGGTGTCGGGGTTGTCCTGTAGCGAGGGCGCGGCCCCGTCTCGTGCGACGCCGAAGCCGGCGACCCGCGGCCCCGCAAGCCCGAGATGCAGATAAGCGGAGGAGGCGCCCGGCCCGCCGTTGAAGACGAAGGTCACCGGCCGCTTGTCAGCGTCAGCGCCCTTGCGCGTGTAGGCGGTGTAGAAGATCGCCGCCGAACGCTCGCCGTTCTGACCGTAGAGCGAGAATGTTCCGGCCGTCGCCGTGTAGGCAAGCGTCTCACCGCCGATCTGCATGGCGTGATCGGTCGTCGCATTGGCCGGTAGAAGCGAGAGGACGCCTGGCCCGCGCTGGCCTTCGGAGGGCTTCTCGCCCGGATGATCCTGCGCTGATGCCGACGCGATGGCGAACACGCACGCACCGACGATGACGAACATGCGAAGAGACGATTTGATCAAGCCGTCACCATACGTCGGCCGCCCGCCCCGCCGCCATCTAGGCATCCGGCACCACGATTGCCAACGCGGCGCAGCGTCACCGTTGCGTGATGCTGATCCGTCACCCTGAGGTGCGAGGCGCGCTGGCGCCGAGCCTCGAAGGACGACGGCCCGGGTTATTCCGCCGTCCCATCGGCGGGCACGCTCCCTCTCCCCGTTTACGGGGAGAGGGTCGGG
>JAFKKS010000240.1 GCA_017304555.1 Hyphomicrobiales bacterium
CTTCTCGATGAAGATCCTTCGCTTACCCTGCTGCACAATCCCGAGACACATCAGGTCGTGGTTTCCGGGCAGGGCGAAATGCATTTGCGCGTTGCGACGGAGCGGCTCGCATCCCGCTTCGGCATCGCGATCGAGAAGCATGCGCCGACGGTCGGCTACCGCGAGACGATCCGCAAGGGGGTAGTGCAACGCGGCCGCCACAAGAAGCAGTCCGGCGGCCACGGCCAGTTCGGCGACGTGGTGGTGGAGATCAACCCGTTGCCGCGCGGCGCGGGCTTCACGTTCGAGGACAAGATTACCGGTGGTGTCGTGCCGCGAAACTACATCCCGGCCGTCGACGAGGGTGTGCGCGACGGCCTCAAATTGGGGCCGCTGGGCTTTCCGGTCGTCGACGTCACGGTACGGCTGGTCGATGGATCGTACCACACGGTGGACTCCTCGGACATGGCGTTCCGCACGGCCGGCCGCATCGCAATTGCCGAGGCACTGCCGCAATGTCAGCCGGTACTGCTCGAGCCGATTTTCGCGGTCGAGATCGTTGCTCCGTCCGAGGCGACCGCCAAGGTCAACGCGATCGTGTCGGCACGGCGGGGCCAGTTGCTCGGCTTCGACGCGCGTGAAGGCTGGAGTGGCTGGGATTCCGTGCGGGCGCTGATGCCGGAAGCGGAAATCGGCGATCTTATCGTTGAACTGCGCTCAGCGACCGCTGGCGTCGGAACCTATTCGTTCCGGTTCGATCACATGGCGGAACTGACGGGCCGCACCGCGGACCAGATCGTTGCGGCGCGCCGCGCGGCTTGACGTTCCGCGATTAAGCCGCGGTAGCAGAAAAATGCGTCATGAGGCTCAGCGCGCGTTTTGCGCGAAGCGCTGTGAGACACGCCCTGCGCGTCAGGTGCGCGGGCGGCGGCGCTGTTGGCCGAGGCCCATATTTTTCGCGAGTTGCGATCGCGCGGCTGCATAGTTCGGCGCGACCATCGGATAATCCGCCGGCAGTCCCCATTTCTCGCGATACTGCTCGGGCGTCATGTTGTACTGCGTTCGCAGATGACGCTTGAGTGACTTAAATTTCTTCCCGTCCTCAAGGCAGATAATGAAGTCGGGATTAACCGAGCGCTTCACCGGAATGGCCGGCTTCGGCACTTCGCTGGTCTGCTCGGGCACCGAACCGCCGCCGACACGGATAAGCGCCTGATGGACCTGATTGATCAGTGCGGGCATTTCCGCCGCCGCCACCGCGTTGTTGCTGACGTAGGCCGAAACGATTTCAGCCGTAAGTTCAATATAGGTTGGCATCGACGTTGTCTCGACCATCACAAGCGCCCCCGCATTCATCGCCGCGCGTTCGCCGATCGTGAATGCTTTTTAACTGAAGTGAAGAATTACACTGGCGCGACGGCAGAAACCGAGCGAAGCTCGATTCTACCTCCGCACATATTATCTACTATAGACTATGCAACCTTACGTAAAGGTCAGTACTCATCTTAATCATTGTTTTGGTCGTCACGTAATCCTATGTCTCGGCCCGCATATAGGCCCGCCACTCGGCGATCGAAGCAAAACGCACAATTCCAATGCGCGGCAGTTCCGCATCCACCGCCCCGTCCGAATAGAGTGTATATGCCATTCCCTCGATAACCCCTGATTTCAGAACGCGGGGCTTGCCGTCGTCT